>NZ_CP012752.1:1204545-1505681 GCF_001302585.1 Kibdelosporangium phytohabitans | reverse complement strand
CGCGAGGCGTGACACCCGAATGGCCGGCCGGGCTGCGCGACTACGTCGAGGACTACCTGGCCGAGGACGAGACCCTGAGCGCGGCACGAGCGCGCGGACGTGAGCTCGGCTGCGTGCCGATAGGCCCGGCGGGAGGCGCGGCGCTGCAGTTCCTCGCCACGGCCCTGCAGGCGAAAGCAGTGGTCGAGATCGGCACGGGAGCGGGGCTCAGCGGCCTCTACCTGCTGCGCGGCATGGCCCAGGACGGCGTGCTGACGTCGATAGACGTGCAGCCGGAGCACCAGGCGGCGGCCCGGCAGGCGTTCGCGGGAGCCGGGGTGGCGCCCGGCAGGACAAGGCTGATCATGGGCAGCGCGCTGGACGTGCTGCCGAGGCTGACCGACTCGGGCTACGACCTGATCTTCGTGGACGCGCTGAAGACGGAGTACCCGGCTTACTACGAGCACGGCGTACGGCTGCTGCGGCCGGGTGGCGTGCTCGCGTTCGACAACGTGCTGTGGGGCGGCCGGGTCGTCGACCCGAACGACCAGGAACCGCACACGAACGCCCTGCGAGAGGTCACCCGGCTGGTCAAGGACGACGACCGGCTGGTGCCCGTGCTCCTGCCGATCGGCGACGGCCTGCTGGTGGCGGCGAAGACAGCCTGAGGATCCGGGCGGGCACGCCCGCCCGGATCACCACCTCTTGTGGCGGTCGACGTCCGGCACGGTGCTCCGGCGGATCTTCTCGATGCGGCACTCCGCACTGGGCGCCGAGGCGTTGCCTTCACGCACTCGTTTGCGCAGCTTGCCGATGACGTACGCACCCAGCTGCGTGTCGGGTGCCTTCCGCCACGTGTCCGCCCTGCGCCTGGTCCCAGTCACCCGCTCGGCCACCTGCGCCTCCGCGGTCGCGTCGACCAGGCCGACCGCGCCTGCCAGTCGCTGGTTGGCGCGGTGGCGTGTGGCGCGGTTCATCAGGCGCTTCCTGAGCGCGATGTTCTTGCGCGAGCTCTTGTCGTTCTCGCCGTACCAGTTGCGGCGGTCCTTGCTGTAGGAGAGCTGCTTCTTCTCCTGCGGTGTCCTGCGCCTGTCCATCGTGTCCCCTCGACTCCCCCCTCGACGCAGAAAGCGTCACACACGAGGTCAAGGCAATACTTGGGCTCCCTTGCCGAGGACGATCACGCCGCCCGCGCTGACGGTGTACCGCTCCCTGTCGGCTTCGATGTCCACGCCGATCTGGGCGCCGTCCGCGACCACCACGTTCTTGTCCAGGATCGCCCGCCGTACGACCGCGCCCTTGCCGATCCGCACGCCCGGCAGCAGCACGCTGCCTTCGACAACGGCACCGTCCTCCACTGCGACGTCCGCGCTGACCACGGACTCCCGCACCGACGCGCCGGACACGATCGTCCCCGGCCCGACGATGGACTCCGTCGCCGAGCCCGAGTTCACGAACTTCGCGGGCGGCAGCGGCGGCGTCGCGGTCCGGATCGGCCAGGCCTGGTTGTACAGGTTGAACACCGGGTGCACGGAGACGAGGTCCATGTGGGCGTCGTAGTAGGCGTCGAGCGTCCCCACGTCACGCCAGTAACCGCGGTCGCGTTCGGTCGCGCCGGGCACGACGTTGTCGTCGAAGTCGTAGACGGCCGCGTTGGCGTCGTCGACGAGCATCGGGATGATGTCGCCGCCCATGTCGTGGTCGGAGTCGGGGTTCGCCGCGTCCGCCCGCAGCGCCTCCAGCAGCACCTCGGTCCGGAACACGTAGTTGCCCATCGAGGCGAACGTCACATCCGGGTCGCCGGGGACGTGCGGCGGGTCCTTCGGCTTCTCCAGGAAGCGGGTGATCTTGCCCGTCTCGTCCGAGTCGATGCAGCCGAAGGCGTGCGCCTCCGAGCGCGGCACGCGGATTCCCGCGACGGTCACGCCGAGGCCGGAGTCGATGTGCTGGGCGACCATCTGGGACGGGTCCATCCGGTACACGTGGTCGGCGCCGAAGACCGCGATGTGGTCGGGCCGTTCGTCGTAGACCAGGTTGAGCGACTGGAAGATCGCGTCCGCGCTGCCGGTGTACCACCTCGGGCCGAGGCGCTGCTGCGCCGGGACCGGGGTGACGTACTGGCCGAGGATGTTCGACAACCGCCACGTCGTGGAGATGTGCCGGTCCAGCGAGTGCGACTTGTACTGGGTCAGCACGCAGAGCTTGTGATACCCCGCGTTGACCAAGTTGGACAGTACGAAGTCGACTAGCCGGTAGTTCCCGGCGAACGGAACAGCTGGCTTGGCGCGGTCCGCGGTCAGGGGCCAGAGGCGTTTGCCCTCGCCGCCCGCCAGCACGATCCCGAGTACCTTCGGCTGGCCTGTCACGCAGGGAACACTAGTGTCACGACCGGGCGAACTGCCAGATCGAAACGCGACGTTTGGCGTGACGTTCACCTGACCGCCGCAACGGCAACTACCGTAACCACCTGTGCGAATCGGTCTGCTGACACGCGAGTACCCGCCTGAGGTCTACGGCGGGGCAGGCGTGCATGTCGGTTTTCTCGTCCCGCGGCTGCGTGAACTGATCGAGGTGGACGTCCACGCGTTCGGTGCGCCGAGGGCGGATGCCCACTCCCACGTGCCCGCGCCCGGCCTGGAACACGCCAACGCGGCGCTGCGGACGTTGTCGGTGGATCTGGCGATGACGGCGGCGACCGAAGGCGTGGACCTGCTTCACTCGCACACCTGGTACGCGAACATGGCGGGTCATCTCGGCAAGATCCTGCACGGCGTGCCGCACGTGGTGACCGCGCACTCGTTGGAGCCGCGCCGGCCGTGGAAGGCCGAGCAGCTCAAGGGCGGGTACCGGCTGTCCTCATGGGTCGAGCGCACGGCCTACGAGGCCGCTGACGCAATCGTCGCGGTCAGCGAGGGCATGCGGACGGACGTGCTCGACTGCTACCCCGCGCTGGATCCCGCACGTGTGCACGTGGTCCGCAACGGCATCGACACGAACGCGTACCACCCCGTCACCGAGACGGACGCGCTCGAGCACTACGGCATCGACCCGAACCGGCCGATCGTGGCGTTCGTGGGCCGCATCACCAGGCAGAAAGGCGTCGGGCACCTGATCGCGGCCGGGCACAGCATCGACCCGGACGCCCAGCTCGTGCTGTGCGCGGGCGCGCCGGACACGCCCGAGATCGCCGAGGAGACGAAACAAGCCGTGTCCGGGCTCGCGGCGAACCGGCCCGGCGTGTACTGGATCCAGCAGATGCTGCAACCGGCCGAGGTGCGGCAGATCCTCAGCCACGCGACGGCGTTCGTGTGCCCGTCGGTGTACGAGCCGCTGGGCATCGTGAACCTGGAGGCCATGGCGTGCGGCACCGCCGTCGTCGCGTCGGACGTCGGCGGGATCCCTGAGGTCGTCACCGACGGGCGCACGGGCTTGCTCGTGCACTACGACGAGCACAACGTCGAGGATTTCCGGGCGGGCCTGGCCGCGAAGGTCAACGAGCTGGTCGGCGACCCGGCGCGGGCCGCGGCGATGGGCGAGGCCGGACGGGACCGCGCGGTGCGTGACTTCGCGTGGTCGACCGTCGCGCAGCAGACTGTCGACGTCTACAGGTCGGTTCTGCCTGAGGGCATCCTCAGTGAATAAGGTGAAGTCTCGAACTGTGAGCCGCATCTTCACCCGGTACACGATGGCCTCGCTGCTGGCCACGGGAATCAGCCAAGTGGTGCTCCTCGCGCTGTACTGGGCGTGGGAGACCAACGCCATGACCGCGAGCACCATCGCGTTCCTGGTCGGTGCCGTGCCGCACTTCCTGCTGATCCGCCGCTGGGCGTGGGGCCACAAGGGCAGTGAGGGCCGCAAGACCGAGGTCCTGGCGTACGTCGTGGTGACGGCGGCGGGTGGAGCGCTGTCCATCGCCATCACGACGCTGATGGACTGGGCGCTGGATCCGTTGATCGAGGATCGCGGCTGGCACGCGTTCGCGCTTGTGCTGTCCTACCTGGCCAGCGGCGCGCCGGTGTTCCTGCTCAAGTTCTTCGCGCTGGACCGCGTGTTCCGCCGTAAGGCGAGCCAGATCCCCAGCGACCCGAGCGACAACCAGGACAACGAGACCAGCACGAGCACGTTCCAGCCCCACGCCGCGTAGATCGACGTACCGGCCGTGCCGCCGATGGAGGCACCGGCGTAGTACGCGCCCGTGTACAACCCTGACGCCGGTCCCTTGCTGGGCGCCTCCGCGTTCACCCATGCGCCCGCAGCGGCGTGCCCGGCGAACCAGCCGGCGGTGAGCAGGACGAAGCCGATCGCGATCGTCACGACGTTGGTCGGGATGGTGACGACGATCCCGACCGCGGTGAGGCCGAGCATTCCAAAGAGGACTCGCTGCCGGTTCGACTGGCTGCCGAGGGTGGCCGAGTTGAGGCCGCCGATCGCGTACGCGAGGAAGACCAGGGACGCGAGCTGCGGGCTGAGTTCCAGCGGCGGGGCGGCCAGCCGGAATCCGATCGCGTTGTACAGCGCGACGAACGCACCCATGCTGAGGAACGCGACGGCATAGAGTGACCACAGCAACGGCTGACTGACAGCGGACTTGAGTCCGCCGGTCATTCGCTTGGACGGCGTTTCGCCGCCCTTGGGCAGCGCCCAGATGAGCAGGCCGGTGGCCATCGCGGCGACAACCGCGACAAGTCCGACGCCAACGCGGTAGGACCCGACTTGCCCGGCGAGCAATCGGCCGGCCATTCCGCCGAAGGTGTTGCCCGCGATGAGCATGCCGATTGCTTTCAGCCGTCCGCGGTCGGCGAGATACGCCATCGCGACGGCCGGAAAACCGGCGAGCGCGACCCCCTGAATCGCCCGGAGAACGACGAGGAACTGGAATCCGCCGACGAACGGCAGCAAAAGCCCGATAAGCGTGGAAACGATGACAGAACCGAGGATGACCGGGCGGCGACCGACGACTTCGGACAGCAACGACATCGGCAGGACGGCGACAGCCAGAGCGCCGGTGGCGACCCCGACGGTGAGCGCGGCGTGCCCAGGGGTGATCTGGTACTCCTGCGCGAGCAGCGGGAGAACCGGCTGCGGAGCGTAGAGAAGCGCGAAACTCGCGAGCCCACCGGCAGCCATGCCAATCGTCAACCTGTCCACGACCAAGGACGTTAAGCAGCCGCAAATGATACGTCCAATACGGTATGGTGAAGCAATCGATACGGAAATGAATGAATCTTTGGCCGCGTCCATCGCGCCGCGGCTGGAGATGCTGCGTCTACTGGCAACCGAAGGCAACGTCACGCGCGTAGCCGCACAGATGGACGTGCCGCAGCCAACCGTGAGCCGCTGGCTGGCCGCGCTGTCCACGGAGGTCGGCGCACCCGTGGTCGTAAGAGACGGCCGCGGCGTCCAACTGACCAGAGCAGGACACCTGCTGGCAGCAGCGGCGGCATCAGCGATGACCGCCCTGGAAACCGGGACGAGACAGGTGCTCGAGGAAATCGACCCGGACAGAGGACGGGTGGTCCTCGGCTTCCTGCACATGCTCGGCCGGTCACTGGTGCCGGAACTGCTGCGGGCGTACCGCTTCACCCACCCGCAGGTCCGATTCGGACTGAGGCAGTCATCGAGGGCGGAGATCATCGCCTGGATGGAATCCGGCGAAGTCGACCTGGCCCTCTACAGCCCACCGCCGACAGCACCGGACCTGGCATGGGTCCCGGTGCAGGAGCAGGAACTCAAACTCGTCCTCCCCGACACCCACAAGCTGGCGAACCGGACAGAGGTGGAAGTGGCGGAAGTAGCGAACGAGGACATCGTCGGCCTGGAACACGGCTTCGGCATGCGCCAGATAACCGACGACCTGTGCGAAGCAGCCGGATTCAGCCCGAGGATGGCATTCGAAGGACAGGAATCGGACACGGTTCGCGGTCTGGTGCTGTCCGGATTGGGCGTCGCCGTCTTGCCTGAGGCGGAGCTGCTGACACCGGGGCTCGTGGAGATATCGCTGCGTCCGCGCGTTCACCGGACGCTTGCCCTCGTTTGGCCTGCTCACGACCAGCTGAGTCCTGCCGTCCGCAGCTTTCGCGACTTCTCGTTGTCGCAGCGCACCGATCGGTGATTTGCGCCCTTCTGGTGCTTCGTCTCTTTTTGCACGGAACGGGCTGTTCCCTCGCCGGGGGCTGACCTCTGGGCAGGAGGCCTTTGCTCTGGGTCCTTGGTGGGTTCTTGGTGGCGTGGGCGCTCCTGCCCGAAGCCCTGCTCTGCGCTTGCGCGCTCGCCGCTGTGGCTGGGTTTGCGCGCTTGCCGGTCGGGGTTGTTCTGCGCTTGTGCGGTTGCCGCTGTGGTTTGGCCTGCTCTCGCAACTCGGAGCCGGTTGCCGCACTTGCGCACTCGCCGCTGTGGCTTGGCCTACGCTCGCCGCTGCGGCTGGTTTGCGCTCTCGCCGCTCGGGGCTGGTTTCTCGCTGGCGCGTTCGCCGCTGTGGGCGCGTTATGCCCTTGCCCCTGCGTGTGGACCGCCGTGAGTTGGCACTGCTGGGCGCGCGAGTCGCCATGAGCTGGTTGTCGCTGGCTAGGCCAGCGTTGCTGCCGTTCGCCCAGCCCGGTGGGCAACTTCCACGCTTGCGCGCGGAGCCGTCTCCAGGCTGCCTCTTGTGCGGTATGCGTCGGTCTTTTTGGCTCGCGCCACTGGGTCGCAGTGGCGCGTGTCTCATCTGGTGTAGGACGCTGCCAGCTCTACCAGGGTTCGGGTTGAGAAGCCGGTTGCTCCTGGCACGACCTCGTCGTAGGTCTTCTCTGCACGCGCTGGGCCTGCGATGTCCATGTGGGCCCATGGGATGTCTGCGGTGAACTTGCGCAGGAACAGCGCTGCTGTGATGCCTCCTGGACCTGGGGGGCACTGGCGCCAGTCCGCTATCTCGCTGACTACTTCGTCTTCCAGGTCCGCCAGCAGTGGCATCCGCCACCATGCCTCACCCGATCGGGTTCCCGCGTCGGTGATTCGTGCGGCCAGGGCGTCGTCTGTGCTGAACAGGCCACCTGTTCGTACGCCGAGGGACACCTTCATCGCCCCTGTCAGCGTTGCCACGTCCACGATCAGGTCGGGCTTGACGCGCCGGACGGCGTAGCCGATCGCGTCGGCCAGGACCATCCGGCCTTCCGCGTCGGTGTTCGTCACCTCTGTTGTCTGGCCGTCGTAGTGACGAACCACATCTCCCGGCCGGTAGGACGAGCCCGACACGTGGTTCTCGGCGATCGGCACCAGCCCTGTCACGCGTACCGGCAGGCCGAGGCGCGCGATGGTCACCAGTGCTGCGATGACCGATGCTCCGCCGCACATGTCCGTGCGCATCAGGTGCATGCCGTCCGCGGGCTTCAGTGAGATCCCGCCGGTGTCGAACGTGATGCCTTTGCCGACGTAGGCGATGTGCGGCCCTTCCGCTCGGGCCGGTCGCCAGGTCAGTTCCACGAACCTCGGTGGGCTCGCTGATCCTCCGCCCACGGCCAGCAGGCCGCCGAATCCTTGCTCGGCCAGCCAGTGCTCGTCGCGTACTTCCACCTTCAGGCCTGGCAGTTGCGCCGCCAGTTTCACCGCTGCCGCGGCCAGCCAGGCTGGGTTCTTCACGTTCGACGGCGTGTTGCCCATGTCACGTGTGGCCGCTGTGCCCTGCGCGTACGCCAGTGCGCGGTCGACTGCGGGGCGCAGGTCTTCCGCTGTCACCAGGCGGAGCAACTTCAGGCGGGGCTTCTCCGCCGACGACACCTTGTACCGGTAGCCGCCCAGCGAAACGCCCAGCACCAGCGCGGAGATCTGGTCCTCTGTCGTGCCCTCCGGCAGCGTCAGCTGCAGGGAACGTGCGACCTTGCGGCCTGCGTCGGAGTCTGTCTCCGCGCGGGCTTCGAAGGCACGCACCAGCGCCGCGCCTGTCTTGCGCCAGTCCGCCGCTGCTCCTTCGCCGATCCCGGCCACCCAGCGGACGCCCGCCGCGTGGTCGGCTGCGAGGTTCACCTCGCCTGCCTTGCCTGTCAGCCCGAGCGCTGTCGCCCATTCCGCGGTCAGGTCCGCGCCGCCTGGCCCGAACTCCGGCGAGTCGTCGCCCGGGTGTGCCAGGACCACGGCGGGCACACCACGGCGTGGCGTGGCGGCTACCTCGATCTCGGGCATCGGGCTTGGTAATGACGGCACGGGCGTGCGCAACGCGGGTCCTCCTGCGGCTCGCTTCAAGACGTGGCGCGGCCCCGGCTCCACTCGCGGATACCGGGGCCCGCCTGGGAAAACTCAGGGTCAGCCTGCGGCAGCCTTCAACGCGTCGCCGAGGGCGCTGGCCTCGTCCGGTGTCATCTCCACCACCAGGCGTCCACCACCCTCCAGCGGGACGCGCATCACGATGCCCCGACCCTCCTTAGTCACCTCGAGGGGACCGTCACCGGTCCGGGGCTTCATGGCCGCCATAGCGTGCTCCCTCCGTCATAGCCTGCCCACCGCAGGCCGGGTCCACCAGCCTCGGCTAACGCCATTCTCTCCTATCCGCTCACCGCGACGAAATCGAACCGATCTTTTGCGTGTCGTTTGGTGACCAGTCACCGACCTGGCGTGACAGATTCGAGGTAGCGGGCGCGGATGTGACTTCAACGACTTCACGGTGCGACACGCCGAGGCGCGACACGCCGACATATTTTCCCCGTTTTTGGTAACGAGATGGTCACGCGTCCTTGCGGTGCGCACGGCGTCGATTTCCCGCGGCATTTCACTTCGCCCGCCAGCACGCGGCGATATGGTCGTCGACGATCCCGGTGGCCTGCATCAGGGCGTAACACGTGGTCGGCCCGAGGAAGGCGAAACCACGGCGTTTGAGCTCCTTGGCCATCGCCTTCGACTCCTCGGTGATGGCGGGCACGTCGGCCATCGTGCGAGGTCGCTTGTGCTTGGCGGGCTTGAAGGACCACACCAGGTCGTCCAGCGGGACGTCGAGCGACAGCACGGCGCCCGCGTTGCGGATGGCCGCGTCGATCTTGGCCCGGTTGCGCACGATGCCCGCGTCACCCATCAGCCTGGCCACGTCGCCGTCGTCGAATTCGGCGACCAGCTTCGGGTCGAACCCGGCGAACGCGGCGCGGAAGTTCTCCCTTTTGCGCAGAATCGTGATCCACGACAGGCCGGACTGAAACGACTCCAGGCACACCCGTTCGTACATCGCGTTCACCCCGCGCAGCGGGGTGCCCCACTCCTCGTCGTGGTACGCCACGTAATCCGGTGTCGAGTTGCCCCAGTCGCAGCGGACTAGTTCCTTTGCCCCACGACTTCTCGCGCCACGGCTCGTCGTCACTGGGCTGCCGCCTTGTCCGCCAGCTGCCGTTCCAGGTCCGCCACCCGGGTGCGCAGCTCGTCGACTTCCGCGCCCAGCCTGGTCAGCACCCAGTCCACCTCGGACATCTTGTACCCGCGCAGGACCATCTGGAACTTCACCCGGCCCACGTCGGCCGAGGTGATGTCGTCGGCGGGCAGCCTGGTCGGCGACGTACCGGGCGGCAACGGCGGCAGCTCCTCACCGCGGCCGAACAGCACCGAGGCGAGCAGGAACACCACAGCCGCGACGAAGACCATGACGACGAGGTAGAACAGCGCGGTGGTCACCCCGGCAATCTTGCCACTACGCGGCGAACCGGACCGCCTTTCGGGCCATCACGGTCAGCCGCGACAACACCAGCAACGCGAGCAGGGACGTTCCCCAGCACATCGGCGCCGCGGAAAGCAGCACCGGCTTGGCGATCACCGACGCCACGCCGATCGACAGATTTCCCAGCAGGGCGACGGTTGCCGTGACCATCGCGACAGTGGCGACGCAGCGGGCGATCAGACGACTGTTTGCCGCACGGCGGGACATGTGCCGCCCGAACAGCAACGCGAGCGTGGTCGCGATGGCGACGGCCCACGCCATGCTGTCGTTGATCTGGGCGAAGGGGATGAACCACGAGGGCATCGGGCCGCCGGGAATCGCCTCCCACGGCCCGAGGAAGATCATCCGGCCGCCTTCCCACGCCAGGTGCAGCACCGGCAGGATGAAGAGGATCGCCCGCAGGGTCCGCGAGCCGTACGCGACCGCGAGTTCGCTTTGGTAGTCCTGCGCTATCTCACTGACCCGGCCGAAGTCGGCGACCGCTTTGCGTTGCGCGTCCTCGTCGGGGATCCCCACGGCGCGGTAGCAGTCGGCGGCGTCTTCGAGGCTGTCGCGCACCTCGGTCAGCAGGTCGAGCTTGACCTTGCGGTGCCCGTGTAACCGGGAGTCCAGATCGGCGACGTAGTCGTCGATCAGGCTTGCGCCGGCCATGGGCCCTCCCCGAGTACACCCTCGATGGCAGCCGTGAATTCCCGCCACGCCGTCCGCTCCTGGACGAGCGCGCGTTGCCCGGCCTTCGTCAGATGGTAAGTACGGCGTTGGCGGCCCGACACAGTGCTCCACTCGCTTGTGACGTAGCCCGCTCGCTCCAGCCGGCGCAGCGCCGGGTAGACCGTGCCGGTGGGCAGGTCGAGCGCACCGCCGCTGCGCAGTTGAAGTGCCTCGATGATCGCGTACCCGTGCAGGCGCCTGCCGTCGAGAGTGGCGAGCAGTAGCGCGTCGAGGTGTCCACGCAGCACGTCCGGCTTCATACGTAGCGAGTCTACGGGTTCGAAGTCACACTGCCCAGGCGTTTTACCACAGATACACCGTGGATCTCGATCGATGCGTAGACCGGCGACACGTAGATCGACTGCCGGCTCCCCAGATGGCGATTTCTAGCCAGACATAGCACTGACCTGGAGCGACGCACGTAACGTGGATCACACCCCACTTAATTGCTTGCTTGAAGGAACGGTGATCAGTGGGGTGGCAACCAGCACACACCGCATCTGGATGATCACCGAAAGCAGCCGCCGACGCGAGGGGGACGATGCGACCGACCTCATCAGCGACCGGCCTCCCTGTCGGATTCCGGTGGTTCTGGGGCAGCCAGACGATGAGTTTCGCCGGCGACCGGCTGACCGGCTTCGCCGTGCCGAGCGCCGCGATCCTGGTGCTGGACGCGTCGAGCGCCCAGGTCGGGCTGGTTTCGGCGGCCGGGTGGCTGGCCTATCCGGCGTTCGGCATGGTCGCGGGCGCGCTGCTGGCCGGCAGGCGGCGGCACCGCGTGATGATCACCGGTGAGCTGGTTCGGTTCGTGGCGTTCCTCAGCATCCCGCCGGCCGCGCTGGCCGGTTGGCTGAGCATCACGCAGATGGTCGTCGTCGTCGCGATCGCGGGGATCGCGACGGTCTTCGTCGACATCGCCGGCCAGTCCTACTTGCCGTCGCTCGTCCCGCCCGGCCGGCTGTTCGCCGCGAACTCACGGCTGCAGGGCTCGGACAGCCTGTCCAAACTGGTCGGTCCGGCGCTGGCGGGCGCGGTGGCGAACCTGGTCGGCGGTATCACGGCGATCGGCGTGAACGCGTTGCCGTTCCTGGCTTCCGCGCTCGGCCGGACCCGGATCAAGGTCGTCGAGGACCTGCCGCCACGACTGACCGCGCCGCCCCCGATCACCACGCGGATCCGTGTCGGTGTGTCCTTCGTCTGGGGGCAGCCGTTGTTGCGCCAAGTGGTGTGCGCGACCGCGGTCCGCGGCTTCGGCACCGGAGTGGTCGACGCGGTCCTGTTGCTCTTCGCCTACCGCGTCCTGGGTCTGTCCAGCCTGGGCGGTGGTTTGCTGCTCGCGGCGGGCGCGGTCGGCGCGTTGCTCGGCGCACTCGTGACGCAACGGATCGCCGCGCGCATCGGCGTCCGGGCCGCGTTGCTGGCCACTGCGTTCGAGGGCCTGATGTGGCTGGCCGTGCCGGTCACGCTGATCGCCGCGCCGGTCGTGCTGCTGGTGGTGATCCGGGTCTGCTCGGCGTTCTGGCTGCCGGTGTGGAACGTGCTGACGACGAGCATCCGCCAGCAGCTCACGCCACCCGGCGAACAGTCCACCGTGCACGCCACGGCCCGCACGACGGCGTCGTCGACGATCCCGCTCGGCTCCCTGGTCGCGGGTTTTGCCGCGGGGTTGCTGGGGTCGTGGTTCGGCACGCCGGCCGCCCTGGTCGCCGTGCTCGCGACCGGCGGTGCGTGCGTCGCCGCCAGCGTCCTGCTGGTGCGCTCCATGCCTGAACTGGCCGAAACGCAAGGAGGAGGATCGAATGCACCCGACCACCACACGAACGTTGAACGCCAAGGAGTTCGCTGACATCAAGCACACCGTGGCGATCCGGTCACGGGCACGCCGGAACCTGCTGGCCGACCCGGGGTACGCGGCCCCGCTGCCCCAGGAGGTCAGCCTGCAGCTGACCTACAAGTGCAACCTGCGTTGCACCCACTGCTACCAGTGGAACGAGCAGGGTTTCTTCCGCGACTTCAGCGTCCAGCGGCAACGCACGGAACTGGACATCGACGTCGTCGAGCAGGTGCTGCGCACGACGGCGCCAGTCCGGTCCAAGACGTTCCTGTGGGGCGGCGAACCGCTCATGCACACCAGGTTCAACGAGGTCGCCGAGTTGCTGGAGCGCTACCCGCGCACGGTGAACATGTGCACCAACGGCCTGCTTTTCAACCGCAAGCTGGACGACCTGCTGCGCATCGGCGAGAACCTCAACCTGCTGATCAGCCTGGACGGTCTCGGCGAGGACCACGAGGCGCTGCGCGGCAAGGGAACCTTCAAGCGCACCATGCAGAACATCCGGCTGATGCTGGACCTCAAGCGCGAGGGGAAGTTCGACGGCGAGATCTCGTTGTCCTGCATGGTTTCGCACGTGACCGTGTACAAGATGTACGAGTTCATGGAATGGGCCGAGGAACTCGGCGTCAACACGGTGTACTTCCAGTTCCCGTGGTTCATCAGCCCGGGAGTCGCGCAGGCGATGGACAAGGTGTACGCGGAGTCCTTCGCGTGGCTCGACCCGGACACCAAGACCAAGCAGCCGACCTGGCACTCGTACACCTACCGGTTGCCGGAGCAGCAGATCCCGGTCCTCCGGGAATCCATGGCGCGACTGGCTTCCCGGTCCTGGCGGGTCCGGGTGCGCTACCAGCCGCAGCTGGCGGCCGACGAGGTCGAGGACTTCATCCGCGGCACGTCCCGCCCAGCCCAGCACCGCAACAAGTGCCTCGCGGTGTCCAACCGGATGGAGGTGCACGCGGACGGCGCGGTCAGCTCGTGCAAGTTCTTCCCCGAGTTCGTGGTCGGCAACCTGTACGACACCCCGGTCGGGGACCTGTGGCAGAGCGCCGACTTCCGTGCGGTCCGCGAGACCCTCTCGGCCAACGGCATGATGCCGGTCTGCTCGAAGTGCATCTTGCTCTACCTGAACGGAGTGTGAAACCCATGTCCGACACCGAGTTCACCATCAAGACCGTACTGGCGGGCGTGCTCGGCCCCGGGTTCACGCCCGAGCAGATCGCCTCGGACGCCGACCTGGTCGAAGAGTACGGGCTCGACTCGCTGCAGACGATCTCGTTCCTGCTGGGCATCGAGGACGCGTTCGACCTCGAACTGGACTACGAGACGCTGGAGCTCGACCACCTGCGTTCGGTCGGCCAGTTCACCGAGTACGTGACGTCGATCAACGCGTTCGCAGCCGGATGACGGCGGCGCGACTGGGCACGTTCGACGCGGAGAAATGGTGGCGGCCGACGGATCTGGCCACGCTCCCGGCGGTCGCGCGGGCCGGTTCCGGCGACGCCGTCGCCGCGATGGACGAACTCCTCGCGGGTTTCTGCGCGCCCGGCGACCGGCTGCTCACCCGCCACCCCATGGCCGGTCCGGTGCGCGCAGGACTGGCGGCGGCCGGGATCACGTTCGAGCACCTGACCGTCGACGGCTCCGACGAGCCGTACGAGCGGAACGTCTCCCGTGAACTGGTCGGCGGTTTCGCCGTCGAGCCGTACGCCGTGCTCGCGGAGACAGCTCGACTGTCGGATTCTCTGCCTGACAACGTTGTCGTCGCCGGGGTGAACTCCAAGGCCTGGTCCAACGCCTTGGCACTGTCCATGGATCTGCCGGGCACAGGCGTCGTCGTCCGGTCGGTTGCCGAGTTGTCGGCCGCGGTCGCGCGGTTCCCGTCAGCGATCGTGAAGGACCCGTACGGGGTTTCGGGCCGCGCTGCTCTGGTCGTGGAGTCCTCCGGCGTGCTGCGGGCCATCGAGCGGACGTTGACCAAGCAGGACAAGCGGATCGAGCTGCTCGTCCAGCGCAGGTACGACGTTGGGCGGGACTTCTCCGCGCACGTGCTGATCGAGCCTGACGGCACGTGGTGGCATCGTGGCGTCCAGGTCATGACCAACCGGGGTTTGCGGCACCTCGGCTCCTCACCCGCGACACCGGAGTTCATCGAACTCCTGTGGGAGAAGAGCTATTTCGAGGTCGTCAGCGCGGTTGCCGGGAAGCTCGCGGCCACGGGCTACCACGGGCCGTTCGGTGTCGATTCGATGCTGCTGCGGGACGGCACGCTCGTGCCGGTCCTGGAGATCAACGCCAGGCAGTCGTTGGGACTGCTGTCCTTTGTGTTGCACGAACGCGCCGCCAAGCAAGGCCTCGCCGCGCACTTGTCGCAGCTCGAACTGACGATCCCGCCAGGCAGCGGGATCTCGTCGGTGTGCCAGGCCCTGGCGGAAATCCGCTACACCGGCGGTGAACGCGAAGGTGTGCTCGTGCTCAACGGCAGCACGTTGGCCGCGCCGGGCGGCCGTGTCTACCTTGCCTTGTTCTCGCAGCAGCCCGACGCGTTGCGGCAGCGCGCGCTCAACGCCGTCACGGCCGCGGGCATGACGGTCCGAGGAGGCGCTCATGCGGCTTGACATCGGCCTGATCGGTGCCACCAAGATCGCCGAACGCGCGATCCTCGCCCCCGCGAGCAACCGCGACGACGCCGCTGTCCGTGCTGTGGCCGCGAGCGATGTCGCGCGCGCCCGCGACTTCGCTGTCAGGAACGGCATTGAACGTGTCCACGATGACTACGAGTCGCTGATCCGCGACCCGGACGTCACAGTGGTGTACATATCGCTGCACAATTCCGCCCACCACGAGTGGGCCGTCCGTTCCGCGTCACACGGCAAGCACGTGATCGTCGAGAAACCGTTGTGCCTGACCACGTCCGAGTACGCGGAGATCAGCGATGCCGCCGAGGCCAACGGCGTCCAAGTCGCCGAGGCGATTCCGACCGCGGGCCACCCGTGGCAGGCAGCCGTCCGGCAGATGATCGACGCCGAGGAGTTCGGCCCTTTGCGGCGGATCCACACGAGGATCCAGTTCCTCACCCCAGCCGAAGGGACCTACCGGACGCGGCCGGAACTCGGCGGCGGGATCTTCTTCGACTGCGCGAGCTACTGGTTGCAGGCTGCGCAATCCACTGCAGGTCTCGCAGGTGCCACGGGCACGGGTGCGTCCGCGTTCGACGGCCCGAACGGCACGGACACGACCTTCCACGCCACGTTGCGCTGGGACGACGGCCGCGAGGCCACTTTGGACTGCTCGGTCGGCGGCAAGCACGTCGCCGAAGTGGAGTTCTTCTTCGAATCGGCTTCCGTGAGGTTGCGCAACCTGCTCAGGCCCACGATGGCCGCTCTGCCGTTGAACCTGTCGGTCAAGGGGGCGCGGACCGAGATCCGGTCCTTCCCGCCGATCGGCTACTACGAGGCCCAGCTCGACCGGCTGTTCACGCGCGAGGACTCGCCGGGCGAGCGGATCGCGTTGCTGGCCGGGATCCACGCGACGGCCCGGGGAGCTCTGGTCCGATGAGGAAGCCGTTGGCTGTCTGGCAACGGTTCGCGCTCGGCTTCGACGCCGACGAGCCGGGCTGGTCGACCGGGCCGTGGTTCACCATGAACGCGGTCGTGGACGTGCGCGGCCCGTTGGACGTGCGGCGGCTCGAACAGGCATACAGGCAACTGGTCGACCGGAACGCGTTGCTGCGTACCAGGATCGAGGACGACACCCAGGTCATCCGGCCGGAAGTGCCCGTCGAGCTCGAGCTCGCCGACGCATCAGCCGAACTGCTGCACGCGCCGGTCGAGTTCACGGCGTTGAGCCCGTTGCGCGTGCGGCTGGCGAAGGTGGACAAGGACCGGCACCTGCTGTGCGTGCACATCCACCACATGATGGCGGATCCGGTGACACTGTGGGCTTTGCTGGCGGAACTGGCGGCACTGTACCGCGGCCCGCTGCCCGCCCCGATGGCGCAGTTCTGGCAGTACGCCGAGGACCAGGCCCGGCTGCTGGAGGACGGGCGTACCGCGGCCGAAGCCTGGTGGCGCAGGGTCGCGTTCACCGATCTCGCGGTGCCGTCGCCGACGCCCGAAGCGGGTTTCGCGTTGCGGCAACGCGTTCTCACCGCGGACGAGGTAACCGAAGTGGAACGGTTCTCCCGCAAGAACCGGTCCACGATGTTCGTGTCGCTGCTGGCCGGAATCGCGTGCGCGATGCAGCCGTACCTGGGTCCAGGCGACAACGTGCTGTTCAACACCTTGCTCAGCCGCCGCAACCGCATCGAATGGCGTGCCATGCCGGGGCCGTGCACCGTCCCGGCGTTCATGCCGTTGCCACGTCCTCCCGCGACACTGACCGGGGATTACGTGGCAGTGGTCCGCGATGTGGTGCTTGGCGCGCAACAGAACGTGATGGATCCGCCCACGAACGTGCCATGCCCGTTCATCGAGTACCTGCCGGATTCCCGTCCACAGGACCTGTCGTTCGGTGCCGCGACCGGGTCCGTCGTGGACGCTGCCGGGCCGCGTGACATCGGCCGCGCGCACGCGCTGGGCATCCGTGCGCGGCGAACCGCGGACGGCGAACTCTTCGCGCACCTCAGCGGCGACGGGATCGGGTGGTCCAAGGAGCGGACATCGGCCGTCTGTGCAACTCTGCCATGGCGAGTCGACCGAGTTTCGGAGGTTTCGTGACCAAGCGGATGCTGTCGTCCGACGAGCTGGACACCGTGCTGACGACCTGCGGCATCGACCCTGCCACCGTGCTGGCCAGGCAAGAGCTGACCGAGGGCACGTACAACACGGCCTACCGCCTGCGCACAGCGGACACCGGCTACATCCTCAAGGTCGCGCCCGACCCCGCGTCACCGTCGCTGACCTACGAGCGCGGCCTGATGGGCACCGAAGCGCTGTTCTACCGGGAGGCCGCCGGACTGCCTGTGCCGCAGGTGATCCACGCGGAAGCCGACTTCCTGCTGATGACCGAGATCCCCGGACGTCCCTGGTACCCGGACAAACCCCACGAGGACGCACGGGCCGGGCTCCGCGGCGAGCTCGGCGGGATCGTGGCGAGCCTGCACAAGATCACCGGCGCCGGCTTCGGCTACCCCCAGCTCGGCCTGCACGACTCGTGGCGGTCGGCGTTCCGCCAGATGGTGACGTCCTTGCTGGCCGACGCCGAACAGTACGGCGTGGACCTGCCGGTCTCCGCCGACAGGATCGTGGCGGCGCTGGACTCGCCCGCGTTCGACGAGGTCGAGCACCCGGTTCTGGTCCACTTCGACCTGTGGGACGGCAACATCCTGCTGGACGGCGACCGGGTGAGCGGCCTGGTCGACGGGGAACGCGCGTTCTGGGGCGACCCGGTGGCCGAACTGGTGTCACTGGCCCTGTTCAAGGACATCCGCAGGGACACCGCGTTCCTCGACGGCTACGGGCCGCTGGAGTTCACCGGCCCGGTGGCGTTCCGGCTGGCCTGCTACCAGGTGTACCTCTACCTGATCATGTTGATCGAGACCGTGCCGCGGCAGAGTTCGGACGCGGGGATGCGCAGGCTGATCCTGAAGAACCTGCTGGAAGCGGCGGCGAAGCTGTGATCGGGATCCTGACGTCCGGGGTGGCGCTCGGCGTGCACGTGCCCGGCCTGCTCCTGGCCGACCGGCTGCGCGAGCGCGGCGCGGACGTCAGCGTCTGGGTTCTGGAACGCATGCTGCCGCAGGAGACCTTGGCGACGACAGCCAAGATGAAATGGGCGTTCCACCGGGACTTCCGCGTGGCACTGGCCGGCCAGCGAGTGGCGCGGGACGCCTCCGTGGCGATCCCGGCCGAGGCGCAGGACGCGGTGCTGGCGGCGTGGCGGTCTCGTGACGTGCGGAAGTTCGTGGTGTTCTCCGGATTCTGGCTGCCGATCCTGGCGCGCCACGAGAACGCCGACGTGGACATCTGCCACGTCGACTCGGTGGTGTCACCTTCTTTCCAGAAGACCGGGACGAGCCTGGCGGCCCGCGAGATCTGGCTGGCGGACGCGGAAAAGAGCACGCTGCCGTACAGCATCCCGGTCACCCGCTCACCGCCGATCGCCTGGCAGGACCGCGACCGGCGGCTGCTGGTGCACGGCGGCGGCTGGGGAATGGGGACGTACCGGGAACGCGCGACCGAGCTGCGATCCCGCGGTTTCGCACTGGACGTGATCGCCTACGAGCAGAGCGACGTACGGCCCGGCAACGCGATCCGGCACTTCATGATCGACCCCGAATGGCATCCCTGGCTGGACGACGGTTACCCGCCGTTCGGCGAGGTCACGAACGGCGAGCCGGTGTTCACGCGCGGCAAGGGCCATCACGGGTCTTTCGACCTGACGCGCTCGGCGATCGCGACCGTGAGCAAACCGGGCGGCGGCACCATGCTGGACTCGCTCTGGTCGGCGACGCCGTCGGTGCTGCTGGAACCGTTCGGCGCACACGAGAAACGCAACGCGGACCTGTGGGAGCAGCTCGGTTTCGGTATCTCGTTCGACAAGTGGCGTGCCTCCGGGTTCGATGTGGACATGGTCGAGAAGCTGCACACGGCTCTGCTCGAAGCCCGTGACCACGTGCGCGACTACGCGGAGGTCCTCGCGGCGTGAACGAGGTCGTGCGGGCCCAGCCGGACGACTGGGCGGCGTTCCGTGACATCCGGCTGACCGCGCTCGCCGACTCCCCGGATGCTTTCGGTTCGACGCTGAGCGACGAGGAGAGGAGCACGGAAGCCGACTGGCGCAGGCGGCTGACCACGTCGGTGGTGTTCCTGGGCAGCCGTGAAGGCAAGGTCCAGGCCATCGCGTCGGCGTACCCGATCGACGGCGACGACGCCGAGCTGATCCGGATCTGGGCCCACCCGGACGCCAGGGGAACCGGCCTGGCCGCGCAGACCGTCCAGGCAGTGCTGGACTGGGCGAAGGGCAGGAAGCGGGTCACGCTCTGGGTCGGCGAGGAGAACCCGGCGGCGGAACGCTTCTACGTCAAGCTGGGATTCCGGCGGACCAGCCGGACGGGGGCGCTGCCGAGGGACGAGTCCATCCTGGAAGCGGAGATGGTCTTCCAGCCGCCGGTCACGAACGCCTGACCACGGACCGCATGGCCGGCCGGTCGGCGACCGCGAACCGGGCGGTGTCCGGAATCCACTCGCCGCCGACCTGGACGAACTGGGTGAGTTCGGTGGGGCCTTCGAGGTCGCACCGGCGCAGCACAGCGCCCAGGATCTGGCTCGCCATCACGCCGAGCTGCAGCAGATTCCGGTTGCGGTGCTTGCGGACACCTAGGTTGACCTGTGCGATTCCGTCCAGGCCGTGCATGGAGTGGGCGTCGAGCAGCAACGCGATCTCGACGGCGTACCCGGCGGCGAAGGGCACCGACTCCAGGAACTCGCGTGTGGCCGCGTACTCGCCGCCGAGCGGCTGGACGAGTCCGGAGAGCTCCGGGCGGACGGCGTTGAGCAGCGGCCGGGCCAGCAGTTCGGTGACACGGCCACCGCCGGTGCCGTAGTCCTCGGTCTCCAGCCTCAGCGGCCGCCGGTAGAACCCCTTGACCAGGTGCACGTCCTCGGTCAGCAGCGGCCCGAGCAGCGCGGGCACGAACGCCGGGTCCGGCTCGACGAGGTCGGCGTCCAGGAAGACGACCAGGTCGCCGCTGGTCGCGGCCAGCGAGCGCCAGAGCACCTCGCCCTTGCCCGGCAACGGTTCCAGGTCCGGAACGACGTCCTCCCTGCGGACCACCCGTGCGCCCGCCCCGGCGGCCACCGCCGCGGTCCGGTCGGTCGACCCGGAGTCCATCACCACGATCTCGTCGACGAGGGTGCCCAGCAGCGGCCGGACCGTGCGCACGACGTCGCCGACGGTCTGTTCCTCGTCCAACGCGGGCAAGACCACGCTGACCGTGCGCCCCGCCTTGGCGGCGACGAGCTCCTGGACAGTCCACTGTGGATTCTGCCAGGTCCTCGCGGCGAACCAGGCGGCCGCGGCCGGGTTCACGCGAGCGCCCGCAGCACACGAGCGGGCGGGCGAGTGCCCGCGATGCTGGCGACCATCTCGACCACCTTCCTGGTCTGCCGCACCTGGTGGGCGCGGAAGACGCGGGCGCCCGTCCACGCCGCGACCGAGGTGGCGGCGAGGGTGCCGTCCACCCGGTCGGCCAGCTCCACGCCGAGCGTCTCACCGACGAAGTCCTTGTTGGACAACGCCATCAGCACCGGCCACCCGGTGGCCACCAGTTCGTCCAGCCGCCTGAGCAGTTCAAGGCCGTGCCACGTGTTCTTGCCGAAGTCGTGCGTGGGGTCGATCAGGACGCCCTCAGCGGGCACCCCGAGCTCGACCATCCGGGTCGCCCCGCGCACCAGTTCGTCCGCGACCTCGGCGACCACGTCGGAGTAGCGGACGCGGTGCGGATCCGTCCTCGGCAGCGCGCCACCCGTGTGCGAACAGACGATGCCGACACCGAACTCGGCGGCGACCTCCGCCAGCCGCGGGTCGGCGCCCGCCCACGTGTCGTTCAGCAGGTCGGCGCCCGCCTCGCACGCGGCCTGCGCGACCTCGTGCCGCCACGTGTCGACGCTGATCACCACGTCCGGGAACCGGGTACGGACAGCTTCGACAAACGGGATGACCCGGCGCATCTCCTCCGAGGTGTCCACGACCTCGCCGTGTGATCCCGCTCGCACTCCGCCGATGTCGACGATGTCCGCGCCGTCGGCCACCGCGCCCGCGACCGCGGCCATGGCGGCCTCGTCGCCGAACGTGGCACCGCGGTCGTAGAAGGAATCCCTGGTGCGGTTGACAATCGCCATCACCAGCGCGCGGTCCTGGGCCACCTCGCGCGTACCGAACTTGAGAGGTCGCACCCAGTGATCGTGCCACGAGCCCAGGTGAAGTTGCCGACCGCGCAGTTCGATTCAACAATCCGCGCCCTAGAGTGGATGCATCCCCCACCGCAGGAGGCTCCCCTTGTTCTACCGCGCGCTGCGAGCCGTGTGCGCCGTCATCGCGAAGGTGCTGTTCCGGCCGAAGGTCGAAGGCCTGGAGAACATCCCAGCCGGTGGTGGGGTGATCCTGGCGAGCAACCACCTGTCGGTGTTCGACAGCATCCTGATCCCGCTCGTGGTGCCGCGGCAGGTCAACTTCCTCGCCAAGGAGGAGTACTTCCAGGGCAAGTCGCCCTACCACCGCGCCCGCACCGCGTTCATGCGCGCGATCGGCCAGGTTCCCGTGCAGCGCGGGCAGGCTCGCGCGGGCGTCGCGGCGCTCGAGGTGGCCAGCAAGGTGCTGTCGAAGGGTGACGTCTTCGGGATCTACCCGGAGGGCACGCGCTCGCGTGATCTCCGGCTGCACCGCGGGCACACCGGCGTCGGCCAGCTCGCGCTCAGCAACGGCGTGCCCGTCGTGCCGATGGCCGTGATCGGCACCGACCGCATTCAGCCTCCTGGCCAGCGTTTTCCCCGGCCCGCGCGGGTCACCATCCGAATCGGCAAGGCACTGGACTTTTCCAGGTATGACGGGATGGCCGGATCGCCTGCCATTCGCCGCGCGGTGACCGACGAGATCATGTATTCGATCATGGAACTGTCCGGCCAGGAATACGTGGACGTTTACCACAAACTGCCGGACGCGGCCTGAGCCCTATACCACAGCCCATTGGACCGTTCTCGTGAATAGCCATCACAAGATCGGACGATTCATACCGGTCGCTGACTGCCGAGAGTAGACAGCATACCGGGCCAATTGGTCCTTTTTTCCTCCAATCGAGTGAACTGCCTTGAAGGCAGTGCCAAGCTCGGGCTCACTGGAAGTAGGGGACGGCACGGGGAGCCGTCCACCGCGACCAGGGGGAATCCAGGGGGATTCATGAGTGACCAAGATGCGGACGAGGCTGCCCGCACACTGCCGCTCCGCCATTCCGACGACATACAGGGGGACATTCTCGCCGGGTTTCGCAAGGATCATGAAACGGTCCTGCTCCTGCGGTTCCCGGACGATCTTGCTCCGGTGCGGAATTGGCTGCGCAGGCTGATCCCGCACATCGCGACGACCCGCCAGGTCGCCGCGTTCAACGCCGAATACAGCACCGCCCGCCACACGCTCGCCGGAACCGACCCGGCCGCGTTGAACGCGACCTGGGTGAACGTGAGCCTGACGTACGCGGGGCTGAGATTCCTGATGGACGAAGAGCCCTTCCCGGACCAGCAGCCCGAAGGCGTGCAGGCGTTCGTGAAAGGCGCGTTCGCCCGTGCGGAGATCAACGGCGACGACGGCGAAAGCGCACCGGGCGAATGGCTGTTCGGCCGCGCCGACCAACCGGTGCACGCCGTGCTCACCGTCGCCTCCGACGATCAGGCCAAACTGGAAGTCCGGGCCTCGCAACTGCGGGTCGCCGCGGCCCGCGCGGGCCTGACGGTCACGTTCGAGCAGGTCGGCGCGACCCTGCCGGGCGAACGCAAAGGGCACGAGCACTTCGGGTTCAAGGACGGCGTCAGCCAGCCCGGAGTGCGCGACTTCGACCGCCCCGACCCGCGCGACCCGATCCACGTCCACGGCAAACCGGGCACCCGGATCCTGCCCGCGGGCGAATTCGTCGTGGGTCACCCCAAGCTGACCGGGGAAGCGCCCCCACTGCCGGAATGGACCCGCAACGGGTCGTTCCAGGTGGTGCGCAGGCTGGCACAGGACGTGCCCGCCTGGTGGGCGCAAGCCGGTGCCGCGCGCAGGCAGCTCGACAAGGAGGGGATCGAGCTGCCGCCCGGCACCGGCACAGAGTGGCTGGCCGCCCGCGCGGTCGGCAGGTGGCGTTCGGGCGCGTCAGTGGCGCACAACCCGAACGCCGAACCACCGACCAAACCGGGTGCACCGGACGACAACCTGATCAGCTACGTGGACGACCCGGAAGGGCACACCACACCGCACTTCGCGCACATCAGGAAAACCAACCCGCGTGACGGCATCGGCGGCGACTTCACCAACGCCGACACGCGGCGCATCATCCGCAGGGGAATCCCGTACGGCCAGCCATTCGACCCGGCAGCCGGCACGGGACACGGCCCGGACGCCGACCGGGGACTCGTGTTCATCGCCTACATGGCGGACCTCGCCGTCCAGTTCGAGTTCCTCCAGCAGGCGTGGGTCAACAACGTCGACTTCCTCCAGCCGGAAACGGGCAACGACCCGGTCATCGGCAAGGACACCGACGTCAACCTCAAACTGGACACCAACCCAGAAGGAAAGAAACTGCATTTCGCACAGTTCGTGCGGACGGAGGGGACAGTTTATGCTTTCGCACCTTCACTCAGCACGTTGCGGTCGCTCGCTGGATGATCGCGACATGTGATTCTTGGGCCCGGCTTCGGCCGGGCCTTTCTTTTCGTTGGCCGGGGTGTTCAATTTTCGCCGCTTCTCTTTCGGTGGGTCTCCTTCGGTTTTCCTTCGGTGGGCCGGGGCGGCGCCGATTTGACATGGGAACCCCCGGGGCGCCCTCGGAGAGCGTAAGGGAGGAGCCCTTTTCAGTATCCAAGGCGCGGCGCTTCCCACAGCGCCGGGGCTCTCCGCGCCGACGCGCTTACGGGCGCCCCCGTCCCATGTAAAATCGGCGCCGCTCTTGGTTTTTGGCTTTTGGGCTTTTGGGCTTTTGGGCACTTTTCGCTCGACCCCGCTTCGACAGCTGGCCGAGGTTTGCGTTCACATTTCCTTCTCACTTTTCCCCAAGACCTTCACCTCACCACATCACACATCTGTTCCCACTCCAGCTACAAGCCCTCGCCGCGCTCCAGCCATTCATTCCGCCCCACCCGACCCAGCACTCCACCGCGCCCACACCCATTCCATCCAATCCACCCCACAAGACCCGCTGTACCACTCACCCACCTGTACACAGCCCACAATCCGCGTTCCGCAACCACACCCCCGTTGCGGCTCGCCCTATCCATCCGCCCACCATGACTTTCAGCAGGGCGGAACAGGCCTAAGCCGGTGAACGAGGGTACTTCGCCCACCGCCAGGCCGTGTCCGTCTGTCTATCCGTGTGTCAGCCAGTCATTCGGTACTCAGTCAGTTCTGCTCCGCCGCGAACTTGTCCAGGAGTTTCGCCGGGTCGCTGTCCACGCTGATGAAGTCGCGGTAGCCCGGGCGGATGAAGCCTTCGATCACCATGTGGTCGACCATTTCCACCAGTGGCTGGTAGAAGCCGTCGGTGTCCACTATTCCGATCGGTTTCCGGTGCAGGCCGATCTGGGCCCACGTCCAGATCTCGAAGAGTTCGTCCAGGGTTCCCGCGCCGCCCGGCAGCGCCAGGAATCCGTCCGACAGCTCCGCCATGAGGGCCTTGCGTTCGTGCATGCTGGCCACCACGTGCAGCTCTGTCAGACCTTGGTGGGCCAGTTCCCTGTCCACCATGCTCGTCGGGATCACTCCGACCACCTCGCCGCCTGCTTCCAGTGCCGCGTCGGCGATGGTTCCCATCGTGCCCACTGACGCGCCACCGTAGACCAGGGTTATTCCGCGCTTGGCCAGGAGCTTCCCTGTTTCCGCCGCCGCCGCGGCGTACCGCTGCGAGCGGCCCGGCTGGGAGCCGCAGAACACGCAGATCCGCACTAGTGGACTTCCTCCCAGGCGCGGTAGGCGTCTTCCACCACGCTGATCGCGTCATCCACGTCGTCTGTCACGTGGATGAGGGCCAGGTCCTTCTCGCCCACCTTTCCCGTCTTGAACACCACGTCCTGCAGCCAGCTGTGCAGCCCGCCCCAGTAGTCGCTGCCGAACAGCACGATCGGGAACTTCGTGACCTTCTTCGTCTGCACCAGGGTCAGCGCCTCGAACAGCTCGTCGAGGGTGCCGAAGCCACCCGGCAGGCAGATGAAGGCCTGCGCGTACTTGATGAACATCGTCTTGCGGACGAAGAAGTACCGGAAGTTCACCCCGAGGTCCACCCACGGGTTCAGCCCTTGTTCGAACGGCAGCTCGATGCCCAGCCCGATGGACAGGCCGCCCGCCTCCGACGCGCCCCTGTTCACCGCTTCCATCGTGCCCGGCCCGCCGCCGGTCAGTGCCGCGAAGCCCGCTTCGGCCAGTGCCGCCCCGATCTTCCTGCCCAGCTCGTACTCCGGGTGGTCACGGGGGGTGCGCGCCGATCCGAAGACGGTCACCGCACGGGGCACCTCGGCGAGCGCGCCGAAGCCTTCGACGAACTCCGCCTGGATGCGCATCACGCGCCACGGGTCCGTGTGCACCCACGCGGACGGGCCACGTGAATCGAGCAGGCGCTGGTCTGTGGTGGTCGGCTCCTCGCTGCGCTCACGGCGCAAGGTCACCGGGCCCCGTTGTTTCTCCTTGGGGCGATCCTCGTTCGTTGTCACCGGCTCAAGTCTAGTTGGGGTCGCCCGCCCAACCGGTGACTTGTTCGCCTCGACCCGGTGACCGGCCGACCAACGATGATCACGCTCCGGTCAGCCAACGGCCCAGCACACGCGCGCAGTCGCTGATCTGCCGGACGTGCACGTGTTCTTCCTTGGTGTGCGCCAGTGTCGGGTCGCCTGGGCCGAAGTTCACCGCGGGCATGCCGAGCGCGGCGAACCGGGCCACGTCCGTCCAGCCGAGCTTGCCGACCGGCTGCCCGCCCGCGGCTTCGACGAGCTCCTTCGCCGCGGGTGCGTGCAGGCCGGGCAGTGCTCCGGCCGCGTGGTCGACGACCTTCACGTCGAAGCCGTCGAAGACCTCACGCAGGTGCTTCTCGGCGGCTGCCAGGTCACGGTCGGGCGCGAAGCGGTGGTTGATGGTGAGCACGGCGTCGTCCGGGACGACGTTGCCCGCGACGCCGCCTTCGATCTTCACCGCCTGCAGGCCTTCGTGGTACGTGCAGCCGTCGATCTGCACGATCCGCGGCTCGTACGCCTCGAGCCTGCGCAGTGCCTCGCCGAGTGCGTGGATCGCGTTCACGCCCATCCACGCGCGGGCGGTGTGGGCGCGTTTTCCCGTCGTGCGGATCTCGATGCGCATCGTGCCCTGGCAGCCGGCTTCGATCACGCCGTTGGACGGCTCGCACACCACGGCCACGTCGCCGAGCAGCCAGTCCTTGAGCTCGCCGCGTTCGATCCGGCCGAGGCCGTTGCGGCTCGCGTCGATCTCCTCGCAGTCGTAGAACACGAATGTCAGGTCGTGCCGCGGCTCGGTGACGGTGGCGGCGAGGTGCAGCATGACCGCGTCGCCGCCTTTCATGTCGACCGTGCCGCAGCCGTGCAGGATCTCGCCTTCGCGCCTGGACGGCAGGTTGTCGTTGATCGGCACGGTGTCGATGTGGCCCGCGAACACCACGCGCCGCTCACGGCCGAGGTTCGTGCGCGCCAGGACCGTGTTGCCCGACCTGGTGACTTCGAGGTGGCCGAGGCCGCGCAGGCCCCGCTCCACCGCGTCCGCCAGGTCGGCCTCGTTCTCCGAGACGCTCGGGACGTCGACGAGGACAGCGGTCAGGTCCACCGGGTCGGCACTGAGATCAAGTTCAACGGTCACCCCCGCACGCTACCCGTCACGTGGGTTTCACGTGGTCCACGTGAAACCCACGTTGTACCGTTGGGGTAATGAAGAGGAACATCACCGTTCAACTGGACGAAGAGGTCATCGCCAAGGCGAAGGTGCTGGCAGCCCGGCGCGGAACGTCCGTCAGCGCCTTGCTCTCGCAGGAGGTCACCAAGTTGACCGAGGAAGTGACTCGCTACGAGGCAGCCAGACACCGCGCTCTCGCCATGATGGAAGAGCTCAGCAAGCGTCGACGCCCTGGCGAGGGCGAGACGATCACCTGGACCCGCGAGGAAATCCACGGCGACCGCGGGTGGAATCGTAAGGGAGCAGAGGAAACCACCGAGTGACAGGCGCGATCCCCGAACTGGCGTTCATCGACACCAACGTTCTCATCTACGCCCACGATGGACGAGACCCGGCCAAGAACGAGGTCGCAAGAGCCACGCTGGCCAAGCTGTGGGACACCGGCACCGGAGCTCTGAGCTCGCAGGTCCTCAAGGAGTTCTACTCGGCAGCCACTGACAAACTGGACTACTCCCACGCGGAGGCACGTGAGTTGGTCGCCGCCTACGGCGAATGGTGCGGGACGGACACCGATACGCAACTACTGGTTACGGCAAGCGTGCTGTGCGAGCGGTATCAACTCAACTGGTGGGACGCGTTGATCATCGAGGCCGCGCTTCGCTCCGGTGCCACGACACTGCTGACCGAGGACATGCGACACGGGCAAACCATCGGACATCTCACGATCCGCAACCCGTTCGTCGAGTCCTGACCGCGCGTTGGTTACCGTTTGCGTGTGAGCGCGAACCCCGAGTCGAGCGGCGCGTACGGCGTCGGTCTTGCGACAGTCACCACTGATGGCACCGTTCTGGACTGCTGGTTCCCCAAACCGAAGCTGGGGGACGCGCCCGCTCCAGGGACGCAGCACCTGTCCGAAATGGCGGCCGCCGAGGAACTCGGCAACGGCGTGTCCGCGATGCTGGGGCCGGACAACGCCCGTGGCGTCGAGATCATCGCGGTCCGGACCGGGATCAACGCGCTGGCCGAGCCACCCAACGACGCGTACGACGTCTACCTGCGGCTGCACCTGTTGTCGTCGCGGCTCGCCACCCCCAACGGCCTGAACCTCGACGGCATCTTCGGCCTGCTGGCCAACGTCGTGTGGACCAACCACGGCCCGTGCCCGGTGGAGAACTTCGCGGCGACCCGGTTGGCGCTGCGGGCCCGTGGCGCGGTGACCGTGCACGGCATCGACAAGTTCCCGCGGATGGTGGACTACGTCGTGCCCAGCGGTGTCCGGATCGCCGACGCGGACCGCGTCCGCCTGGGGGCGCACCTGGCGAGCGGCACGACCGTGATGCACGAGGGCTTCGTCAACTTCAACGCGGGCACGCTGGGCTCGTCGATGATCGAGGGCCGGGTTTCGCAGGGCGTCGTCGTCGGCGACGGCTCCGACATCGGCGGCGGCGCGTCGATCATGGGCACGCTGTCCGGCGGCGGCAAGGAAACGATCACCATCGGTGAGCGCTGCCTGGTCGGCGCGAACGCCGGTATCGGCATCTCGCTCGGCGACGACTGCGTGGTCGAGGCGGGCCTGTACGTCACCGCCGGAACGAAGCTCACACTTCCGGACGGCACGCTGGTCAAGGCACGCGATCTGTCCGGCACCAACAACCTGCTGTTCCGGCGCAACTCCAGCACCGGAACCGTCGAGGTCGTCGAGCGCAGCGGATCGGGCATTCACCTGAACGAAGCACTGCACGCCAACGACTGACAGGCGAAAACAAGCATTTCGTTCACCTAAGATTCATGGGGTGACCACTTCCTTGACGCCATCGGACCTCGGGCTCCCGTCCGAGCCGATCACCGCCCGTCGCAAGGACCCGCCGGCCATCCACGTCCGCGTGCGGCTGGACAGCCAGTTGCGAGCGCTCCTCGCGCACGAGGCGGGCACCAAGTCAGGGGTGGATCCGGAAGACCTGCACCAGATGCGCGTCACCATCCGGCGCCTCCGCGCGGCAGTCAACGCGGACGGCGCCGGACTGGGTGAGATCGCGCCGCCGCTGCAGGAAGACCTCAAGTGGCTCGGCAACGCCCTCGGCCCGGTCCGCGACCTCGACGTGCAACTCGACCGCCTGCGAGCCGAAGCGGCCGGTTTCGACGACGACGAGCGCGCAGCGGTCGAACGTCTGCTCGGCGGCCTGATCACCGAACGCAAGGCAGCGCGGCGCCGGATGCTGGCGGCGATGCGGACAAAGCGCTACAACAGCTTGCTGACCTCGCTGGCTGCCGCGACCGTGTCGGAACCCGAGGAGACCACTTCGGACAACGGCGGCCGGGACGCGGTGATCAGCGTGATCTACCGCCCGTACCGGAAGTTGTTCAAAGCGGTGGCAGCGCTGGGCGAGGACCCCGTCGACGAGCAACTGCACGCCCTGCGCATCAAGGGCAAGCGTTTGCGATACGCCGCCGAACTGGTCGGCGCGGCCGGGAAGGAACCGGTCAAGGAACTGATCAAGGCCACCAAGGCCTTCCAGGAAGTGCTCGGCGAACACCAGGACGCGGCCGTCGCGGAAGACATCATCCGCCGCCTGTCCGCGGGCCAGCAAGACCCCGCGGTCATCTTCGTCGCCGGCCGTCTCGTCGAACGCGAACACGCCCGCCGCCTCGCCTACCGGTCACAGTGGCGGGACAAATGGGACGCCGTCGCGGCCTTCGCCGCTGACTTCAACCGCAAGACCACCTGAGCCCGGTGCGGGGCACGGCGCACGGGGTCAAGCAGTGAGGCGAGCAGCCGCGGCGGCCACTCGTTCGTCGGTCGCGGTCAGCGCCACCCGCACGTGCTGCGAACCGGTGGGGCCGTAGAACGTCCCCGGCGCGACCAGGATGCCGCGGTCGGCGAACCACGAAACGGTCTGCCAGGCGTCCTCGCCCCGCGTCGCCCAGAGGTACAGGCCCGCTTCCGAGTGGTCGATCTTGAAGCCCGCCTCGGTCAGCGCCGCCTTGAGCACGTCCCGGCGGGCGCGGTAGCGGTTCTTCTGGGCGTTCACGTGGTCGTCGTCGGACAACGCCACCGTCATCGCTTCCTGGACCGGCCGGGGCACGATCATCCCCGCGTGTTTGCGGACCGACAGCAGGCCCGCCACCAGCGCCGGGTCCCCTGTCACGAAGCCCGCTCGATACCCGGCCAGGCTGGACGACTTCGACAGCGAGTGCACCGACAGGATTCCCTCGGTGCTTCCTTCGTTCACCGAGGGGTGCAGCACCGACACCGGTTCCGCGTCCCAGCCCAGCGACAGGTAGCACTCGTCCGAGATCACCGTCGCGCCGCGCTCCCGCGCCCAGGTGACCACCTTGCGCAGGTGGGCCACGGGCAGCACCCGGCCGGTCGGGTTCGACGGCGAGTTCAGCCAGATGATCGACGGCTTCTGCGGCCCGAGTGCGGTCAGACCGTCCGCGCGGACCACCGTCGCCGCGGCGAGCAGGGCTCCTACCTCGTACGTCGGGTAGGCCAGCTCCGGGATCACGACGATCGAGCCGGGGCTGGTCCCCAGCAGCGTCGGCAGCCAGGCCACCAGCTCTTTCGAGCCGATCGTGGGCAGCACGTCCTTCGGCGCCACCCCGCCGACGTCGAATCGGCGGCTCAGCGCCCGCACTGCCGCTTCGCGCAGCTCCGGTGTGCCGTGTGTGGTGGGATATCCGGCACGGTCCGATACCGCAGCGAGTGCTGCCCTGATCTTGTCGGGCACCGGGTCGACAGGCGTGCCGACCGACAGGTCGACCACGCCGTCCGGGTGCTCACGAGCTGTGGCCGTGGGACCCGCGAGCGAGTCCCACGGGAAGTCGGGCAGACCCGTGATCAATGCTCGGTCTCGCGCGGCGCGAGGTCCTTGACGAACGGCGGGTCCGCCGAGACCTTGCCGACCTTCGACGCTCCGCCGGGTGAGCCGAGCTCGTCGAAGAAGTCGACGTTGGCCTTGGTGTAGTCCTTCCACTGGTCGGGGACGTCGTCCTCGTAGTAGATGGCCTCCACCGGGCAGACCGGCTCGCAGGCACCGCAGTCGACGCACTCGTCAGGGTGGATGTAGAGCATCCGGTCGCCCTCGTAGATACAGTCGACCGGGCACTCCTCGATGCACGCCTTGTCGAGCAAGTCGACGCAGGGCTCAGCGATGACGTAGGTCACGGTGCTCTGCTCCTTTGTGAAACCTGGTACACGCGCGTTCGGGAAGACGCGTTATTCGCAAGTATCCCCCGTCCATGCCCCCGACGACTAACCGGTGTCAGAGGGTGACAAGGATCTCAGCAAGGGAGAAGCACCCCACGCCGCAGAATCCCGGCATGGACACCGTCACCCGCCTCGAGCACGACTGCGCGCAGGCCTGGCCCGCACTGGTGGACGAGCCGCTCGGCCAGTGGCGGATGCGGGCGGCCGGCGGTTTCACCGGACGCGCGAACAGCACCTTGACCTGCGGGGACCCCGGTGTGGACGTGAGGATGGCGCTGCGCAGGGCGGCGGGCTTCGCCGAGCGCAACGGCATCAGGCCGACCTTGCACGTGGTGATCGGCACAGCGCTGGACTCGGCGATCACCCGATTGGGGTGGACGGTCAATCTGGACCATCCGGGAGGCGCGGAGTCACTCGTGATGACCGGTCCGCTCGCTCCTGGCGAGCACGAGGGCGCCCACGTCGACGACACTCCGTCAACTCCGTGGTGGGAACTCACGGCTGGGTCCGGCCGCCCGACTCCCGCCCAACGGCACGTGCTGTCCTCGGCCGCGGGCGTTGGCTACGGCGTGCTCGAACGTCACGGTCAGGTGGTCGCGGCTGTGCGTGGCGCGATAGTGGGCGACTTGCTGCACGTTGCGCGCTTGGCTGTGCGACCGGAGTACCGGCGTCAGGGACTGGCGGTCGGATTGTTGAAGACGCTCTACTCGTGGGCGCACGCCAAGGGCGCCACGCGGCAGGCGCTGCAGGTCGCTGAGCACAACGTCGCCGCGATCCGCCTGTACGAGGGGGTCGGGTGCACCGAACACCACCGCTACCGCTACTGGATCCCCTGCTGAGTGAGCCACTTGCTGCCGCGTTTGGCTGCTCGTTTCAACGCTGAGCGCTCACCGAGGTAGTCACCGGCCATGCCGACGACGGGCAGCATACCCACCGCCTTGTGGTAGAAGCGGCCCTGCGGGCGTTTCTCCAGCTCACCGGTGATCGAGAAGAGGATCCTGGCCTGCCGCCACAGCCACTTGAACCCGGCTTTGACGCCGAACCTCTTGCCCTTCACCGGTTCCTCGACCTCTTCGACCGGGGCGTCGTCGCCGTCGGTCAGCTTGGCGACCATCTCCTCGTCGGCCGCCGCGTCGCCCTTGCCCCGCGCGGTCTCCATGTCGATGTCCCGGTCGAACAGCACCGAGCCCAGCAACCGCACCTTCACGCCGATGTCGTCCACACCGCGTTCGGACGCGATGGCGCACAACAACAAGCCCTGGCTCGCCGAGCCGAGCATGTCCTGCAGCGGCAGCCGGTCGCCCCAGACACCGGCGAGTCCGGTCACCGAGGCGAGCAAGGACGTGAACCGCCCGACGCGGCTGATCCACCAGTCCACGCGCTCGTCGATCGGCAGCTGGCTCCAGCCCTTCATGCCCGGCCGTTTGATGCTCGCGACGACGGACTTCACCTTGTCCACGATGGACCGGTCGACGTCCGGGTCCGCTGGGCCGATGCTCGATCCCGCGAGCAGGTCCTCGGGATCCACTTCGACCGGTTCGCCGTCGTCCCGCAACCGCACCAGCATCGGGTCGCACCTGCGCACGAACACGCGCAGGATTACGGCCACGTGCTGGTCGGTGATCGCCTCTGCCACAGCTCAGCAGCGTAGTTCCATGCCTTCGGCGGCCGCACCGATATCACCCGAATACGCGATCCCGGTCAACTCGCGCGGTACGTGCCAGGCAGGTCGAAGATGGCGAACGCGTCCGTCAGCGGCTCGACCACGCTGCGCCCGCGCACCACACCTGGCTTGCAGTACAAGGAATCCGCGGCGCGTCGGCGTGATACCGGGCTCTCAGCAACGCAAGGCCGCCTAGACCTGGCGGGACAGTTTCTTGGCGGACGCCTGTCCGAGCAGACTGCCCAACGCCACCGCGCCCGACAACGCGCCACAACCGAGCAACAGCAACGCCCGCCAGTCCCCCACCAGCACGATGTCACCACCGGGACCGGGGAAGGCCGAGACGAGCACGCACAGCAGCCAGACCCACAGCGGCGAACCGGCCACCAGCACACGGGGTGAGACCCCGCCGGCCCGCTTGACCAGCCACGGCATCGTCACCGCGGCGACCACGGCCGAGATCGGGAACTCGATCCCGTCGCCGACCATCGGCAGGATCGCGCCGTCGAACCGCAACGGCAGGTACAGCAACTCGGTGACCGCGAGGGCGAAGCTGAGCACCAGGATGCCGAGCAGCCTGATCACCTTGTCCGGGTTCATCCGAGTCCTCCGAACAGGTCCGATTCGGCGTCGTCCGGCCGTCCGCTGGCCAGGATGTAGTACTCGTGGCCGACGATCGGCTGCGCGATGTCGTTCGACAACGCGTAGCAGGAGGAACCTGAGTCGTCCTGCCAGACCGTGACCTGCGTCTGGTGTGCGCGCAGGGCGCGCAGCTTCGCGTCGAGGTGGTCGGCGATCGGCACGACCGTGGTGATCTCGTCGTCCGGCGTGACCGGCAGTTCGCCCGGCGCGGGCAGGCGGTGCGGCAGGTCGGCGACCGCGGCCAGTTCGGCCACGCCCTCGTTCGTGGCCCGCTCGGACGTCACGACGTGGAAGACCCGGCGCACATCGGCCTGCGCGCACGCCACTGTGGTGACTTCGTGCGCACGGATGTGGTCGGGGTGTCCGTAACCGCCGTCCGGTCCGTAGGTGACGACGACGTCCGGCTTGACCTCGCGCAGGATCGCCAGCAGCTGTTCGGCCTGCTCGGTGAAGTCGCCGTTGATGAACGCGCGCGGGTGCTCGTTGGACGGCACACCGACCATCCCGGAGTCCCGCCAGCGGCCGATCCCGCCGAGGTAGCGGTGGTCGACGACGCCGAGCGCCGCGCAGGCAGCCCGCAGCTCACCGTTGCGGTAGCCGCCGAGCTGGTCGGACTCGGCCGCGGCGAGCAGGGCGAGACCATCGGGGATGATCTCGCCCTCCTCACCCAGCGTGCAGGTCACGAGGGTGACATGGGCACCGTTGGCCGCGTACTTCGCGATGGTCCCGCCCGTCCAGAGACTCTCGTCGTCGGGATGGGCGTGGACCAGCAACAGCCTCGGCGGAGCAGTCAGCATCACGACACAAGCCTATGGAACGCCACTGGGCTCAGAGCACCTGGCGTTCCTCAGCGAAGTGGCACGCGGAAGCCAGCCCACCCGAACCGTGCGGAACCAGCGGCGGCTCCTCCTGCGAGCAGATGTCCTGCGCCTTCCAGCAACGCGTCCGGAACCGGCAACCCGACGGCGGGTTGACCGGGCTCGGCACGTCACCGGTGAGCACGATCCGCTGCCGTTCCCGCTCCTGGCGCGGGTCGGGCACCGGGACCGCGGACAGCAGCGCCTGCGTGTACGGGTGGGTCGGCCGGTGGTAGATGTCCTCCCTCGGCCCGACCTCGACGATCTTGCCCAGGTACATCACGGCCACGCGGTGCGAGATGTGCCGCACCACGGACAGGTCGTGTGCCACGAACAAGTACGCGAGGTTGAAGCGCTCCTGCAGCTCCTCCAGCAGGTTGACCACACCGGCCTGCACCGAGACGTCCAATGCGGACACCGGCTCGTCCAGTACGACCAACCGCGGGTTGAGCGCCAGCGCACGGGCGATGCCGATGCGCTGCCGCTGGCCACCGGAGAACTCGTGGCCGTAGCGGTTGCGGTGCTCCGGGTTGAGGCCGACGAGCTCGAGCAGCTCGTCCACCCGGTGCTGGCGCTCGGTGGCCGATCCCTGGAAGCCGTGGATGTTGAACGGCTCCGACACGATGTCGTTGATCTGCCAGCGCGGGTTCAGCGACGCGTACGGGTCCTGGAACACGATCTGCATGTCCCTGCGGACCGCACGCATGTCGCGCGTGCCCAATGTGGTCAGTTCCTTGCCGTCGAACTTCACCGAGCCCGACGTCGGCTTGTGCAGCTGCAGCACCGCACGGCCGGTCGTGGACTTGCCGCAGCCGGACTCGCCGACGAGACCGAGGGTTTCGCCCTCCGCCAGCGAGAAGCTCACGCCGGACACGGCGTGCACCTGGCCGACCGTGCGCGGGATGATGCCACCGCCGCGCACCGGGAACGTCTTGACCAGGTTGTCGACCTCGAGCAAGGGCGCTGTACCGGTGTCCTTCGTCTTCTCCAGAGCCTGTGCGCTCATGCGTGCTCCCCGCTGTGCTCGAGTCCGTCGCATGAGAACGGCCCTGTGTTGAATGATTCACTCGCAGGCTCGCTCATGCGTGCTCCCCGCTGTGCTCGAGTCCGTCGCATGAGAACGGCCCTGTGTTGAATGATTCACTCGCAGGCTCGCTCATGACTCCTCCGCCCGCTGCTCGTCCAGCCGCTTCTCCACGGCAGCCAGATCCTCGACCTGCACCAGATCCGGTACCTCCGCCACGAGCGCGGCCGGGTTCTCCACGACACCGATCTCCTCGGTGGCGAAGAGCTTGCGCGGGTCGTCGATGCCTGCGAGGTGTTCCCACCGGATGCAACGCGCCTTGTGGGCGTCGTTGCCCGTCTGCACGAGCGGCGGCTCGCCGGAGTGGCATTCCTCGGTGACGATCGGGCAGCGCGGTGAGAACACGCACCCGCTCGGCAGGTTCATCAGCGACGGCGGCGCGCCCTTGATCGGGGTGAGCCGCCTGCCCAGCAGTGCCGGGTTGGGGATGGAACCGAGCAGGCCGACGGTGTACGGCATCCGCGGCGACTCGAAGACGTCGTGCACGCCCCCGGTCTCCACGATCGTGCCGCCGTACATCACCTGCACGCGGTCGACCATGCCCGCCACGACACCGAGGTCGTGGGTGATCATGATGATCGCGGCGTTGGTCTCGTCCCGGATGCTGAGCAGCGTCTCCAGGATCTGCGCCTGCACGGTCACGTCGAGCGCCGTGGTCGGCTCGTCGGCGATGATCAGCTCGGGGTCGTTGATGATCGACATGCCGATCACCGCGCGCTGGCGCATACCGCCGGAGAACTCGTGCGGGTACTGCTTGGCCCGCCGGTCCGGCTGCGGGATGCCCACCAGTGCGAGGGTTTCCACCGCCTTGGACCACGCCGCCGCCTTGGAGACGTTGTGGTGCGCCCGGTAGGCCTCGGCCAGCTGGTAGCCGACCGTGAAAACCGGGTTGAGCGAAGTCATCGGATCCTGGAAGATCATGGCGATCTTGTTGCCGCGGTAACCCCGCATCTGCTTGTACGTCAGGCCGACGAGTTCCTCACCCTGGAACTTGATCGAGCCGGTCACCTTGGCGGTCTTGGGAAGCAGCCCCATCACCGCCATGGACGACACCGACTTGCCGGAGCCCGACTCGCCGACGATGCCGAGAACTTCCCGCTGTCCCAAGGAGAACGAGACGTTGCGCACCGCGTGCACGGCGCCGTCCTCGGTGTTGAAGTCCACCGAGAGGTCGGCGACCTCGAGCAGGCCACCGGTTGCCCGGTCCTCCGGCCTGCTGCCCTTGAGCGCGGTGTCGCCGAAGTCTGAGAAGTCACTCATGCCCGCACCCTCTTCTGCCGTGGGTCGAACGCGTCGCGCAGTCCGTCACCGATGAAGTTGACCGACAGCGAGATCAGCACGATGAAGGCGAACGGGAAGTAGAACAGCCAAGGATGCACCAGCAACTCGTTCTGGTTCTCACTGATCAGCAGGCCGAGCGACGTGTCGGGGTACTTCACGCCGAGCCCGACGAACGACAGCGCCGACTCCAGCAGCACCGCCTGCGCGACGCAGATCGTGGCGTTGACGATCACCACGTCCATCGTGTTCGGCAGGATGTGCTTGAAGATCACCCGTCCGGGGCCGCCGCCGAGTGCCTTCGCGGCCTCGACGAACTCCTTCTCGCGCAACGACAGGACCATGCCGCGCACGGTCCGCGCGACGATCATCCAGTTGGTCAGGCCGAGGATGATGGCCACCTGCAGCCAGTTGCTGGACCCGCCGCCCTTGGCGATCTCCTCGGTGGAGAACGTGCTGCGCGACAGCACGGCCGCGATCAGGAACGTCGGGATGATCAGCACGAGGTCGGTCAGCCGCGAGACGGCGCTGTCGACCCAGCTGCGGTAGTAGCCCGCGAGCGCGCCCAGCACGACGCCGACCGCGGTGTTGATGACCGCGGCGACGACCGCGATCTGCATGGAGAACCCGGTTCCGGACAGCACCTTGGCGAACAGGTCGTCGCCGATCTGGCCGGTGCCGAACGGGTGGTCGGCGCTCGGGGACTTGTAGCGGCCGAGGTTGAGGTCGGACGCCGCGAACTTCCACAGCATCGGCCCGAAGATGGAGATCAGGACCAGCAGCGCGAAGATGACCAGCCCGGCGATGGCCGCCTTGTGGCGGAAGAAGCGGCGGGTGATGATCTGCCACTGCTTGCGCGGCTTGGCGATGTCGATCCCCGCCGTGGCCGCCGCTTGTGTGGTGGTGGTGGTGTCAGCCAAGGCGAATCCTCGGGTCGAGGCGTGCGTAGAGGATGTCGGCGATCAGGTTGGACACGACGACGGCGATCGCCGTCACCATCACCACACCGAGCACCATGTACGGCTCTTTCTCGTAGATGCTGCGGATCAGCAACTTGCCCATACCCGACCAGTTGAACACCGACTCGGTGATCACCGCGCCGCCGATGAGCTGGCCGAAGTTGACCGCGAACACCGTGACGACCGGGATCAGGCCGTTGCGGAAGGCGTGCCGGAAGACCACCCGTCCCTGCGAGAGGCCCTTGGCCTGCGCCGTGCGCACGTAGTCCTGGCCGAGCACGTCGAGCATGGACGCCCGCTGGAACCGGCTGTACAGCGCGAACTGGATCGCCAGCAACGCGATGGTCGGCAGCAGGAACGTGCCGATGTACTGGGTGACCTGGGTTCCGAAACTGCCGGAGAACCCGCCGGGCGGCGGCCCGGCCGTGGTGATCCATCTGTCCATGCCGATGGACTCGAGGAAGTTGTTGAACGGGATCGCGGCGCTCTTGAGCATCAGGCCGATGCAGAACACCGGCATCGAGAACAGGACGAACGCCATACTCGTCGCCGAGTAGTCGAAGATCGAGTACTGGCGGACGGCACCGATCACCCCCACCGCCATGCCGATCAGCAGCGCCAGGATCTCGGCGCCGATGACCAGGCGGAACGTGGTCCACAGACCGTGCAGTACCTCGTCTTGGACGTCCTTGGAACCTGTACCGGGAATGACGGACGTTCCCCAGTCACCCTGGACGAACCCGCCAACCCAGTTCGCGTACCGCTCGATGAACGGGTCGTTGTACCCCGTGCGATCGTAGGCGGCCGAGATCTCGTCCGGCGTACGCGGTTTCTGGAGCTTCCACTCCTCGAGCGGGTCACCCATGCCCTGCACGAGCGCGAACACCAGAAACGAGCCGACGAGCAGCAGCGGGATCGTGATCAGGATCCGCCGCACGATATATCGGAACACTTCGCTTACTCCTAGGGCCCGGCTCCCAGCGGTAGCAGGGTAGCCATGAACTTGAACACGAGCAGGGCCGGTGTGCGAGACCGTCGTTCGGCACGGCCTTTCACACCGGCCCCATCAAGCCCGGTTCAGCATTTAAAGGCTGTCACTACCGCTTGGTCCAGGCCCAAAGGTTCCAAGTCTGCCCACCCTGGAAGTTCAGGTAGGAGATGTCGCCGACCTTGCCGTCGGGACCCGTCACACCAATGGACGAGTCGGACGCGGTGAAGTCCGGCAGCTGGAACAGCGGGATGGAGTGCAGGTCGGCTGCCATCAGCTTGTCGACCTCGTTGAGCTGCTTGGTGCGAGCCGCGAAGTCGAGGTTGCTGTTGGCCTCCGCCCAGATGCGGTCGACCTCCGGGTTGGAGTACAGGTTGTAGTTGGCGTTGCCGCCCTTTTCCTTGGTCTGGTAGTTCTGGAACGCGCTGGACTTGGTCAGGCCACCGACCCAGGCGAACAGCGCCGCGTCGAAGGCGCTCGCGGGCAGGTCGTCGGCGTTGAACTGGTCCTTCTGGCCGGAGTTGATCTGGATGCCGGCTTCCTTGCACTTCTGGGCGACGAGCTGCCAGGTCTTGTGGCGGCGGTCGACCGTCTTGTAGCCGAGGGTGAACTCCGCGCGGGTGCCGCCCTTGGCGTAGATGCCGTCGGCGCCGAGCTTCCAGCCCTTGTCCTCGAGCAGCTTCTTGGCGTCCGCGACCTTGCCCTCACCGATACCCTGGTAGTGGTCCTCGTACCCGGCCTCGTTCGGCATGAAGACGAAGTTGCCGAGCGGCTTGGCGTTCGGGTCGATGTCCTTGACCAGGTTGTCGACGATCGCGTTGCGGTCGATGCAGGTCGCGACGGCCTTGCGGATCTCGGGGTTGTCCTTGAACAGCGGACGCGACATGTTGAAGTCGATGTGCTCGTAGGTCTGGCCGCCCTGGGCGAAGACCTTGACCGACGGGATGTTCTTGAGCTGGATGGCCGTCGGGCCGTCAGCCTGCACGTCGATCGACTGGACTTCCTTGTTCTGCAGCTGCTGCGACGCCGACTGCGCGTTGGTGTTCGTGCGCACGATCACCTTGGCCGGGCCTGCCTTGGGGCCCCAGTACTTGTCGTTGCGCACCAGCACGAGCTCGTCGCGCAGGTCGGTGCTCTCGATCATGAACGGACCGCCGGACGGGCCGATTTCCTTCTTGTAGCCCAGCCAGCCCTCGGTGTAGAACTTCACGACCTTGTCGGCCAGCAGTTCGGGGCTGGTGCGGGTCAGCTTGGTGATGTCGGCGACGCCGGTCTGCTTCTCCAGGATGTGCGCCGGGAGCAGGCTGTCGTTGTTGGTGTACGAGAACAGGCCGCGGTAGTCAGCGACCGGCTTGTCGAAGCTGACCGTCGCGGTCTTGAAGTCCTCGGAGCACTTGACTTCCTTGATGTCCTCGTAGCCGGCGGTCGACGAGTCGAACTTCTTGCCGGTGTCCTTGCCGCGGACGAGGAACTGCAGGTAGATGTCCTTGCAGCCGATCGGGGCGCCGTCGTTCCAGACGGCAGCCTTCTGGAACTTGTACTCCACGACCTGCGGGCTGGTCGAGGTGACCTTGATCGACTCCATCAGGTCGCCGTCGATCTGCTGGAGGAACTGGCCGTTCTCGAAGACGCCGATGTACGGCGACGGCAGCGTGGCCACCGTCATGAGCAGGTTCGCCGCGTTGTTCGTCGCACCGATCAGGTTGTTGAAGTCCTGGAAGTTCTCCTCGGTCACCGTGGTGATGGTGCCCAGATCCGGAACCTGGGGGCGCTTGTAGACCTTGTCCTCGCCGCCGATCTCGCCAGGCTTCTGGTTCTGCTGGTTGGCCCCGCCACCGCTGGAGCTGTCCGACCCGGTGCCACAGGCCCCGAGTACCAAGCTCGCCGCGGCGAACAGCGCAATCGCGGAGACTGCCTTTGATCTCCTCATTGACACGTGCCCTCCTAGCACAGGGTCATCTCCACAAGCCGATCTGTCGCTTGAAGAGCACCCATGACTCTAAGTCGCGCCCAACTGCCGTGAGCCGCGCACTGCCGAGGAACGCTAGGAAGTCAAAAGGTCGCGGGTCACCAATGCAGGTCCGATCGTGACCAAAGGGTGACACGTCGATAGCAGTCGGCAACCCGTCCGTTACCCGCTGGCACTATTTCGAAACCGGACAACCACGGAGAGCTAATTCTGCTTGCGCTGCCATCGGACGGCGGACGCGAAGGGGGCGTTCAGCGGCGCGGTCAGGTCCCCGGTTGTCAATTCCGCGCGGGCGGCAACCGAATCGGCCAACTGGAACAGCGGAACGGCCACCGCTTGGCGCCATAGCCTGGGTTCGACTATCCCGATAGCTTCGGCCAATGACTTCGAGCCGTTGAGGGCGGCGTCGATGGTCGGCTGCAGGCTCTCGTCGCAGAATCCGACGACGTTGCCGGGCAGGACGGTTTTCGCGTCGGTGGTGTTCGGCGTGCAGCCGTACACCGAGGCCAGCACGGCTGCCGGGTTGTCACCGACCGGCCGCGGGCCGATCAGGATGTTCGGGCCGGCGTCGGTCCCGCCGGAACGCATCAGCTGGTCGGCCACGGGGGTGACGAGCTTGACCTGGACGCCTGCCGCGACGAGCTGCCGCTGGACCTCCTTGGCGACCGCCAGGTAGGGCTCGCGGTCGGCCGGCGCACCCAGCGTGACGCTCAGCGGGCGTCCTTCTCGTACCCAGATGCCCGATATGGGCGAGTAGCCGGCTTGGGTGAGCAGAACCTGCGCCGCGGCCGGATCATGCGGCAGCGGGCCAGTGGGGGCGTATCCCGGCTGTGACGGCGCGAGGATCAGCGCGTCCGCCCGGATGCTCGGGCCGCCGCCGGTGCCGACCTTGATGACCTCGTCCCGGTCGAGCAGGTTCACCAGCGCGGTCCGCACCCGCTCGTCGGCGAGGTCCTGGCCGGACGGTTTGAGGAACATGCCGACGACGGTCGGCCGCGGCGCCGACTTCACCGCGACCTTGTCGCCGAGGGACTGGAGCATGGCGACGCCACCCGCGTCCGACCTCGCCACGACCAGCTGGTCGTGGCCGGTGCGCAGGGCGTCGGTCAGACCTGCCGGGTCGGCACGCCGGAGCGTCACCCGATCGGCCACCGCTGGTTGCTCCCAGTAGCGCTCGTTGCGCTCGAGCACGATCTCGCCGCGCGGGATGTCCAGCTGCTTGATCGAGAACGGCCCCGCGGTGGCGGGGAAGCTGGTCTTGAGCACCTGTTCCCAGCCGCCGGGGGCGTCCTTGAGCAGGTGGGCGGGCAGAAGTGACGAGAACAGCGACCGCCAGCCCGGGTACGGGGTGGCGAAGGTGACCTGGACGACCTTGCCGCTGTCCTCGGACTTGATGTCGGTGATCAGCCGGTAGCCGGCGGAGTCGACGCCGCCGGGCTCGTCGCGCATCTGCGCGCGCAGGTACAGGAAGTCCTCGGCGGCGATCGGCGCGCCGTCCGACCAGGCGGCATCGCCCCTGATCCGGTACGTGACGGTGTACGGCTCGGTTTTCGTGACGTCCGCCGAGACCATGAGGGTGCGGTCCAGCTGCGGGCTGCCGTCCGGCGCCGTGCGGAACGCGCTCGGCAGCAGCAAGGTGGACAGCGCGGTGGTGATCGTCGACTGGTCGGCCAGCGCGTGCGGGTTGTAACCGCCAGTGATGCTGTCGACACCGACGACGATCTCACCCGGCTTGGCCGCGGCGGCCGACGGTTTCGGCGCGACCGTGCCCACGACCGGTGGCGGAGGCGTGTTCGAGCAGGAGGAAAGCACCGCCAGTGCAGCGACAACCGCGACGGCCATTCGCATGGCTCGACACCCCCTTGAGGCTGAGGATGCCATTGTCCAAGAACCCACGCACCCGAGTTTTCCAGCCCGGGGCCACTCGTGTGGTGCGAACACCGCATTTCACAGCATGACGGAAAACACCAGGTCCCGATATGAACCTTTGCGGGCAGATCCATTGAGGACGATCACTTGTAGCTCGGCAGCGGGTGACCGCAGACGGTCTCGGCGGCTTTCCGCGCGGTTTTCGCCCGCGCCTCAGCCGGGCCGAAGTCGACAACGAGACCGCGTTTCGGCCGCCGGGTGGCGATGTGATCACCGATCTCCGCAGTGGCGGCGGCCCAGTCGGCCAGCGCCGTCCGCAGCGCGGCTTCGGCCTGCTTTCCGAACAGGCCGAGGCGTACGGCGAAATCCTTGTAGATCCCCGCGAAGGCGGTCCGCAGCTGAGCGTCGTCGTCCTTGTAGCGGCCGATCGCCGCGCCCTGGCTGAGGAGGTGGGTGTACATAGCGCTGTCCACGAGCTTGCAAACGGCTGCCGTCCGGTCGACGGCAACCGTCGATGTCACAGCAGGCGTTGTCACAGCAGGCGTGGTCACCGGCGCGCTGGAACCGGTGGACGTCACCGCCGGCTGCGTCGCCTGGTTCGCGGCTTGCCCCGAGCAACCGGCGAGTACGAGCACCAGGCTGACGGCCAACGGCGTGGTCATCCTGTTGATCAAGGCCCCTCGCTTCCACCTGACGACCGTGCCGGCCGACGGTAGGGCGAGGGGCGCGGGACCCTTCCCGGCTCAGCCCTGCGTCTTGGCGCGCGAGCGGGCGCGGGCGCGCTGGGTGGAGTCCAGGATCAGCTTGCGCACGCGGATGATGCTCGGCGCGACCTCGACGCACTCGTCGCTGGCGCAGAACTCCAGCGCCTCCTCCAGGCCCAGCTTGCGGGGCCGGGCGAGGCGCTCGAGCTCGTCACCGGTGGACGAACGCATGTTGGTGAGCTTCTTCTCCCTGGCCACGTTCACGTCGAGGTCCTCGGCGCGCGGGTTCTCGCCGACGACCATGCCCTCGTAGGAGTCCTGGCCGGGCTCGACGAAGAACGTGCCGCGGTCGGCCAGCTGGATCATCGCGTACGCGGTGATCGGGCCGGTCCGGTCGGCGACCAGCGAGCCGCTGTGGCGGGTGCGCAGCTCGCCCACCCACGGGAAGTAGCCCTCGAACACGTGGTTGGCGATGCCGGTACCGCGGGTCTCGGTCAGGAACTCGGTGCGGAAGCCGATCAGGCCGCGGGCCGGGATCACGTACTCGACGCGGATCCGGCCGGTGCCGTGCCCACCCATGTGCTCCAGCTTGCCCTTGCGGGCGGCGGCGAGCTGCGTGATCGAGCCGAGGTGCTCCTCCGGCGCGTCGATGGTCAGCCGCTCGAACGGCTCGCACAGCTTGCCGTCGACGGTCCGGGTGACCACCTGCGGCTTGCCGACGGTCAGCTCGAAACCCTCCCGGCGCATGGTCTCGACCAGGATGGCCAGCGCCAGCTCGCCACGGCCCTGGACCTCCCACGTGTCCGGGCGCTCGGTCGGCAGGACCTTGATGCTCACGTTGCCGACGAGCTCGGCATCGAGGCGGGCCTTGAGCACGCGGGCGGTCAGCTTGGTACCGCCGTTGCGGCCGGCCAGCGGCGAGGTGTTCACACCGATGGTCATCGCGATCGCGGGCTCGTCGACCGTGATCCGGGCCAGCGGGACGGGGTTGTCCACGTCGGCGAGGGTGTCGCCGATGGTGATGTCCGGGATGCCGGAGATGGCCACGAGGTCACCGGCTTCGGCCTGCTCACCGGGCACGCGGTCGAGCGCCTCGGTGATCAGCAGCTCGGCGATGCGGACGTTGGCGACCGTGCCGTCCGCGCGGCACCACGCCACGGTCTGGCCCTTGCGCAGCTTGCCGGCGTGGATGCGGCAGAGCGCGATCCGGCCGAGGAAGCTGGAGGCGTCCAGGTTGGTCACGAGCGCCTGCAGCGGCGCGTCCGGGTCGCCGGTCGGCGACGGGATGTGCTTGAGCAGCACGTCGAACAGCGGGTCGAGGTTCTCGCTGTCGGGCAGGCCGCCGTCTTCCGGCTGGGCCAGCGAGGCCCGGCCCGCGCGGGCCGAGGCGTAGACGACCGGCAGGTCCAGCACGGCGTCGAGGTCTTCCAGCTCCAGGTCGCCCGCGAGGTCGAGCAGCAGGTCGTGGCTCTCGCTGACGACCTCCGCGATCCGGGCGTCCGGGCGGTCGACCTTGTTCACGACGAGCACGACGGGCAGCCCGGCGGCCAGCGCCTTGCGCAGCACGAACCGGGTCTGCGGCAGCGGGCCCTCGCTGGCGTCGACCAGCAGCAGCACGCCGTCGACCATGGACAGGCCGCGCTCGACCTCGCCACCGAAGTCGGCGTGGCCGGGGGTGTCGACCACGTTGATGGTCACCGCGCCGTCCGGGGTCTGCCTGCGGACCGCCGTGTTCTTGGCGAGGATCGTGATGCCCTTCTCCCGCTCGAGTTCGCCGGAGTCCATCACTCGGTCGACCATCTCGGCGCGCTCCGCGAACGCGCCGGACTGGCGCAGCATGGCGTCGACGAGAGTGGTCTTGCCGTGGTCGACGTGCGCCACGATCGCGACGTTGCGCAGGTCCGTCCTGGTCCTGCTGGCAGTGGCTGATGCGGGCACGCGAGAGCTCCTGTACCTCGGTAACGGGAATGGCCCCGCGCTCCTGTGCGGACGAGGCCCATCCAAAAGGTTACCCTGACCATCGGTGTGACCAGCCGCACAGGGAGGATCAAGGAAGGACAACCTAGCCTTACTTCGACTCGAAACCCGAGGTTGGAGCACGCGCGTGGGCAAGAAGAAGATCAAAGCCAAGTACGTGGGCAAGACGCCCGCGGAAACCGTGCGCAACCTGATGAAGGCGGGCAAGGTCAAGAAGAAGTGCTGCAAGTCCAAGGACCGCTGCGGCAAGTGCCCGGTACTGGCGTTGCGCAAGGCCAAGGCCGCCGCCGCCTAGCAGCGTGGCGACCACCGGCCCAGCACCGGATCCGCCATCAGCCGCGACGGCGCGCACAGGGTTTGCCCGTGGGTCGCGAAGAGTTCATCTCGCGACGAGAACCTGCCCAGATCGGCCAGGATCCGCGCGGAGAGATCACATGACGTTCCCGTCACACCGTCCCAGTCGACGGCCGTGCGCGAGAGGGCGTCGAAAAGCGTTTCCCCGTCGGCGTTGGTGAACGCACCGCACGTGCCGCGCGACGCGAGGTCCCCGAACAGCTCGGCGACACCGAGCCAGCCGCCGTCCACACGGAACTCCGGCCACGCCAGCACGACCTCGGACGGCACCAGCGAACGCAACCGCCGGAAGCGCGGGTACCAGAAGCGACCGTCGACCACGAGGCCACGAACCCGCGTGGGAATGCCGGACGCGCGAGCGACGGCTTCCAGCACCGCAAGGCGCTGACTGCACGAGCCACGGCCGCGGCGCAGGGTGCGTGACACCGGTTGCGCGTCTTCGACCGCGTAGACGGGACGCACGGCCGAGGCGATGAGCCGGTGGGCGGATCGGAGGAGATCGACTGGTTCGCCCGAGGGGACACGGGAAGCGAACCCGGCGACGAGCGGGTGGTCCCAGTCCACCACTCGCGTGGGAGCGACAGAGCCGGCGGCGGCCGACGGGCCGGGCACGCGGCTGTGCCACCACGGCGTCACCAACAGACAGGTCATGCCTCAATTATGCACAGCGTTGGTAAAAAGATATTCAAATGCGCATTTCACAGGACCGGCCCGGACCGGCATGGCGGTCGATCCGGGCAGTTCGGTTCACACCGAATAGCAGTACCGTCGTCACGGTGCCGACAATTTCCGGCTAACTGGCGAGAGCCTCGTTCACCCTGGCGAGTTCTGGTGCGGTGCGCGTGGCCTCGAACTCGACGACCTCGTGCCGCACCATGCGCGCCATGTCCAGCGGATCGCTGGCCAGCAGGGCTTCCAGCTTCGCGCGGGGCATCGGCCGCGTGATGATCACCCTGCCGATCCGCGTCGGCTGCCTGCCGGAGCACAGGAAGTGCCCGGCGTCATAGTGCTTGCTGAGCCATTCCATATGATCGGGCAGTAGATAGTCGATCTCTTCTATCGGCGCTTTGTAGGCCAGCATCACGATGTACATGCCATTTACGGTACGCCCGGCATAGCACCAGAGGAATCGTGACAGCGCGGCATATACGCGTTCTTTATGCGCCTCCTGCTACCCTCGGCCCGTGCACAGCAACACCGGGATGTGGTGGGCCGCGACAGGCGGCCATCCAGCTGTGCGCTGACAAGCCACAGGCCGCCCACCGGGCGGCCTTTTTCGTGTCCCCCGGCGGCGGCCACACCGTTGCGAGAGGGAGACACCACGATGACCAGACTGTCCGGCGCCACCCCGTCCGGCCGTGCCCAGCTGGGCAACTACCTGGGGGCGATCCGCCAGTGGGCGCGTGAGGGCACCGACGACGACCTGTACTTCGTCAGCGACATGCACGCGATGACGACGGCGTACAACCCGCAGCGGCTCAGAGCCCTCAGCCGGGAGATGCTCGCGGTGCTGCTCGGCTCGGGCATCAAACCGGAGCGGGTGTTCGTCCAGTCGGACATCGCCAGCCAGCTGACCGCGTTGACGTGGGTGCTGGAGTGCACGTGCACGTTCGGCGAGGTGGCCAGGATGATCCAGTTCAAGGAGAAGTCCGCCGGCGCCAAGACCGTGCGCCTCGGCCTGCTGACGTACCCGGTGCTGATGGCCGCCGACATCCTGCTGCCCGGTGCGGACGAGGTCCCGGTCGGCGAGGACCAGGCACAGCACGTGGAACTGGCCCGAGCGCTCGCCCGCAGGTTCAACAGCACCTACGGCGAGGCGTTCGTCGTGCCGAAGGCGGTCACGCCGAAGGTGGCTGCCCGCATCCGCGACCTGGCCGCGCCCGAGCGCAAGATGGCCAAGTCGGCACGCGACGAGGCCGGGGTGGTGTTCGTGCTGGACGCCCCGGACATGATCCGCCGCAAGTTCCGCCGGGCGGTGACCGACGGCTTCGAACGCGTCGAGTACCGCCCGGACGAACAACCCGGTGTGGCGAACATGCTGGAGATCCTCAGCGCGTGCACGGGACAGCCACCACAGGACGTGGCTGACGGCATCGACTCGTACCGGGTGCTGAAGGAAACGACAGCCGACGCCGTGATCGAGGAACTGCGAGCCGTCCGCAACCGCACGGAGGACCTGCTCGCCGACCCGGCCGAACTCGACCGGATCAGGGCGACAGGCGCCGAACGCGCCGCGGAACGCGGCCACCACAGGCTGGCGGCCGTGACCCGGCTGGCCGGGATCGGTTGAAGGGCGAGTGGACTGTGCCGGGCGACCGACCCGGTTGCCCGGCACGGTCCACGCGGTCGGCGGACGCGCTGTCAGGCACGACCGCTCATGTGGTCGCGGAACACCGGCAGCAGGATCCGGTCCGCGGGCAGCCATTCGACGTCGTCGAGCTCGTCCTGGCTCAGCCACCGCACCGCCTTGTGCTCGACCGCGACCGGATCGGCGTCGGTCGTGGCCTGGTAGATCCGCAGCAGTTTCCCGCCGGGCAGCACGATGTCGGGCCCGACGGCGGCACCCGGCGAAACCTCGATGCCCAGCTCCTCCCGGCATTCCCGCGCCACCGCGGCCCGGTCGCTCTCCCCCGGCTCGACGCGGCCACCGGGCAACTCCCACATCCCGGCGACGTCAGCGGGAAAAGCGCGCTGCTGAGCCAGAATCCGGCCGTCACGCAGGATCGCCGTCCCGACGATCACCGCGGCGCCAGCCAGTTCCTCCGCACGCGCCCCGATCTGCGACGCAAGCGATTCCAGCAGCGACAGCGCCGGTTGACGCACGGCGACGCCGTCCACGAAAGCGTTGGGCGACAACCAGGACAGCTCACACGTCAGCGACGTCCCCGTCTCATCCGGCGCACACGTGGACGTCAACCGCGCGCCCCCGAACTGGTTGCCCGGCATGACCGCGGCGATCTGGCCGGTGGAAACGGAAACGACATGCGCCCGGCCCGCGACCAGTTCGATCGCCGCTCCGGCCACGGTCCGCGCGGGCGCGTCCACCGCCACGGTGGTGCGCAACGCGGGCATCAGGGCCGCACCAGCGGCAGGAACACGTCGTCGACGATCGCCTCGATCGCCTCATCCGTCACGGCCGGTCCGCCGCCGTGTTGCAGGACCTCGATCCGGATCAGGTCGAGTGGCAACGTGCGCAGCCGGTCAGGCAGGTGCGCCCGGACCTCGCCGCGTGTCTCCGCGCGCTCCAGGATCGCCGCCATCCGCGTCGGTTTCACCAGCACGAACCGTTCGCGGATCTTGCCCCTCAGCTCCTCTCCGGCGTCGGCCAGCACACCGAAGAACAGGTGCAGCGTCTCGGGTTTGGCCTGGTCGGCAATGCGCCGCAGCAAGCCGATCACGTCGGTGCGCAGGCTTCCGGTGTCCGGCGCCTCGACGTCCCGCGCCGCGAAGCGCGTGTACGCGTCGACGATCAGGTCGGCGCGGCCGGTCCAGCGCCGGTAGAGCGCCGCTTTGCTGGTGCGCGCGCGGATCGCGATCCGCTCCATGCTCACGGCGGTGTAGCCGACCTCGGTCAGTTCCTCGACCGCCGCCTGCATGATCGCGTCCTCGAGCGCCTCGCCGCGTCGGCGTGGCCCCTTCCGATGATCGACCTGCACAGGCAGAGCATAGGCCAAGTTACCTCAATATGGTCGATGACCTGCTGATTCATCGGCAACCAAGCATTGCGGCATTCAATTCAACGAGCGTAGAATTCTATCCTGCCAGTGGTGGCGAGCGATGAAGGGGAAGGAATGATCACTTACCCGCAGCAACGCACGTGCCCTTATCACCCATCCCCAGGTTACGGCGAACTGCGCGACGGAACACCGTTGCGCAAGGTCCAACTGGTCAACGGCCAGGAGGCCTGGGTCGTCTCCGGCCACGAACAGGCCCGCGCACTGCTCGCCGACCCACGGGTGTCCGCCGACCGCACCAACACGGGTTTCCCGATGATCGTGCCTGCCGGGGTCGCGGCTATCCAGACCGCGCCGAACCGGCCGTTCCTCGTACGCGACGACCCCGAGCACAACCGCTTCCGGCGCATGCTGATCTCCGAGTTCACCGTGCGGCGGCTCAGGCAACTCCGGCCGGAGATCGACCGGATCGTGCACGACAGGATCGACGCCATGCTCGCCGCCGGGCCGCCCGCCGACCTGGTGACCGCGTTCTCGCTGCCGGTGCCGTCACTGGTGATCTGCCGGATGCTCGGCGTTCCCTACGCCGACCACGAGTTCTTCGAGAAGGCCACGTCGGGCATCCTGCGCGGCAGGACACCGCAGGAGTCGACGAAGGCAGGGGCGGACCTGCTCGAATACCTGACGGCACTGGCCGCGGACCCGCCGCCGGGACTGATCGCCCGGCTCAAGCGCGAGCGGGTCGGCACAGGCCAGATGTCGCTGGACGAACTGGCGTTCACGGCACTGCTGCTGCTCGGCGCGGGCCACGAGACCACGGCCTCGATGATCACGCTGTCGGTCATCGCCCTGCTCGAACACCCCGAACAGCTCGCCGCGTTCCGGACCGGCCACGACGCCGTGCCCGCGTCGGTCGAGGAGTTGTTGCGGTACCTGACGATCGTCGAGTCGATCCTGCGCGTCGCGGTCGGCGACATCGAGATCGCGGGCGAGGTCATCAAGGCCGGTGAGGGCATCGTGATCGCCACCGGCGTGGTCAACCGCGCCGAGGACGCGTTCGACGAACCCGACCGGTTCGACCTCGGCAGGTCCGCCGTACACCACGTCGCGTTCGGCTACGGCGTGCACCAGTGCCTCGGGCAGAACCTCGCACGCACGGAACTCCAGGTGGCACTGCCCGCGTTGTTCGATCGCGTCCCCGGCCTGCGTCTGGCAGCGCCGGTCGGCGAGCTGGAACTGCGCCCGATCATGACGATCCAGGGGGTCAACGCGCTGCCCGTGACGTGGTGACCGCGTTTCCTGACATTGTCCTGACAAAGGCGTCGGCTGGGCATCAGTAGTGGTAGGAGTGGGATATGCACGTTGAAGGTGATCGTGATGTGTGCGTCGGCGCGGGCATGTGCGTGCTGACCGCACCGGATGTGTTCGACCAGGACGACGACGGCATCGTGAAGGTGCTGCACGAGCAGCCGGACGCGGGCGAGGAGGACGTGGTCCGGCAGGCCGCGACGCTGTGCCCGTCGGGCGCCGTCAAGCTCCTGTCGTAGAGACCCTCACAGGGACTTCCAGCGGACCTGGAACCGCGCGCCGCCGTCCGGCGATTCGGTGACCAGGACGGATCCGCCGCGCCTGCGGACAAGCTCGGCGACGAGGGCGAGACCGAGACCGGAGCCACCGGTCTGTCTCGCCCGGTCGTCCTGCACGCGGTAGAACCGGTCGAACACCTTCTCCCGGTGCTCCGGCGCGACCCCGGGGCCGTCGTCGTCCACGACCAACCGGATCAGCCCACCAGCGGGCAGCACCGCCACGGTGACCTGCGCACGTGCGTAGCGCACGGCGTTGCGCAGCAGGTTGTCCAGTACGAGATCCACTTCGGCCGGTGCGGCGAGCACCCACGCCGACCCGATCGGCGCCTGCAGCACCACTCGCGGCGATTCGCTGCCACACCGGGAAATCGCGGCACCGGCGGCGGTCACGAGGTCGACCGGCTGAGCCGTCGGCAACTCCCCCGCGTCCGACCGGGCGAGGGTGAGCAGCCCGTCGACCAATGTGGACAGCCGCTCGGACTCCTGCACGATGTCCGCGAGAACCTCTTGGGACAGAACGGGATCCGGGTTGGCGACGGCCACTTCGGCCTGGACCCGGATGGACGCGACCGGCGAGCGCAGCTCGTGCGCGGCGTCGCCGGTGAACCGGCGCAGCCGTTCGGTCGCCTCGTCGCGGCGGTCGAGCAAACCGTTGAGCGCACCGGCCAGCGAACGCAACTCGTCGTGCGAGTCGGGCAGCGGCAACCGTTGCCCGGCAGGCAAACGAGCGGCCGCCAGCCGCATCCGTTCCACCGGCCGCAGCGACGACCGCACGGAGAACCACGTGGCGATCCCGGTCGCGGCCGCGCCGAGCAAACCGGCGATCAGCAGCCAGTTCAGGCCGTGCCGCTGCGCTTCCTCGTAGCCGGACAGGCCGGTTCCCGCGACGACGAGGCGTTGTGCGCCGTTCGGCGCGGTGACGACCGTGCCGATCCACCTGGTCGGCGGCTCGTCGTCGAACTGGGTCACCGGTTCGGCGCCCTTCAGCTCGCGGATGACCCATTCCTCAAGGCCGGGACCGGGCAGGCCGTCCTGCGGCGCTCCTGCCGTGTCCAGCACCCTGACCTGCACGTACGGCGTGCTCGGGTGGGGCATGCGGCCTGCTTCGACCTCGGTGATCGCGGCGTCGAGGATCGGCCGCAGCTCACGGTCGGTCGACGAGATCAGCAGCCCGCCGATCCCCCGCCCGGACAACCAGGCCAGCCCGAGCAGGATGGCCAGGGTCGCCGCGGTGGCCATGGTCGCGATCCGGAACCGGATGGACCGCCGGAACCAGGCCTCCTTGAGTTTTCTCATGTCCCCAGCACGGCGTCGATCTCGCCGGTGGACGCCAGGTAGCCGTGGCCGCGCACAGTGCGGACGATCGAGCCCGCGCCGACCGCTTCCAGCTTGCGCCGCAGGTAGCCGACATACACCTCGACGGCGTTGCGTGTCGCCGCCTGCTCGTCGCCCCAGACCGCTCTGAGCAACTCGTCCTTGGTCACCACCGAGCCCGCCCGGCTGGCCAGGACGTCCAGCACGGCGAACTCGCGCGGGCTCAGCGACACGGGCTCGCCGGCCATGCTGACCTGCCGGGACGCCCGGTCCACCACGAGCTCGCCCAGCCGCAGCCGCTGACCGGACCCCTCGACCGAGCCGCGTCTGAGCAGCGCCCGCACCTGGGCGACGAGCACCACGAAGGAGAACGGTTTGACCAGGTAGCCGTCGGCGCCGAGGTCGAGGCCGTCGGCCTGGTCGATCTCACCGTCCTTTGCCGACACCAGCAGCACGGGCGTGCGGACGCCTTCGGCGCGCAACGCCTGCAACACGCGATAACCGGACAAACCGGGCAGCATGATGTCGAGCAGGATGGCGTCGAACGAGCCGGTCCGCGCGACGTGCAGCGCGCTCGGGCCGTCCGAGGCCACCACGACGTCCATCCCTTCCGCGGTCAGGCCGCGTTGCAGGGCCCGGCGCACGCCCGGCTCGTCGTCAACCACAAGAACCCGAGGTCTCACGCGGACAGCATGCCCGTCTCCCAGCTTCACAGCCGGGATTTCTGAGCTTTCTCTCAGTGTCTCAGCCTCATCTCAGCAGCCGCCGGGCAGTCTCTGTGGTGCGGGAACAACACATGACGCGAAAACGGGGAGAGACGGATGAACACCAAGAAGGCGGCACTGGCCGTCGCGGGGGCGGGCGTTCTCGCCGGCGTGGTCGGGCTTGGCGTGCTCGCCATCCCCGCCGGAGCCGACGAGCCGCCGCCCGTGCTGCCCCAGATCAGCGCCGACCAGCTGGTCGAGTCGGTCGCGAACGCCAAGATCCCCGCACTTGCGGGAAAGGTGTCCGCGACGGAGAACCTCGGCCTGCCGATCAAGCTGCTCGACGGCATCGGGTCGGCGTCGGTCTGGTCGGACGGCCAGAACCGGTTCAGGGCCACCCTGCCGGGCAAGTCCTCGGAGAAGACCTTCGTCGAGGACGGCGGCACGCTCTGGTCCTGGGACTCGCAGAAGAACACGGTCACCAAGTTCGACCACGGTGAGAAGGCCGCGGCGGACAAGGTGCCCGGCAAGGACCTCGCGACCATCGGCAAGGACGTGCTGACCCAGGTCCGCAAGTACAGCGACGTGAAGGTGGACGGCACCGCTCGCGTGGCCAAGCGCCCCGCGTACGAGCTGGTCGTGACGCCGAAGCCGACCGAGCGGACGCTGCTGCGGGAGATCCGGGTCGCGGTCGACTCGGAGACCAGGCTGCCGCTGCGCCTGCAGGTGCTGGCCAACGGCCAGGCCGACCCGGCGCTGAAGGTCGAGTTCACCGAGCTGAACGTCGGCGCGCAGGACGCCAAGCTGTTCCAGTTCACGCCGCCGCAGGGCGCGACCGTGAAGGAAGCCACCAAGGGCGACCACAAGCCTAAGGACCCGGCCGAGGCGCGCAAGGGCTTCCAGGACCTGATCAGCAGCCTGAACCTCAAGACGGTCGGCGACGGCTGGGACACCACGCTGGTGGCCAAGCTGCCCGGTGACCTGAACTCGGTGATCGGCAAGGCGCAGGAGCACGGTCAGGCACAGGGCCGCGGCCCGGGTGGTTTCGGCGGCGGCAAGGGCTTCGACGTCACCTCGCTGCTGAAGACCTTCGGCAAGGAGACCTCGGGCCCGTGGGGCACCGGGTACGTTTTCTCGACGAAGGTGGCGACCGCGCTGGTGACCACCGACGGCCGGGTGGCGATCGGCGCTGTCCCGGAGCAGGTGCTCACCGAGGCAATCGGACAGGTTAAGTGACGTTCGCTGAAGCGCAAGCAGGGGTGGGCACGGCCGACGCCGTGCCCACCCCTGTGCTGGCCGCCAGGACCAGGGGCCTTCGCAAGCTCTACCGCAACACCGTCGCGGTCGACCACGTCGACCTGGACGTCCCGGAAGGCGCGGTGCTGGGCATGCTCGGCCCGAACGGGTCGGGCAAGACCACGACCATCCGGATGATGCTCGGCCTGACCACGCCGACCGCAGGCGAGATCGAGCTGTTCGGCGCGCGGCTGCCCGAAGCGGCCCAGTCCGTGTTGCCGCAGGTCGGCGCCCTGGTCGAAGGACCGGGATTCCACCCGTTCCTGTCCGGGCGGGAGAACCTGCTGCGCTGCGCGGCGGCCGAGCCGCTGCTGGAGTCCGCCGCGATCGCCAACGCGGTCGACGACGCGCTGGAGCGAGTCGGCCTGGGGGCCGCGGCGAACCGCCGCTACCGCGGCTACTCGCTCGGGATGAAACAACGCATGGGCCTGGCCGCGGCGCTGCTCGTGCCGCGCCGGTTCGTGGTGCTGGACGAACCGACCAACGGCCTCGACCCGGCCGGGACGCGGGAGGTGCGCGGGGTGATCGCGGACCTGCACGCCGCCGGGACGACCGTCCTGGTGTCGTCGCACCTGCTGTCCGAAGTGGAAGCCACGTGCACGCACGTCGCCGTGCTGCACCAGGGCAACGTGGTCGCCCAGGGCGAGCTCAAGGACATGCTCGAAGCCTCCAACGCCGGCCTGCTGGTGTCCACACCGGAAGTCACGGCCGCGGTCGACGCGCTGCGGGACAACCGGATCCCGGCTCGTGCCGTGCCGGACGGCCTGCTGGTCGACCTCGCGTCCACCACCGCGCCCGAGGTCGTGGCGACGTTGGTGCGTGCCGACATACCTGTCCACGAGGTGCACAAGCAGCGGACCGGTCTCGAAGACCTCTTCGCCCAGCTCACGGAGACGTCATGACAGCACCCGTGCGCGCCCCGATCGGCCGCTTGCTGCGTTCCGAGCTGCGCTGGATCTACCGGCGGCCCAGGACGTTGATCCTGCTCGGCCTGCTCGCGCTCTACCCGATCCTGTTCGGCGTCGGCACGCAACTGGTCGACGCGCCGATCCGGGCCAACGGCGACCAGTCGATCGTCGCGGCCGTCGCGGGCAACGCGCTCATGCTGCCGGTGATCGTGCTGTCCACCACGATGATCTTCTTCCTGCCGCTCGGCACGACCATGACGGCGTCCGACGCGTTGGCCGGTGAGGCGTCCCACGGCACGCTGCGCGGCCTGCTGCTCGCGCCCGTCAGCCGGGCGAGGCTGCTGGCGGTCAAGGCTTTCGGCGTCGCGGTGGTGTCCGCCGCCGCCGCACTGATGACCTCGCTGATCGCGTTCGTCACCGGGTTGATCATCGCGGGTCCGGGCAGCTTGGTGTCCATCTCCGGCGCGACGCTGCCGGTCGGCGAGGGCCTGTGGCGGGTCCTGCTGGCCACCGGCTGGGTGATCGTGCAGATGTGGGCGATCGGCGCGATCGCGCTCGCGGTGTCCGCGTCGACCGAGCACCCGCTGCTGGTGCTGGCGTCGGTGATCGGCGGGTTGTTCGTGTTCGGCCTGCTCAGCTCGATCCCGGTGCTCGACTGGATGCACCCGTTCCTGATCACCCAGAGCTGGGACTCGATCGTGGACGTCCTGCGCGACCCGGTGCCGTCCGAAGGCCTGGTGACCGGGTTGCTGCGGGCGGTCTGCTACATCCTGATCGGCTACTCACTCGCCCTCGCCCGAATGGTCACCAAAGACTCGTGAGTGGTTGGTCCGGTTAGAACCGGACTTACCGCTCACGAGGTCCGAGCAGGGCACATCCGTCCGGTTCGAGCCGCAGGCGCACGGGTTCGCCTGGCTGGGGTGCGGCCGTGATGCTCGCGACCGCGTCCACTTCCCGGTGTTCGAGTTTCACCAGCAGGCGCACGTGGTCACGGCGGTGCACGCGTCCGCTCACCTCGCCCTCGATCGGGCCGTCCGGGTCCGCGACGAGCGCGTTGGGGCGCAGCCCGATCTTGTGGTCGCCGTCCGGCGCCCACGGCAGCGCGATCTCGCCGAAGTCGGTCACGGCTGTCCCGTTGGCGACGTCCGCGTCCAGGATCAGGCCACAGCCGAGGAAAGTCGCCGTCTGCTCATCGACGGGATACCGCCAGACCTCGTCCGCCGTGCCCGTCTGGACGATCCTGCCCTGGCGCATCAGGGCGACCCGGTCGGCCAGCGTGAACGCCTCGTCGTGGTCGTGCGTGACCACGAGCGCGGACGTACCCGTTTTCCTGAGCAATCGGGCCAGGTCGATGGCGAGTTGTTCCCGCAGTGCGCGGTCCAGCGCGCTGAGGGGCTCGTCCAGCAGGAGCAGGCGTGGTTGCGGAGCAAGCGCTCGGGCAAGCGCCACCCGTTGCTGCTCGCCGCCGGACAGTTCGGTGACCTTCCTGCGCTGGTAACCGCTCAGGCCGACCAGCTCAAGCAGCTCGTCCACCCGGTGCGGGTCGTCGATCCGGTGCATCCGCAGGCCGAACCGGACGTTCCCGGCGACGTCGCGGTGCGGGAAGAGCTGACCGTCCTGGAAGACCAGGCCGATGCCGCGTTTGTGCACCGGCGCCGAGGTCAGGTCCTGCTCGCCCCACCGGATCGTGCCTTCGACCTGGGATTCGAGACCCGCGACGGCCCGCAGCAGCGTCGATTTCCCGCACCCGGACGGACCGAGCAGGGCGACGACCTCGCCGTCACCGATGTCGAGGCTCACGTCGTCGACGGCCGTGAACTGACCGAATCGGACGGTCAGGTTCCTGATCCGCATCAGAACTCCTCCACCGTGGTCCGGAAACGCTCGATCAGCACGGCGACCGCGACCGTCACCACCACGAGCAACGTGCAGGCCGCGTACGCCATCTGGTTGTTGAGCTCACCGGGGCGCGAGATCAGCCTGCCGATCGCGATCGGCAGGGTCGGCGCGTCCGGCCTGGCGAGGAAGCTCGTCGCGCCGAACTCCCCGAGCGCGACGACGTACCCGAACGCAGCGGCCGTCACCAGCGACCGCCCGGCCAGCGGCACGTCCACTTCGAGCCACACCCGCCACGGGCTCGCGCCGAGCGTCCCGGCGGCCTGCCGCAGCCGGTCGTCGATGGACCGCAGGACAGGCAACAGGATCCGGATGATCAACGGGGTGACCACGATCGCCTGTGCGAGCGGGACGAGCAGCGGTGACGTCCGCAGGTCACCGGGCAGCGCGTCGAGCGTGATCAGGTAACCGAACCCGACCGTGACGGCCGACACGCCAAGCGGCAGCATCATCGCCACGTCGACGAGCTCGGCGGTCTTTCCCAGCCGCATCAACGCGATCGACGACAGCACGCCGAGGACGAGCGCCAGCACCGTCGCGTCGGTCGCCGTGCTCATCGAGTTCAGCGCGGCCCGGAATCCGGTCACTTCCAAGCTGTTGTCGTGACCAGTGCTGGACAGTGCGCGGAAACCCTCGACACTGGCCTGGCCGATCAGGTTGACGATCGGGGTCAGCAGCAGCGCGATCACGACGTAGGCCGCACCCACCACGAACCACTCACCGCCGACCGGCCTGCGCGCGGTTTCCTTGCTGCCACTGAGTTTCAGCGCCGCCTGCCGCCTCTTGCGCGCCACCGCACCGATCACCAGCGCGGTGACGACCGCCGCCAGCTGGAGGATCGACAACGCAGCCGCGCCAGGCAGGTCGAACAGCTGCACAGTCCGCAGGTAGATCTCGGTTTCCAGTGTCCGGTACTCGGCGCCACCGAGGATGAGCACGACACCGAAACTGGTGGAGCAGAACAGGAAAACCACTGCCGCGGCCGACCCGATCGCCGGTGTCAGCGCGGGCAGCGTGACAGCGGTGAACGCACGGAGTCTCGTCGCGCCAAGGGCTCGTGCCGCGTCCTCGGCGCGCCGGTCGATGCTCGCCCAGAGACCGCTGACCGTCCGCGCGACCACAGCGACGTTGAAGAACGCGTTGGCCAGGATGATCGACCAGACACCGCCGTCCGGCATGAGACCGCGGAACGCAAGGCCCACAACGACAGCCGGCAGCACGAACGGAACGAGCACGATCGCCTGCACCAGCCCGCGTCCGGGCAGCTTGCACCGGGCGAGCAGGAACGCCAACGGCATCCCGGCGACGATGGCGACCACAGTGGACGCAGCCGCCTGGCCGAGCGTGAACCCGACAAGACTCCACGTGTCCGCACTGGTCAACGTGTCGACCAGCCGGGCACGCAGACCGAGGCCGATGATCGCGACCACCGGCCATGCGAAGAACAAGGTGAGGAACGCCAGTGGCACCAAGGCCACCAGCGCGACCCCTAGCCTTGGACGAGCGAGCGCCACTGGTTGACCCAGTTCTCCCGGTCGCGGTCGACCTCCTGCGCGGGCAGCGTCGCCTCGGGGTCACCCGGCAACGGCGCCGACTTCTGCCACGCCTCGGGCAGCGCGACACCCTCGCGTACCGGGTAGACGTACATCTGGTCCGGCACCTCGGACTGGAACTGCTGGGAAAGCATGAAGTCCAGGACCTTCTTGGCGCCGTCGGCGTTCTTGGCGCCCTGGATCACACCGGCGTACTCGATCTGGCGGTAGCAGGTGTCCAGGAGGGCCTTGGTGTCCGGCGTGGCCGCCGGGCTGGACGCGTAGGAGACAACGAGCGGCTTCGTGCCCTTGCCCGTGCCGGAGAACTCCTGGTTGTAGGCCTCCTCCCAGCCGCTGACGACCTTGACGCCGTTGGCCTTGAGCCGCGTCCAGTAGTCCTTCCAGCCGTTCTCGCCGAAGTGCATGACCGTGCCCAGCAGGAACGCCAAGCCGGGCGACGACGTCGCCGGGCTCTCGACGACCAGCATGTCCTTGTACTTCGGGTCAGCGAGATCCTCGAACGACCTCGGCTCGGGCACGCCCTTCAAACCGGAGCTGTGCACGTTGACGCACACGTCACCGATGTCGACGGCGGTCAGCCGGTTGGTGTCGTCGACCTGGTAGCGCTTGTTGGCGTCCGGGCTCTGATAGGCCTGGAACACGTTCTCGTTGAGCGCCCGTGAGGCGAACGTGGAGTCGACGCCGAACGCGATGTCGCCGATCGGATTGGCCTTGGTGAGCACGAGCTGGTTGGTCAACGCGCCCGCGTCACCCGACTTGCGGACCTCGACGGTGATCCCGCTGGTCCGCTGGAACTCGTCGAGCAGCTCCTTGCGGACGTTGAACGAGTCGTGGGTGACCAGCGTGACCTTCTGGCCCTGCGGGCCGCTCGGCTTCTGCTCGGTCGCGAGCGAACACCCCGCGGCCGTGACCAGCACGAGCAGGGCGACTACGGCTCTCCGCACTACACATCCTCCCGTCCCTGCGCCGGCATTACCCGGATCAGGTTCATACGGTCGAGGGCTGGTTCGCCCTCCTCTCAGCCCGGACGACACCGGACTCCCGTGGCAGAACCGTGAGCATAGAGGCACCATGGACACATGGCCGAACTGCTGACCGATGACGAGCTGACCTCGGCGCTGGAGCACCTGCCCTCCTGGCGGCGCGACGGGTCGGCCATCGTGCGGACCGTGGAACTCGACAGCTTCCCGCAGGCGATCCAGGTGGTGAACCGGATAGCGGAGATAGCGGAGAACGACGACCACCACCCGGACATCGACATCCGCTGGCGCACGCTGACCTTCGCACTGAGCACCCACTCGGCGGGTGGCCTGACCGCGAAGGACACCGCGCTGGCGACCGAGATCGACTCGGTCATCGAAACTGTCAGACCCCAGGAGTAGCGTAAAAATCGGGGGTCCCCCTGGGGAATTGGTGATGCGGTGCCGCACGCCGTACGCCAGCCGGGGCAGCGGAGAGCAGCCAGCGCGTGCCCGCCAAGTCCGGCCGTGAAGCACTGCTGGACCAGCGGTCTGGACGGCGGTGAAGCGCGCCACATGCCAGTCAAGCCGAGCACTGGAGCACGCGCACCAGCCAGCCGCGCGGAAAGTGCACAGCGAGCCGCGTGGCTCGGCGGAAGTGAACGCAGAACCTGGCCGTGGCGGGTGGCACGGCGACCGCGCCGGATGCCGGAACCAGTGCCCCACCTGCAGCAACACCGGAACTGTCGTACCCCTCCGGTAACGTGAAAATCGGGGGTCCCCCCGGCGGATTGCTGTTGTGGTGGAAGCTGCGCGCAAGGGGGCCGGGTGTGACTGTGTGCGTCGGTTTCGTCACCGGATTTGCCCTCGTACCGCCGTCGACCTGCGGGTAAAAGAGCCGTTCGGAGGTTGTTCACGCCCGGAACATGCCGTTTAGCTACCTGAATGGGGGGATTCACGGAAGCGAGGGATGATTCATGGCTGATCTGAGCAGACGCCGGGTGTTCACCGGCGCGGTGGCACTGGCCGGAGCTGCGACGATCGGACTCAATCCGGTGGCTGCCGCGCAGGCGACGAGGCAACGGACCGGCGCGCAGAACGCGCCGTCGCTGGACTTCGGTGACTTCCCGGTCGTCGCGCGTGTGCGGGCACGCCGCGCATTGGAACACCTGCGTGTCCTGAGCGACAAGATCGGCCCGCGCATCGCAGGCACCCAGGGGGAGCTGCGCGCCAAGGACTACATCGCACGCGTGCTGCGCGACCTGCGCTACCAGGTCTCTTTGCAGCCCTTCCCGATCGACGACAAGTTCCTCGGCTCGCTGCGGGTCGGCAAGGACACGTGGCAGATGGGTTCGTCGCCGCAGGGCCTCGCGGACGTGACGCGTGAAGGCATCGTCGTGGACGCCGGTGACGGCTCAGCGGTGCCGGCCGACGTGACGGGCAAGATCGTGCTCATCGCGGCCGTGACGAACATCGCGGACGCGTACCTGACTGCGGCACAGCGAGGTGCGGCCGCTGTGCTGATCGGCCGGATCGGGCCGGACCCGTTGCGCAGGCTGTCGGCGTTCTCGCCGACCCTGCCGACGCCGGTGACCATCCCGGTGCTCGGCCTGGCGCAGGTGCACGTCGAGCGGCTGCGTGAACGCCTGGCGAAGGGCACGGTGAAGGTCAGCGCGTCCACGGTCCGGCACAGGAATCTGACGTCCTGCAACGTGATCGCGGAACGCCCGGCGACGTTCCCGAACCGGGACAACAAAGTCGTCATGGTGACCGCGCACTACGACAGCGTGCCCGGCTCCCCCGGCGCCAACGACGACGGCAGCGGAACAGTGCTGTGCCTGGAGCTGGCGCGGGTGCTGCGCTACTTGCCGACCAACAAGGCGATCCGCTTCGCACTGTGGGGCGCGGAGGAGTACGGCCTGATCGGCTCGCGCTACTACGTGTCCCAGCTGTCCGAACCGGACATCAAACGGATCAGCGGGACGTTCCAGAACGACATGGTCGCGACAGCCTACGACCCGGCGCACATCTACTGGCTGCTGTCGGTCGACGGAGCCAACAACGCGACGACGCAAGCCGTTGCGGCGGCAGCGAAACGGCTCGGCTACGAGCCGAGGACGAAGGGCCCGGTCGCGCGAGGTTCGAGCGACCACGTGCCGTTCCACGAAAAAGGCATTCCCGCCGCCAACTTCAGCTGGCGCGGGGAAGGCGGCCCGGCATTGCTCGAGCCGACCTACCACACACCGGAAGACACCATCGAGGACAACATCAGCCTTGAGCGCCTTCAGGTTTCACTCGAACTGATCGGCTCGGCGGCATACGACCTACTGCGGCACTGACGTGAACACCAAGGACCCCTGCCGGTCTTTCCACCGGCAGGGGTCCTTGGTCACGATCAGTAATAAGTCTTGCGGCCGAGCGGACGGCCGACAGCACCGAGAATAGTGAGGATCAGGCCCACCACCAGCAGGATCCCGCCGATCGTCGTCAGGATCGAGATACTGGTCAATAAGCCGATGACGAGCAGGATCGCACCGAGAATGATCATGACACCTCCATTGGGGACACCTAAGGAGTTACCAGCGAGGTCGAGTTCGAAACCTGTGCGAACGCTGCGATCAACATCATTCGAACAGCGTCACCGAAAGGCCCAACCGATTGCGCCGAATGCCATTCGAGCCTGCGTCACTTCACCTGCTGATTGATTCCGCCGACCGCCTGACGCAGGCAATTGATCCGAACGGGTAGGAGTACGGGTCCCGTCGCGACAACCACACACCTGCCCTATGGTGAGCAATGGCTTACGGGGAGTAACAGCCAAAGGGGTGGGGCGTGTCGACCCCCCGAACGCCTTCACCGAGGAAGCGGGCAACTGGCAGAAGGCAGCCGACGGCATCCGGGACCGCGGCGACGACCTCGACCAAAAGACCAGGAAGCTCGAGGGGTGGAACGGCGCCGCGCCGACGCGGCGAAGACCGAACTCACCGGATACCGCAGAGCGAACAAGCGGGCTGAGCAGTACCCGCAGGACGCGGCCTCGAGCCTGAACCCACCACCGCGACTCGAACTGCTGTCCCGATTCGACGACACCGAATGCAATGACCCCAGCGACAACGGGCCGCGGGGCCGCGTCTACGTCAGCCGGGACTACTGGCTGCGAGACGTCCCGCGTGAGCGCAACGCGGAGGTCGCCGAAGCCCTCGTGCGATGGTGGACGAGCCACGACTTCGTCGTCCTGTCCGACAAGCGGCCGAAGGAGAACTGGATCTCCGTCGTGAACAAGAACGACGGTTTCAGCACGTCGATCCAGGAATCCGCGAACGGCGACCTTTCGCTGGGCGCCACGTCGCCCTGTGTCTGGCCGAACGGAACACCCGCTCCGAAGCCCGGGTAGGGCAGCGCCCACCCGGGTCACGCCTTCGCGTCAGACGTTGAAGCGGAACTCCACGACGTCGCCGTCGGCCATGACGTAGCCCTTGCCTTCCATCCGGACCTTGCCGGCGGACTTGGCGGCGGCCATCGAGCCGGCGGCGACGAGGTCGTCGTACGACACGATCTCGGCTTTGATGAAGCCGCGCTCGAAGTCGGTGTGGATGACGCCTGCCGCCTGCGGCGCGGTGTCGCCTTTACGGATGGTCCACGCGCGGGATTCCTTCGGCCCTGCGGTCAGGTACGTCTGCAGGCCGAGGGTGTGGAAGCCCGCACGCGCCAGCGAGTACAGGCCGGGCTCGTCCTGGCCGATCGACTCGAGCAGTTCGCGGCGGGACTCGTCGTCGAGTTCGAGCAGTTCCGCTTCCACCTTGGCGTCGAGGAACACCGCGTCGGCCGGTGCGACCAGCTTCTCCAGCTCCGCGCGCCTCGCCGGGTCGGTCAGCACGGCCTCGTCGGCGTTGAAGACGTACAGGAACGGCTTGAGGGTCAGCAGGCTCAGCTCACGCAGCAGCGTGCTGTCGATGTCCGCGGCGAAGAGGGTCTTGCCGGAGTTGAGGATCTCCTGCGCGTTCTTGGCCGCGTCGAGGGCCGGGCGGGCTTCCTTGCGGGTGCGCGCTTCCTTCTCCAGGCGCGGCAACGCTTTCTCGAGCGTCTGCAGGTCCGCGAGGATCAGTTCGGTGTTGATCGTCTCGATGTCGCTCGACGGGTCGACCGTGCCGTCCACGTGGACCACGTCGGGGTCGTCGAAGACGCGGATCACCTGGCAGATCGCGTTGGCCTCACGGATGTTCGCCAGGAACTTGTTGCCGAGCCCCTCGCCTTCCGACGCGCCCTTCACGATGCCCGCGATGTCGACGAACGACACGGTCGCAGGCACGATCTTCTCCGACGAGAACAGCTCGGCCAGCTTGTCCAGCCGCGGGTCGGGCAGGGGGACGACGCCGACGTTCGGCTCGATCGTCGCGAACGGGTAGTTGGCCGCCAGTACGTCGTTGTTGGTCAGCGCGTTGAACAGCGTGGACTTACCGACGTTCGGCAGACCGACGATCCCAAGGGTGAGGCTCACGACGAACCAGTCTAACGACCCTCAATATAGGGCGTCAGCTATATAGTTTCCTTGTTATATTACCTGTTCAGCACGGTTCCAACGACCCGCCGACGGCAATGTCTGATTCCCGCTAGTTCGGGCCACCCGGCAGACGTACCGTCAACGTATGTTCATCGACACGGAACGCGGATACCGAGCCGTCGCATCCCGGGACCCCCGGTTCGACGGCCAGTTCATCCTGGCGGTCCGTACGACCGGGATCTACTGCAGGCCCTCCTGCCCCGCGACCACGCCCAAGCGCCGCAACGTCGAATTCTACGCGACGGCGGCGGCAGCGCAGGCGGCTGGTTACCGTGCCTGCCGCCGGTGCCTGCCGGATGCCGTGCCCGGCTCGCCGGAGTGGAATCTGCGGGCTGACCTGGCCGGACGTGCGATGCGACTGATCTCCGACGGGATCGTTGAGCGGGAAGGCGTGCCCGGCCTGGCGACACGCCTCGGCTACTCGGAGCGGCACGTCACGCGGATGCTCACGGCAGAGCTCGGCGCGAGCCCGTTGGCGCTGGCCAGGGCACACCGGGCGCATTCGGCCCGGTTGTTGATCGAGACGACGACGCTGTCGTTCGCCGACGTGGCGTTCGCCGCGGGCTTCGCGAGCATCCGGCAGTTCAACGACACGATCCGCGCCGTGTTCGCGGCGACGCCGACCCAGTTGCGGATCGGCACGAAACGTCACCGTCCACTCGCGACAGCGGGGAAGGTGAACCTGCGCTTGGCGTTCCGCCAGCCCTACGACGGAACGGGGATCGTGGACTTCCTCAAAGCCCGCGCGGTCGCGGGAGTCGAGGACGTCAACGGCGGGTACGCGCGGACGTTGCGGCTGCCGCACGGCACCGGAACAGCCTGGATGTACCCGGCGCCCGATCACGTCGACTGCACGCTGCGCTTGTCGGACATGCGTGACCTCGGCAGCGCGGTGTCCAGGCTGCGCAGGCTGTTCGACCTCGACGCGGACCCGTGCGCGGTCGACGAACTGCTGGCCAAGGACGCGGCGCTGGAGCCATGGGTGCTCAAGACACCCGGGATCCGGGTGCCGGGCAGCGTGGACGGCCCGGAGATCGTGTTGCGTGCCCTGATCGGCCAGCAGATCACGGTCGCGTCCGCCCGGACCGCGTTGAGTCGTCTCGCCGACGCGCTCGGCGAACGCCTGCAAGCACCGGACGGCACCCTGACGACACTGTTCCCCACACCTGAAGCGATCGCGGAGCACGGCGCGGAAGTGCTGACCGGCCCGCGCACGCGGATCGACGCGATCCGCACGGTCAGCGCGGCGATCGCGTCCGGCACCCTGGACGTCCACGTCGGCGCCGACCCGGACGAGCTCACCATGCAGTTGGAGATGTTCCGCGGCATCGGCCCGTGGACCTCCGGCTACGTGAAGATGCGCGTGCTGGGGGCGCCTGACATCCTGCTGCGTGGCGACGTGGCGTTGCGCAAGGGGGCGGAGAAACTCGGTATCACCGATCTCGCCGCGCGGTCCGTGGCGTGGGCGCCTTGGCGTTCGTACGCGGGCATGCACTTGTGGCGAGCAGACTTGAGGACATCATGACTGAATATTCTGTTGTGGACACCCCGATCGGTCCCTTCACCGCCGTCGTACGCGATGACGAGGTCGTCGCGTCCGGCTGGACCGGCGACGTCAACGACCTCGTCGGCCTGATCCACCCGTCCATCCGGCCCGTCGAGGTGCGGGAACGCGCGGATCTGGGCCAGGTCACCAAGGCCGTGGCCGCGTACCACTCCGGCGATGTCGGAGCCATCGAGGACATCGTGGTCAACCAGCGGTCCGGCGAGTTCATCCAGCACGCGTGGAAGGTTCTGCGGACCGTTCCGGCAGGTGCTCCCGTGACGTACGCGCAGTTCGCCGACCTCGCCGGGCGGCCATCGGCCGTGCGGGCCGCCGCCAGCGCGTGTGCACGTAACCCTGTCGCGCTCTTCGTTCCGTGCCACCGGGTTCTGCGTACCGACGGCAGCATCGGCGGTTTCCGCTGGGGCCTGCCCGCCAAGCGCTGGCTGCTAGAGCACGAAACGGTCTAGGTCATTCGGCTCGGACGAGGTGGTCCAGGTCGAGCACAATGGGGAAGGGAAACTCCAGCTTCAGCTCACTCCCGAACATCCCCACCGGGCTATAAGCGTTCGTTGGCTTGTCCAGTTCATGAACGTGCACCACGGGCTTTGCCTCGTGCTTCACGAGATCGCCGTATACACCCGGCTCAGGCGATGATCTCCAGTCTGGATCCGGAACGCGCCTTGCGCACGCGCAGCCGGACCGGGATCCGCTGACGCAGTTCCTCGACGTGGGAAACCAAGCCGACCACGCGGCCACCGGCCCGGAGTTCGTCCAAAGTGTCCATGACCTCGTCGAGGGTGTCGGCGTCGAGCGTGCCGAAACCCTCGTCGACGAACAACGTGTCCAGCAGAGCGCCGCCGGTCTCCGCCGCGACGACATCCGCCAGGCCGAGCGCCAGAGCCAGCGAGGCCAGGAAGGACTCCCCGCCGGACAAGGTCTTGGCGGGCCTGATCTTGCCCGAGTAGTCGTCGAGCACGTCCAGCCCGAGCCCGCCGCGCGTGCCGTGCGAACCGCGGGCATCGGAGTGCACGAACGAGTACCGGCCCTGGCTCATCCGCGACAGCCGCGCAGTCGCGGCGACCGCGACTTCCTCCAACCGGGCAGCCAGGACGTAGGAGCGCAGGGACATCCGGCGTGAGTTCTGCCCTCGGCCGTTCACCACGTCGGTCAGCGCGGCGAGATCCGCGTACTCCGCTTCCACCGGCTGTAGAGCGGCCCATTCCGCGCGCAACCTCGTGGCGAGGGCACGGACGTCGCGCGAGCGGCGTTCGGCCTCCCGGAGCACGGCGACTTCCGCGTCCGCGACCTCGCGGGCCCTGGCGAGCGAGGCTGCCAGTTCCTCCAGGTCCACTGAGGTTTCCGGGTCGATGTCGGCCAGGTCCGGCTCGGCCAGGGCGGCACGCGCCGCGGCTTCCTTGTTCTCCAGCGAGCTGATCATCCGGTCGAGGTCGGCGAGGCGCAGTTCGTCACGGGCGGCCTCGAGTGCGTCCGCGACCTCGGCGAATCCCGCCGAGATCGCTGCTTCGTGCACCTCGGTCTGCTGTGCTGTCAACCGCTTCGACAGCTGCTCACGCTGTCCGCGGGCGCTCAGGAGCTCGGTCACGGCCGCGGCCGAGAGCAGGACGTGTTCACGGCGTAGGCGTACGTCCGCGTATTCGCCTCGGGCCGGGTCGAGGCGTTTCTGGCGCATCTCCACGGTTTTCCCGAGTTGCTCGCGTTCGGTCCGCAGGCTCGCCAGTTCTTGTTTCGCCGCGGAGAGTTCCGCCGAGATCGACGCCGAACGCCTGTCCAGCTCCCCCACCAGGCGGCTCTGCGGTTCACGCTTCGCCGCCAGCTCCGCCGCCGCAGCGAGCAGTTTGTCCACTTCGGACAGGTCGGACGATTCGCCGCCCGCGGCGATCCGTTCCTGCAGCGCGGTCAGGTCGGCGATCGCCGCGTGGTGGGCGCGTTCCGCCGCCGCGCGCTCGTTCTGCGCGTCCTGCTCCATCGCGACGGCAGCCGCTTCCTCGGCTTCGCTGACCGCGCCGGGAACCGGGCTGGCGAGGGCCGGGTGGTCGGCCGAACCGCAGACCGGGCAGGCGTCGCCGTCCGCCAGCCCGCTCGCCAGTTCCGCCGCCATGCCGTCCAGGCGCCGGGCTCTGATCGTCAACGAGTGGTCACGGGCTTGCTGGTGCGCGTCGACGGCCTTGGTCAGGACCGCCTCCGCGCTTTTGACGCGCTCCTCCGCGTCACCGAGGCGTTCGCGCAGCTGCGCCCGCTGGGTCAGTTCCGCCTTCTTGGCCTTCAGGCCGTCGAGGCGGGCCGCCGCCTCCCGCGCCTGGGCCAGTTCCTCCGCCGCCGCTTTGATCTGCTCCGGCAACGCGACCAGTTCAGCTTCGAGGCTGGTGACCTTCTCCTCGGCCGCCCAGTCCGCGTCGATCAGCTTCGTCAGCCGCAGTTTGGCCTTCTTCTGCTGCTTGGCGTCCTCCAGCAGCTGAGCGAGGCCGCCTGCCTCCTCGGTCAGCCGGGCCGATTCCGCACGCAGGTGGGCCTCGTCGGCGTCCAGCCGCTTGAAGCCCGCTTTCGTCGCCAGGACGATCGCTTCTTCCTCGGCACGGGTGGCGTGCTCCAGTTCGACCCGCAACTGCGCCGCGCCGCGGTTGGCCACGACCACGGGCACCGCGCGCCGCGCCTTGGCGCGTTCGGCGAACCATTCCTGTTGCTGTGGACGCATCCGCTCGCACTCGGCGAGTTCGGCACGGGCGTTTCGCAGCCTCCGCACGCGATCGGCCAGTTCACGTGCCCTGGTCATCTCCTGCTCGGCTGTTGTGGCGGCCACGCCTGCCAGCTTGGCCTTCTCGCGTGCCGCCGTCTCGGCCTCGCCGAGCCGGGCCGCGACCAGGTCGAGCCACTCGCCGTCGGCGGACTGGTCCTCCGGTGGTTCGTCGCCCGCGGCCTGCGCGACCCGCGCGACCAGGCGCATCGCCCCAGCCCGGCGGCTCTCCAAGTCGCGGAAGCATTCCGTTCTGCGGTCGCGGAACCAGCGTTCGACGTCCGCGAAGCGGTACGTGCTGAACAGCTTCTCCAGCAGCTGCTCGCGTTCCTGCGTGTCCGCGCGGAGGAACCGCGCGAACTCGCCCTGTGGCAGCAGCACGACCTGGAAGAACTGCTCCGCGCTCATCCCGAGCAGGCGTTCGACCGTCCGGCTGACCTCGTCGATCCGGATCAGCCCGTCGCGCTCGTACCCGCCCGGCGGGTCCCCCAGCCACGTCAGCGACGCCCTGGCCTGCTGTTTCGTGGTTCCGTCGCCGCGCTTCTTCGGCCGCTCGTACTCCGGTCCGCGGATCAGGCGCAGCCGGTGCCCCTGCACCGTCAGCTCCAGCTTGACCTCGGTCAGCGTGTCGTTGTCCGCGTAGTCGCAACGCAGGCGCCGCGCGTCGTTGCGCACCCCCGGGACCTTGCCGAACAAGGCGAACGCGATCGCGTCGAGCAGGGTCGTCTTGCCCGCGCCGGTCTCGCCGTGCAGCAGGAACAGGCCGTCCGCGCCCAGCACGTCGAAGTCGACCGTCTCCGTGCCCGGGTACGGGCCGAAGGCGGTCACCTCCAAGCTGTGCAGCCTCATCGCTCTTTCTCGCTCTCCGCTGCGGTGACGGTCTCCAGCGCCGCACGCAACCAGCCGCTTTCGCGCTCGGACGGCCGTCCGCCACGCGCGTGCTCGACGAAACAGCACGCCACGTCAAGATCATCCCTGCCACGCACGGCTTCGCTGTAGCGCAAGGCCTCCGCGCCACGGCCACCCGCGGGCTGCCACTCCATGTGCACCGCGTACGGGAAGCGTTCTTGCAGGCGCCGCAACGCATCCACCGGTCTGATCTGGTCGGTGACCGTCACGGACAAGTAGTGCTCGTGGAACTCGTCGTTGGCCGGGTCGCCGAGCAGGTCGGCCATCAGGCCGTTGAGCTTGGCCAGTTGCCTCGGCACGGGAAGCATCCGGCGTTCGGCCCCGGCCAGTCCCGCCTCGTCGATCTCCACCAGCCACACCGACTTGTGCTGCCGCGCCTCGGAGAACGAGTACGCCAGCGGGCTGCCCGAGTACCTCAGGTGGTTCGCCAGCTCCTGCGCGCCGTGCAAGTGCCCCAGCGCGACGTAGTCGACGCCGTCGAAGGTCGACCCCGGCACCTGTTCGACGCCGCCGACCGCGATCGGCCGCTCGGAGTCGCACGCCTCGCCACCGGTCACGAACGCGTGCGCCAGCACCACCGACCGCGCCTGCCTGGTCGCGAGGTCGGCACGGATCCGCCGCATCGCCTCGGTCAGCACACCGGTGTGCCCGCGCTCGGCCGTTCCCAGCGAGTGCCTGGCGACTTCCGGTTCCAGGTAAGGGATTCCGTACAACGCGACGTCGCCGTGGTCGTCGCGCAGCAGCACCGGCCGGTCGATGTCGGGAATCCTGGTCCGCATGTGCAGACCGCCCGCCTCGGCGAACTTCCCGATCGCGCCGAGCCTCGGCGCCGAGTCGTGGTTGCCTGGCGTGATCACCAGCTGGGCGCCTGCCTCGCGGATGCGCACCAGCACGCGTTCGTACACCTGCACCGCTTCGGCCGACGGGACCGCGCGGTCGTAGATGTCGCCGGCGACCACCACGACGTCGACGCGCTCGTCGGCAACGAGGTCCGCGAGGCCGCTGAGCACCGACTCCTGGTCGGCCAGCAGGTCCGCGCCGTGGAAGGTCCGCCCCACGTGCCAGTCGGACGTGTGCAGCAACCTCATGTGACCAAGTTAGGGGTCGGCGCCGACATTCCCCGGCACCACCCCCGGCGTGTTGCCACGACAGAGTGAAATCCCCAGCTAGAACTGAACAACGGGCAAAACTGTCAGACCCCTCGGTCATGATGGCGCCCTCGACTCGGAGAAGGGACCTGACGGTGGCTTGGGCAGTGGTTGTTCTGTCCCTGCTGCTCATCGGTGCGGTGCTGGCGCTCTGGAAGCTCTACACCGACGGGATGCGGCGCACGGAGGCGGCGATGCAGCAGCTCGCGGCCGAGCGCACGCGTTCCGACGAGCAGCACACGGCGCTGCGGCGCTACGAGGTGGCGTTCGCGTCCATCTCCGGCCGCGGCGAGCTCGGCGAGCAGGTGCTCGTCGAGACGGCCAGGGCGCTCGGGTTACGGGAGGGCATCCACTTCACCCTGCAGACCGACCTGGCCGGTGGCGGCTCGGTCCGCCCGGACCTCGTCCTGCTGGTCGGCGACGGCAGGCGGGTTCCCGTTGACGCCAAGGCATCCATGGCCACGTGGGCCGAGGCGGTCGAGACGTCCGACGCGGAGGAGCGGCTCGACGCGTTGCGGGTGCACGTCCGCAACATCCGGTCGCGCGCGGCGGACCTGGCGGGCAAGGGCTACCAGCGGTGGGCCGACGCGATCTACGGAACGATCATGTTCGTCCCGTCGGACGCCGCGGTCGTCGCCGCGCTGGACACCGATCCGAACCTGTTGCGCTGGCTGCTCGACAGGCGGGTTTTCCTGTGCGGGCCAACTGGTTTCGCCGTCGTGGCGTCGGGTGCGCTGTTCGCCGCCACCGAGCGTGCGCTGGCCGCCGATGTCGAGTCCGTCCGTGCCACGGCCGCCAACGCGCACCGGATGGCGGGCGCGGCCGTCGACGCGGTCAACCTGTCCAGTACCCACCTGCAACGGTTCCTGTCCGCCCGGCGACGTGAGCTGGACGCCCTGGAGGGCTTCCGCGCGGCCGTGGGGCCGCTGACCGACGCGGCGGCCAGTCCCACCCCCATCACGGCCGTCCGGCGCGCGGACGAGGTCACGACGGGCGTTTCCGAACGGGAGGAGGAGGCGGTCGGCGATTCCTGGCACCCCAATGGCAGGTCCGTGGGGTAATAGAGAGTGACGACCGAACACGACCGAGGAGTGGTACCCGGCCAAATCAGACACAACTGAGGCTGATGGAGTGGCTGGAATCACACCGAACGGGCTAAACCCGACGGCTATTGACGGCTGGTACGACAGCCCCTACCTGCGAGCGTCTACCGTGTGGAAGCGTGACCGCCACGCGCGATCGCGACAGCGATCTTGACATGGACGCGGCAGAGGCCGCGTGGGACGAACGTCCCGTCTTCGGTAACCGTCGTGGGCTGCCTTGGTGGGGCGCCGTCCTGCTGGCGCTGCTGCTGGCCACAGCCGGTGCGGTGATCGACAAGAGCAGACTGGTCGACGACAACCAGCTGACCGGGTTCGGCCTGTACCACGCGCTGTTCCTGGCCGGATGCGTGCTGGCGGTGCTTGGTGTGCGGCGACGCAACCTGTTCGGGCCGATGGTGCAGCCCCCGTTGATCTTCGCCGTGACGTTCATCCCGGTGCAGCTGATGGGGCGGGAGCCGACCGGCGCGGCGGCCGAGTCCGGGACCAAGAAGCTGCTCTTCGAGGTCGCGCTGCCGCTGGCCAGCTCGTTCCCGTGGATGGCCGGTGCCACGGCCGCGACGATCGTGCTCGGTGTCATCCGGCTGTTCCTGCAGCGCAACCCGGACGCGCAGGCGGCGAGCTCGGACGTCGGCGAGGACGAGCGCCCCGCGCGCCGTCCCCGTGGCCGGGACAGGGACGCGGACTTCGCCGACGAGGCCCCGCCCGCCCGCCGGTCGCCCAGCCGTGACCGTGAACGCGACGGCAGCCGCAGGGAGCCCCGTGAGCGACCGCAGGCAGCCGCGGGCAGGCGTGGCGAGAATCCGCCGTCTCGCCGTCCTTCGCGGGAGCAGGAAGGCCGACGCGACCGTGGCGAGGCGCCACCGCGGCGCAACCCCCAGCGCCCCAGGGACCAGGACGGCGGTCGCCCGCGCAGCTCGCAGCAGCCGCCACGGCGCCGTCCGCGCGACGACTACTGACGTCTCGACGTGAAAGGGGCTACCCGGCGATCCCCGGGTAGCCCTTTTTCGTGCGTGTCCGGCGTGCTCAGCCGGTCTTGAGGTCCTTGCGCAGTTCCCTCGGCAGCGAGAACGCGATCTTCTCGTTCGCCGTGGTGATCTCCTGGACGTCCAGGTAGTCGCGCTCGGCCAGGTACGCGAGCACGTCCATGACGAGGTTGTCCGGCACGGACGCACCGGAGGTCACGCCGACCGTCGACACACCGTCGAGCCATGACTCGTCGATCTGGTGGGCGTAGTCGATCAGGTGCGAGGCCTTGGCGCCCGCCAGCAACGCGACCTCGACGAGCCGCTTGGAGTTGGACGAGTTCTGCGAGCCGACCACGATCACCAGATCGCACTCCGGCGCCATCGTCTTCACCGCGAACTGCCGGTTGGACGTGGCGTAGCAGATGTCGTCGCTGGGCGGGTCCGACAGCATCGGGAAGCGTTCCTTGAGCTGGTCCACCCGCTGCATGGTCTCGTCGACCGACAGCGTGGTCTGCGACAGCCAGATCACCTTGCTCGGGTCGCGCACCTGCACCTTGGCCGCGTCGTCGGCCGTGTCGACCAGCTGGATGTGGTCGGGCGCCTCACCGGCGGTGCCCTCGACCTCCTCGTGGCCCTCGTGGCCGATCAGCAGGATGTCGTAGTCGTCCTTGGCGAACCGGACGGCTTCCTTGTGCACCTTGGTCACCAGCGGACAGGTGGCGTCGATCGTGCGCAGCCCGCGCTCCGCCGCCTCCTGGTGCACCTGCGGGGACACACCGTGCGCCGAGAACACCACGAGCGCGCCCTCGGGCACCTCGGACGTCTCGTCGACGAAGATCACGCCACGCTCGCGCAGCGTCTCCACCACGTGAACGTTGTGCACGATCTCCTTGCGCACGTACACCGGCGGTCCGTACTTTTCGAGCGCCTTCTCCACGGTCACCACTGCCCGGTCCACCCCCGCGCAGTAACCACGTGGCTTGGCCAGCAGTACCCGTTTGGTCGTATCGCTCATGCCTCCCAGGGTACGGCGACACCCGGAGTGACCTGGGTCCTAGTTGGGTTCTCGGGGTGATCTGCGGCAGGCTATGCGCATGACGCCTTTGCCGCTGCCGTTCCGGGTCGCCGCCGGTCTCGCCGCGACCGCCGTCGAGCGCGCGCGTGAGCTGCCGGAAAAACTCGTGGGACTGCCGGTAACCGTTGCCAGCCAAGCGATGCAGCTGTCGATGAGAGTGCAGCAGGAGATCACGGCGCTCGCCATCAGGGGCGATGAGGTGCTGGCGTCGTTGCGTCCGGTCGAGGAGACGCCCGAGTGGGCGACGTTCGACGAGGACGCCGACACGTATGACGTCAGCCGCCCGGCGGCAGCGCCGGACCCGGAGGCCAACGGCGCGGTCGTGCCCGACCCGTGGCAGATGGAGGAGTCGGCGATCGCCGAAGCCGACGCCGTCGACGAGCAGTCCCCGCCACCGGCCGGTGTCGCCAACTACGACGAGTTGTCGCTGCCTCAGCTGCGTGCGCGGCTGCGGACGTTCTCCGAGGCCGAACTCGAGGACCTGCTGCGCTACGAAGAGGCGAACGCGGCGCGGCCCTCGTTCATCGGCATGCTGACCCGCCGGATCGCGTCCGTCTCGGCGTCCTCGTCGCCCGAGCAGCAGTGACCGAACAGACAACAGCGGAGCAGCCGTGGCCGGTCCGCACGGTCGCCCGCAAGATCAACGAGTGGATCAGCAGGCTCGGCGCGGTGTGGGTGGAGGGCCAGGTCACGCAGCTGTCGCTGCGGCCGGGCAACCAGACCGCGTTCCTCACGTTGCGGGACCCCGCCGCCGACGTGTCCATGACCGTGACGTGCACCGGTCAGCTGCTGCGGGAGTTCCAGCCGCCGCTGACCGAAGGCGCGCGGGTGATCGTGCACGGCCGTCCGGCGTTCTTCATGAACCGCGGCACGCTGAGCCTCCGCGCGGACGAGATCAGGGCGGTGGGCATCGGGGAGTTGCTCGCCCGGATCGAGCGGCTGCGCAAGCTGCTGGGCGCGGAAGGGCTGTTCGAGCGGTCCCGCAAACGCAGGCTGCCGTTCCTGCCGCGCACGATCGGACTGATCACCGGCCGTGCGTCGGCGGCCGAACGCGACGTGCTCGTCAACGCCCGCGCCCGTTGGCCAGCGGTGCACTTCCGCGTGGAAAACGTTGCGGTGCAAGGAGTTCTCGCGGTCCCGCAGATCCTGGACGCACTGTCGGTGCTGGATCGGGACGAGCAAGTCGACGTCATCGTGATCGCCCGCGGCGGCGGCAGCGTGGAGGACCTGTTGCCGTTCTCCGACGAAACGCTGTGCCGGGCGGTGTACGCCTGCCGCACGCCGGTCGTCAGCGCGATCGGGCACGAACCGGACACCCCGCTGCTCGACCACGTCGCCGACCTGAGGTGCTCGACGCCGACCGACGCGGGCAAACGCGTCGTGCCGGACGTGGCGGAGGAGATCACCCGAATCCGCACGTTGCGCGATCGCGCCCGCCGGGCACTACACGGCTGGGTGGATCGTGAACGGAGACTGCTTGATCAACTGCGCAGCAGGCCGGTTCTCGCCGATCCGCTGAAACCGCTGGAAAGGCACGCTGAACAGGTGGAAGTGGCCCGCCAGCGGATCCGGCGGGAGATCATCTCGCTGGTCAAGGCCGAACAGGCCCGGATCGACGGGACCAAAGCCCGCTTGACGACCCTCGGCCCAGCCGCCACTCTGGCCCGGGGATACGCGGTTGTGCAATTCGTCACTCTGGATGAAAATCTCAGGGTTCTACGGTCGGTGACCGACGCGTCACCCGGTACCCACCTACGGGTACGGGTGGGAGACGGCGCCGTGCACGCGACCGTGACCGAGGAGCAGGGATCATCCGAGTCGGGGAGGGGAGGCAACGGTGACAATGCGACCGGCGATTAGGCCGGCCTTCCTCCCGTCGACGATGGCAGCGACAGCAACCACCGGCGCCGAAATGGTGCGCCTGAGCGCGGAACAAGCGGACGCGGCAGCGGCAGAGTGCTGGGCGGCGTTGCTGGGCGGCTGCGACTCACCGGGAAGAAGGCTGCTGCCGCAAAGACTCCGGCAACTCGCGGACGCGACAGCGATCTACGCGGGGACAGCCTGGTGGTACGGCGACGGAACCCGCCTGCGAACCCGGATAACCCAAGCCAGGGAAAGAATAGAAGACGCGGTGGCAGAGCGCGACGGAGCGGAGTTCGCCGAAGCCTTCATCGGCTACGACGAAGCAGTCGCGACAGCAGTGGCCCGCGTTGGGAGCATGATCAAGTGAGCGACGAACAACTCGGCTACGAGCAAGCCCGTGACGAACTCGCGGACGTGGTGGCGAAACTGGAAGCGGGCGGCCTGTCCCTGGAGGACTCACTCGCCCTGTGGGAACGCGGAGAAGCACTCGCGAAGATCTGCGACCGCCACCTCGCAGGCGCACGCGAACGCGTAGAGGCTGCCCTGGCCGCAGCCGACAAGGACACCAAGTAGAAACCCGTCAAACCAAAGGGACCACCGGTAAATCCAGTTGTCCACGATGTGCCGGTGACGCCCTTGACCAGCCTGCACCCTCGATGGACTGGACCAGGGTTGGCTTCTTTCCTGGCTTTCATCTCTCCATGCTGCAGTGCTGTCGGGGGCCGGGCCTCTGAGGTGTTGCTCGTTGTGGAGGCTGTGCCGCCCGGTTCGGTGGGTGCATCTTCGGCTTCTCGCGGTGGGTGTTCGACCAGGGCGTATGCGCGGAACAAGCCGTCCCTCGCCGGGGGCTGGCCTCTGGGCAGGAGCCCTGTGTTTGGTGTTCTTCCTGTCTTGCGCTCTGGATCCTTGGTGTGTTTTGGGGCGTGGGCGCTCCTGCCCTTAGGCCTTTTCTGCGCTTGCGCGCGGGCCGCACAAAGGCGAGTGAAGAGGCCAATCACCCCGCGTTATTTTCAACGGCACATGATTATCCGGGGTTGATAACCCGGGCGGGTTACCCCCAACTTGGCAACGCCAAGATGACATCCACAAGACTTTTCGAGAAACTCGCAGGCCAACGGCATTTTATGCACGGGGTGAAATCGGGCGAACACTGAGGGTTACACCACATCCCGCTGACCCGGCACACCGCCAGCCCTTAGCGTTCGGCCACGTTTTCCCCGACTTCGCCGCAAGGAGAAGAAATGTCTTCGCGCACCATTATCAAGCCTATTGCCGCGGTGGTTACCTCTGCCATTCTCGTCGCCGGGTTCGCTCCGACCGCCGTCGCGGCCGCTGAGGCCGACCGGGTTCACGCCACGATCAGCGCCCAGCAGGAGGACGCTGCCCAGCGGCTTCTGACCACCCTGCGCCAGGCCATCGCTCCCGAGCGGGTCGATGCGCTTGCCGCGCAGGTCACCGCCGCTGGTGACACCGCCCTCGCCGCGCAGTTGGCCGCGGTCAAGGACGCCGCTGGTCGCGTGTCCACTCAGGACATCGACTTGGTTGCCGCCGTCAAGGAGCTGCTCCGGTTCCTCCAGCCGGTTCTGGTTGCCGCCCTTCGCTACGGCGGCCCGATCGCCGCAGGCATCCTCGAGATCATCGGCTCCGGCCTCACCCTCATCCCCGAGGTCGGCGGCGCCATCAACGACCTCATCTTCAAGCCGATCGCCGCTCTCATCAAGGAGTGGGCGCCCAAGCTCGCGGACTTCATCGAGGGCATCGAGATCGAATCCCTCTCCGCGGACGAGGTCGCCGCACTGATCGCCGACCACCTGCACACGGTCGAGGGCCTTCCCGCCGAGGCCGCTTCCTTCCTCGGCAAGGGCCTCGCCGTCAACCTCTGACACACCGGCCGGATTTCACATCGGGGTGAAATCCGGTCGTTTTTCTTCGCGAGACTCCGGGCTTTTTCACCCGGTCATGATTTCCCGCCTGCAAGGAGAAACAATGCCCTCGCGTTCCGTTCTCAAGCCCATTGCCGTCGTGGTCACGTCAGCCGTTCTCGTTTCCGGTTTCGCTCCGGCTGCCCTCGCCGCCGGCGAGGCCGGCCAGGTGCGGGCCACGGTCACCGCTGAGCAGCAGGACGCCGCGTACAGCATGCTGAGCACCCTGCGTCAGTCCGTCTCCGCCGAGCAGGTGGACGTCCTGACCCGCAAGGCCGCCGAGGCCGGTGACACCGCTCTCGTCGCCCAGCTCGACGAGTCCAAGGCGCTGCTGACCCAGGTCTCCACCCGCGACATCGGCTTCGACCTCGTCGAGGCGTTCAAGGTGGCCTTCAAGATCCTCCAGCCGTTCGCGGTCGCGGCGCTGCGCTTCCTCGGCCCGGCCGCCGGTGGCCTGCTCGAGACCATCGGCCTCGGCCTCAGCGTCGTCCTGCCGCAGCTCGGCGACGCGCTGAACGACCTGATCCTCTGGCCGATCGCCCAACTCCTGCGCGAGGCCCTGCCCACCCTCGCCGACATCCTGGAGAGGATCAAGGTCGACAGCGCCGCACCGGAAGAGGCCGTGTCGCGGATCGCCGACCACCTCAAGAGCGTGGCGGGGTTGTCCGACACCGCCGCCGGTGCGCTGGGCAAGGCGTTGGCGAAGGTCTGACAGGCAACGTGACCGTGCGGCGGCTCGGTGCGTCCCGGGCCGCTTCACGGTGTTCAGGACTTGGCGATCGGCTTCGCCGTCTGGGCCGCCGTCGCCAGCGTGCGGAAGTCCTCGTCCGTCCCACTGCCGGTGATCAACAGCTGGACGCCGTCCAACGGGAGCACCCACGACGGTTCGTCGCCCTTGCCGCGGTGCTTGGCCCACGTCCTGCCCGCGACGTCGACCGAGCCTGTGCTGCTCGCCGACACACCGCCGCCCGCTTCCATCACCACGAGGTCCTCCACCGGCGCCTTCGACTGGCTCAGGCGCAGGTACTTCCCGCCCGGTGTGATCCAGCCGACTCGGACCGCGGTCGTCCTCGTCGCTCCTTGCCCGAGCGGGACCGTGTTCGACGAGTTGGCGCGCCAGTCCGCCGGTACGGCGGGCAGCCGGACGGGGAAGTCCACGCGCCGGGCCGCGCCGCTCAGCTCCTTCGACGCGTCCACGGTCGGGGCCGAGCTCGGGTCGACCGTCGGGCCGCTGGGACTGAACTCACACCCCTGCGTCAGCCACACGATCGATCCGATGATCGCGAGCAGTACCACGAGCGACAACACCATGTCGCGCGCGCTTGTTTTGAACCGGGATGGTGCGGACACCCCTTCATCGTCGCAGTCAGCGTCACACACTGTTTCCTCGGGCCCCGCCCGATCTGCGAGGATCGACAGGTCGCGACGACCAGACCAGGGAGCCGAAGATGACTTCAGCCGATGCCACGAGCAGGCGCGAATTGCCGGACCGCAACCTCGCACTCGAACTGGTCAGGGTCACCGAGGCGGCGGCCATGTCGGCTGGCCGCTGGGTGGGCCGCGGTGACAAGAACGGTGGCGACGGCGCCGCGGTCGACGCCATGCGCAAGCTGATCGGCACGGTCTCCATGCAGGGCGTGGTCGTCATCGGCGAGGGCGAGAAGGACGAAGCCCCGATGCTGTTCAACGGCGAGGAAGTCGGCGACGGCAACGGTCCGGCGTGCGACGTCGCCGTCGACCCGATCGACGGCACAACCCTGATGGCCAAAGGGATGCCGAACGCCATCGCGGTGCTCGCGGTCGCCGAGCGCGGCGCGATGTTCGACCCGTCCGCGGTGTTCTACATGGAGAAGATCGCCGTCGGCCCGGAGGCCGCCGACGTGATCGACCTCACCGCGCCGGTCGCCGAGAACATCAGGCGGGTCGCGAAAGCCAAGCACACCGACGTTTCCGACGTCACAGTGTGCATTTTGGACCGTCCACGGCACGAGCAGCTGGTCGCCGAGGTGCGGCGGGCCGGTGCGCGCATCCACTTCATCTCCGACGGCGACGTCGCGGGCGCGATCTCCGCCGCCCGGCCCAACACCGGTGTCGACATGCTGCTCGGGATCGGCGGCACGCCGGAGGGGATCATCGCGGCGTCCGCGTTGAAGTGCATGGGCGGCGCGATCCAGGCGCGGCTGTGGCCGCAGGACGACGCCGAACGGCAGAAGGCGATCGACGCCGGCCACGACCTCGACCGCGTGCTGGCCACCGACGACCTGGTCAGCGGCGACAACGTGTTCTTCTGTGCGACCGGGATCACCGACGGCGACCTGCTGCGCGGTGTGCACTACCGGTCCGGCGGCTGCACGACGCAGTCCATCGTGATGCGTTCGAAGTCCGGCACCGTGCGGATGATCGACGGTTTCCACCGGCTGACCAAGCTTCGGGAGTACTCGACGGTCGACTTCGACCCGAAGCACGCCGACGAGGACGAGACGCTCCCCCCGCTGCCGTAACGGCCGCTCGATGTGGTGAATCGGCGATGACGGACCGCGACCTGGGCCGCTGGTGAATCATTCGGCGGCCTGATCGCGGTCCGCGGCGGCGGCGCGTACCTTCGAACGGTGCTGCGCGCTCTGGTTCTCGGCTTGTCGACATTGGTCACGCCGATCGTCGGTGGGCAGGACGCCGACCAGCCGTACGTCTTCATGGCATCGATCCAGGACGTCGGCGGCGAGCACTTCTGCGGTGGTTCGCTGATCCGGCCGGACTGGGTGCTCACGGCGGCGCACTGCGTGCAGAACGACCCGCCTGCCGACATCAGGGCACGGACGGGCAGCAACGACCTGCTGCGCGGCGGTGAGGTGTCGGCGGTCGCGAAGATCGTCGTGCACCCGGGGTTCGACGGCGTGCGACCGGGCAACGACATCGCGCTGGTGAAGCTCGCGAAACCGGTCCAAGTGGCACCTGTGCCGATCGGCAGTGCGCCGGTCGGCGCGACGACCAGGTTGCTCGGCTGGGGCCAGCGGTGTCCGGTGCTCGGCGAGTGCGGCCCGTCCGCGAAGCTCCAGCAGCTCGACACCCGGCTGGTCGAGACGGGCAAGTGCCTCGGCATCGACGGGATGCTGGAGCTGTGCACGGACAGTCCCGGCGGCGTCGCGGGAGCGTGCCACGGGGACTCCGGCGGCCCGCAGATCGCCAAGGACGGCACGGGCTGGCGCCTTGTCGGCGTGACCAGCAGAGCGGGTGACGACAGCCAGTCCTGCGGCACCGGACCGTCCATATACACCAGTGCGAGCGCCTATGTGGACTGGATCGACAAGCAAATCACGTAACAGCACTGAGATCCGGTTGAGACCTTTCGTGCGCAACCCACAGGTAGGGCCAGTCGTCTTCTAAGGCATAGGAATCAACAGGCTGAGGGAGAGACCATGCGGGTACGCAAGCTGATTGTGGGGGCGGCCGTAGCCGCTGCGGCCGTGCTCAGCGCCTGTTCTTCGCCGCAGCCGGTGGACCTGACCGCGGGCCAGCAGGTCGTGCCTGTCACGAGCGGCGCCACCTCGGCGACGTCGACGCCGACCAGCAGCTCCGCGCCGACGTCATCGTCCGCGCCGGCCTCGTCGCAGACGCCGACGACCCCGAAGACCACGACGCCGAAGCCGACGACGAGCAAGACCACCCCCAAGCCGACGACGCCGAAGCCCCAGCCGACGCAGTCCGCCGAGGCGCCGTGCAGCACGGCGGCGAAGGCGTGCATCAAGCTGTCGACCAACCAGTCGTGGCTGATGGACAACGGCAAGGTCGTCTACGGCCCGGTGCCGATCACACACGGCCGCAAGGGCTACGCGACGCCGCCCGGCTCGTTCCGGGTGCAGTTCAAGAACAAGAACCACAAGAGCAGCATCTTCAACAACGCGCCGATGCCGTGGTCGGTGTTCTTCAACGGCGGGATCGCCTTCCACCAGGGCAGCCTGCGGGAGAAGTCGCACGGCTGCATCCACCTGTCGCCTGCCGCCGCGCAGAAGTTCTTCGGCTCGCTCGCCGTCGGTGACGTGGTCGAGGTCGTCAGGTAGATCCGTTTCTTGCAACCGGCCTTCCCTCTGGGGCGTGAGTAACACTGCACGCGTCAGAGGGAAGGTTTTTTCATGCGCCTGGCCTTGGTTCTCCCAGCGGCTGCCCTGCTGGTCACCGCCTGTTCCGGCGGGACACAGCAGGCTGTGCAGGTCCCGCCGCCGAGCACGTCGACAACGACGACGGCACCGACGACCAGTTCACCGTCACCCGAGCCGCAGCCGGTCGTCGTCCCGGCGCCGCCGTGCACAGCGCAGGTACGGGCATGCGTGAGCTTGTCGCAGAACCTGGCGTGGCTGATGAAGGACGGCGTGGCCGAGTACGGGCCGGTGCCCGTCACGCACGGCCGTCCAGGCCACGAGACGCCTGTGGGGACGTTCAAGGTGGCGTGGAAGGACGCCGTGCACACGTCCAGCATCTACGGCCTGCCGATGCCGCATTCGGTGTTCTTCGCGCCGGGTGGGATCGCGTTCCACGAGGGCCCGCTGACCGAGCCGTCGCACGGGTGTGTGCACTTGGCGCCGGACGTGGCCAAGGTCTTCTTCGACGCGCTGGCGGTCAAAGCGGGCGTTGAGGTCGTCGCTTAGTCCATGGCCAGGCCGTAGACGCGGTCCACGGGGATGCGCACGACGCGCCGGCCGTCGGCGACCATGGCGGCGCGGTACTCGTCCCAGTCCGGGTGCTCCCCCGCGATGGACCGGTACAGCTCGACGAGTTCGTCAACGGCGTCGTCGTCCGGGGCTTTCGCGACATCGGACAGGGTCGCGGTGCCCTCCGCCACGGCGTACCGGCCGAACGTGTCGTTGGTGACGTAGAAGCTCGCCCGCGGGTCGCGCAGGAGGTTCTTGGTCTTCGCGCGGCCGTCGGTGACCGAGATGCGGATGGTGCCGTCAGCGAACCTGTAGGTGACGTTCGACAGCTGCGGCCGCCCGTCCCGTTTGAGCGTCACGAGCACGCCTTTCGTGCTCGTGGCAACAAGATCCCTCAGCTTTTCGTCCATCATCGCAATGTACATGACATGTCAACAAACGCTACAGTGTCCGGTATGGTGCAACCGCGTTGGCTCGACGAGACCGAGGACCGCGCCTGGCGCGGTTACCGGCAGATGTTCCTGCTGCTCAACGCGCAGGTGAACCGCGACATGGCGCACGAATCAGGCCTGTCGGAACCGGACTACGACGTGCTGTCGACGTTGGCGGAGTCGAAGAACCACCGCTACCGGCTCAAGAAGCTGGCCGAACGCATGATGTGGTCGCAAAGCAGGCTCTCGCACCACGTGACGCGCATGCAGCAACGCGGCCTGGTCACCCGCGAGGAATGCGCCGACGACGCCCGCGGGGCGACGATCGTGCTCACCAAAGCGGGCCGCAAAGCCATCGAGGCCGCGGCCCCGCTGCACGTGGAGTCGGTCCGCAGGCACTTCTTCGACCACTTGACCCGCGAACAGGTCGAGGTACTCGGTGACGCGACTCACGCCGTCGTGAAGGCCCTGACCAGCTCGTGAGTGTTTGCGCCGGTTAGAACCGGCGCAAACACTCACGAGGTCTTTCAGCCCTCGTTGCTGGAGTGACCGGGGAACAGGTGCGCCTCCGGGTTCAATGCCACCGCGATGTTGTTCACGGCAGTGGCCGCCTCGCCGAAACCGGTCGCGATGAGCTTGACCTTGCCCGGGTAGTTCGCCACGTCACCGGCGGCGTAAACCCGGTCGATGGCCGTTCTGCCCGTGCTGTCCACGTCGATCGCGCGGTGGCTCAGTTTCAGGCCCCACGACTCGATCGGGCCCAGGTCGGCCGTGAAACCCAGCGCCGCGACCACGACGTCCGCCTGGTGAACCGCCGGTGGCTGGCCCTTGACCGTGATCTCGACCTCGCGCACGGTCGGTTCGCCGCGCAGCACCGTGACCTCGGCGTCCGTGATGATCGGCACGCCGAGGGCCTCGACCTGGCGGACTGTGGGCGGGTGCGCGCGGAACTTGGCTCTGCGGTGCACCAGTTTCACGCTCGCCGCGATCGGGTGCAGGGCCAGCGCCCAGTCGAACGCCGAGTCGCCGCCGCCGACGACGACCACGTGTTTGTCGCGGTAGACGTCCAGTTCCGGCACGAAGTGCACCATTCCCCGGCCCAGCCAGCCGTCGCCGGCGGGCAGCGGCCGGGGCGTGAACTCGCCGATCCCCGCCGTGATCAGCACCGCGCCCGCGCGAACCACGCCGCCGTCGCCGAGGCCTACCTCGTAGCCGCCGCCGTCCACCGGTGTCAGGGTGCTTGCCTTGCGCCCCAACAGGTATGTCGGCTTCCACTGCGCCGCCTGCTCGACCAGTGCCGCTACCAGGTCACGGCCGCGCACCGCCGGGAACCCGGCCACGTCGAAGATCTGCTTCTCCGGGTACATCGCGGTCACCTGACCGCCCGGTTCCGGCAGGGAATCCACGATCGCGGTGGACAGGTCTCGGAAACCCGCGTAATAGGCGGCGAACAGGCCGGTCGGTCCGGCCCCGATGATCAACAAATCGACGTCTGTCAACAGACACCCCCGTGGTGGTGGGAACGATCACGAGCCTACGACGAGCACAACCCGGCGAATAGGGTGAACACTCTGGGTATGGCAGAACGTGAGTACCGCATCGAGCACGACACCATGGGTGAGGTCCGTGTCCCGGCCGACGCGCTGTGGCGGGCGCAGACGCAGCGAGCCGTGGAGAACTTCCCGATCTCCGGCCGCGGCCTCGAGCGGGCCCAGATCAGGGCGCTCGGCCTGCTCAAGGGCGCGGCGGCGCGGGTGAACAAGCAGCTCGGTGTGCTGGACGCGGCCACGGCGGACGCGATCGCGCAGGCCGCCGGCGAGGTCGCCGACGGCAAGCACGACGAGCACTTCCCGATCGACGTGTTCCAGACCGGCTCGGGCACCTCGTCGAACATGAACGCCAACGAGGTCATCGCCACCCTGGCCAGCCGTGCGCTCGGCAGCGACGTGCACCCGAACGACCACGTCAACGCGTCGCAGTCGTCCAACGACACCTTCCCGACCACGATCCGCGTCGCGGCCACCGAGGCGGTCGCGCAGGACGTCATCCCCGCACTTGAGCACTTGGCAACGTCGCTGGAGAACCGGGCGCGGGATTGGGCGGATGTCGTCAAGTCCGGGCGTACGCACCTGATGGACGCGGTGCCCATCACGCTCGGCCAGGAGGCGGGCGCGTGGGCCGCGCAGGTCCGGTACGGCGTCGAGCGGCTCCAGGCGTCCCTGCCCCGGCTGGCCGAGCTGCCGATCGGCGGCACGGCGGTGGGCAGCGGCCTGAACGCGCCGGAGAACTTCGGCGGCCTGGTTTCCGCCGAACTGGCCGAGGCGACCGGCCTTCCGCTCACCGAGGCGCGTGACCACTTCGAGGCGCAGGCGACGCAGGACGGTGTCGTGGAGACGTCCGGGCAGCTGCGGACGGTCGCGGTGTCGCTGTTCAAGATCGCCAATGACCTGCGCTGGCTGGGGTCCGGACCGCGGACCGGCCTGGCCGAGCTGCGGCTGCCGGATCTGCAGCCCGGGTCGTCGATCATGCCGGGCAAGGTCAACCCGGTGATCTCCGAGGCCACGATGATGGTGGTCGCGCAGGTGATCGGCAACGACGCGGCGGTGGCGTTCGCGGGCAGCCAGGGCAACTTCCAGCTCAACGTGATGCTGCCGGTGATCGCGCGCAACGTGCTGGAGTCCGCGCGGCTGATCGCCGCGGTGTCCAGGCTGCTGGCCGGCAAGGTCCTCGACGGGACCGAGGTGGACACCGAGCGGACCAGTGAGTACGCCGAGTCCTCACCGTCCATTGTGACCCCGTTGAACCGCTACATCGGTTACGAGGAAGCGGCTTCGATCGCCAAGCAGTCGCTCAAGGAGCGCAAGACCATCCGCGAGGTGGTCATCGAGCGCGGTCACGTCGAATCCGGCAAGCTGACTGTCGAGCAGCTCGACGAGGCACTGGACGTGCTGCGCATGGCACGCGGAGGGAACAAGTGATCGCTCTACTGGGCACCGGCATCATGGGTGCCGGGATGGCCCGCAACATCGCGAAAGCCGGTCTGCCGCTGCGGGTGTGGAACCGTTCCCGCGACAAGGCCGAGGCGCTGGCTGACATCGCGACGGTCGCCGGCACGCCCGCCGAGGCGGTCGCGGGCGCGGACGTCGTCGTCACGATGCTGTTCGACGCGGACGCCGTCGATTCGGTGGTCAAGGACATCCCGTCGGACGCGGTGTGGCTGCAGATGGGCACCATCGGCGTGGACGCCACGCTCCGCCTGGCCGAGCAGAACGGCACCTACGTGGACGCGCCGGTGCTCGGCACCAAGCAGCCCGCGGAGAACGGCACGCTGCTCGTGCTCGCCTCCGGGCCCGAGTCGGCGAAAGCCAAGGCGCAGCCGGTTTTCGACGCCGTCGGGCAGCGGACTGTGCGGGTTTCGGACAAGCCGGGCGACGCCACCCGCCTCAAGCTGGTGCTCAACTCGTGGATCCTGGCGATCGTCGCGGGGACGGGCCAGGCCATCACGTTCGCCGAAAGCCTCGGCCTGGACCCGCGACTGTTCCTCGACGGCATCGCCGGTGCCGCGTCCGACTCGCCGTACGCCCAGCTCAAGGGCGAGGCGACGATCGCGGGCGACTTCACGCCCGCGTTCACGCTGGAAGGCGCGGTCAAGGACGCCGGCCTGATCGCCGAGGCGATGCGGCAGGTCGGCGTGGACCCCGCGGTCGTCACGGCGATCCGGTCGGTGCTGGCTCGGGCGTCGGAGCGGGGTCACGGCGGCGCCGACATGTCCGCGATCTATCACGGTTTCCGCTGAGTCCGGCCGCGCATCCCAGCGCGACGACGAGGGCTCCGAACAGCGCGGTGATCGTCAGCGGTTGCGCGCCGACGATCACCGCGACCCCCAGTCCGGACAGCGGCATCAGGCCGATCAGCACCCCGACGCGATCCGCGCCGAGCGCCGACACGCCCCGGTACCAGAAGACGAAGCCGACCGCTGTCACCAGGACACCCAGGAGCACCAACGCCAACGCTTGCTGCCAGGTCGGCAACGCCCATTCGCCTCGCCACGTCGTGAACACCGATCCGCCCACCGCGGCGCCGACACACGCCCACGTCGAAGCGGCGGCCGGGCCGATCCGGCGCACCACACCGACTCCGGCCAGCGTGAACGACGCTTCCCCGGCCAGCACGAGCAACGACAGCACCAGGCCGGGCCCGTGCCACGAACCGCCGCCGGTCAGCACGACGACCCCGGTCACGACCAGCAGTGCTCCGACGACCGTACGGGGATTCGGCATCTTCCCGGCCATGGCGGGCGCGATGACGGCCAGCACGAGCGGGCTCGCGCCGAGGACGGCAGCGACGAAGCCGGGCGTGGCGTACCGCTGCGCCACCAGGATCCCGGCGTTGAAGCCGAGCATCCCCGCGCCGACCATGCCGATCAGGCCGGGCGTGTCCCGCCACGACGGCATCTTCAGCCGTCCCCTGAGCCACAGCAGCAGCGTGAGCGCGCCCACCGCGTAACGGATCGCCTGCCCAGCCAGGATCGGGTAGCCGTCGAGCATGCCCGTGACCGGTACCGAGGCGCCCACCAGCACACACGCCACCCCGGCCGCCACCATCGCCTTGTTCACGGAAAAGATCGTGTCGGAGATGTGGTCTAGCTTTAAGCTCCACTTCCATGGCCGCGAACTGGACCACTTTGCGCGAGCTCCTGCTGCCCGACGGCCCCAAGCGCGGCCGGGCGATCGAGTCCTCGCTGCGGGACGCGATCAGGGACGGGCGCCTGCAGCCCGGCGCCCGGCTGCCGTCGAGCCGTGACCTGGCCGGGCAGCTCGGTGTCGCGCGCGGAACGATCACGGCCGCGTACACCCAGCTCGTCGCGGAGGGATATCTGCTGGCCAAGCACGGCTCCGGCACGACGGTCGCGACCGTCGGCGCTGTCGAGACGTGTGACGCGCTGGAGAAGAACCGGCAGTGGCGGCTGGATCTGCGTACGGGCGTGCCCGCGTTGTCGGCTTTTCCGCGTGCCGAGTGGATCGCGGCGCAACGGGCCGCGCTCGCGGATTTGCCCGACGAGGACCTCGACTACCCCGACCCGGCCGGTTTCGCGCCGCTGCGCACCGAACTGGCGAGCTATCTGGGCCGGGTGCGGGCGGTTTCGGTGACAGCGGACCAGATCGTGATCACCAACGGCGCCGCCGACGGGCTGCGGCTGGTCTGCGAGCAGCTGCGGATGACCGGGCACACGAAGGTCGCACTGGAGGACCCGTGCCATCCCGGCGAGCGGGAACTCGTTTCGGCGCACGGACTCGAGCCGGTCGCGGTGCCTGCCGACTGCGACGGCCTGCGCGTGTCGGAGCTGGCGAAAACGGACTGCCGTGCTGTGCTTGTCACGGCGGCACACCAGTTTCCGCTGGGGACCGTGCTGCATCCGGAGCGCCGCAGGGCTTTGCTCGCGTGGGCCCGCGACGTCGACGGTTACATCATCGAGGACGACTACGACGCCGAGCACCGCTACGACCGGCCCGCGCTCGGTGCCATGCAAGCGCTTGACCCGTCGCGGGTGATCTACGAGGGCAGTGTCAGCAAAGTGCTGGCGCCCGCGCTGCGGCTGGGCTGGGCCGTGATCCCCGATCGGTTACGCGCCAACGTCATCGCCCGCAAGCGGATCACCGACATGGGCTGCGCGACCTTGCCACAGGCGGCTTTCGCGTTGATGCTGCGGTCCGGCGGGTACGACCGGCACCTGCGGCGGACCCGAGCGCTGTACCGGCGGCGGCGTGACGCGCTCCTGGAAGCGTTGGCGCGCAGGCTCCCCGACTGGCGGCCGATCGGTATCGCGGCCGGGCTGCACCTGGTCGTCCGGCTGCCGGACGGGGTCGACGACCGCCTGCTGGCACAGGCGCTCGCCGCCCGCGGCGTGAACGCGCGAGCACTTGCCGACTACTCGGCACAACCAACCTTCCCCGGCCTCGTGGTCGGTTACGCGACGCTCACACCCGACCGCCTCCGCGCCGCTGTCGACGAGTTCGCGGAGGCGGTGAGAATGAACCCTTCATGAGCAGGGATCATGAAGGGTCCCCCTGTGGAGGGTCTCAGCCGACGCGCTCGATCTTGGCGCGCCGGATCAGGAACTTGCCGGGTTCACGGACCTGCTCGAAAGCAGTGTTGTTCAACAGCGCGCAACTGCCGGACACCGACGTGACCTCGACCGTGGTGGACTTGTCGTTGTCCAAGTTGGTCACTCGCAGCCGGGTGCCGACGGGGAACTGGCTGCTGGACGCGGCAGGCGCGCCGCCTTCGCCGGACAGCGTCACAGTGGAGCCCTGGCAGACGACGTCACCGACTGCACCGCCACCCGCGTTCCCGGCGGGCTCTTCGGGCGCCTCGCCCGCGTTGCCGCCGCCCTGGTCGCCCGCGCCGACGTCGCCGTTGCAGCCTGCTGCTTTGCGGCGTTGCTGGATCAGGTCGACGACCGCCTGCCGATTCGCGATCCGCGCCTCCGACTGGGCATCCGGATCGGCGCGCTGACCGGCGACGAAGCTCAAGTTGTTCTGCAAAGCCTTGTCCAGCCCGGCACACGACTCACCGGAGCCGCCGGTGTTGACCGGTTGCGCGACGACGCCACCGTTGCAGCCCGCTGCCTTGCGGCGCTGCTGGATCAGGTCGACGACCGCCTGCCGATTCGCGATCCGCGCCTCGGACTGGGCGTCCGGGTTCGCCTGCTGACCGGCGATGAAGTTCAAGTTGTTCTGCAAGGCGGTGTCAAGCCCCTGGCATGACTCGGCGGCTTCACTGCTGCCGCCGGTGAACGCCAACGCGGCGGCAGCGATACCCGCGACTCCGAGAACAGCGGCCACGCCGATGGTCGCGCGCTTCCGGTGCCTGCCGTTGTTTCCGAACGGGGACATACACCACTCCTCTGGTCCTCCCCTGCGCCTCACTCATGGATACGATCAGGTAACGAACCCGGTTCAAACCAATCGCGAGGAGCAACCGGAAGAGTGCTTGTCAGTCCCTGGCGAGGAACGGCTCCATCAGGCCGGGAACGGCCGTGCCGGCGGCTTCGAGCGCGTCCTGCTGGTCGGCGTACCGGATCGTGTACTCGCCGCTGCCCGCGGCGACCGTGGCGGTGACGCTGATCAAGCGGGCCCGGCGCTGGAAGAACGACTGCCGGACCTTCCAGCCGATCACGCCGGTGCGTTGCAGCGCGACCGTCGAGCGCGGCGCGATACCCCACCGGACCACGAGGTAGTCACCTTCGACGGCGTGCCCGAGGCCGCGGTACTCGCCGTAACCCAGCAACGCGGCGATCGGGATCAGGATCACCAGCAGTTGCGCGATCCACCACGGCGTGAGGTCGAGAACCGACAGGACACCGAGGACCACCGCCGGGGCCGCACCGCCGATCACGTGCCACATGACCAGACGGCGCGCCGCGGCGAACGGATGCTTGGCGAGGGCCGTGTCAGTCGGCGTCGGGTAGGTGTCGAGCACGGCCGCCGCGACCTTGCGGGCCTCTTCCTTCGGCGCCTGCGGCAACAACAGGTCGGCGTCGAGCTCGAACTTGTCGTCGTCGTCCTTCTTCTTGCTCAGGCCTGTCGCGACGGCTTTGACCTTCGCGCCACCGGTCGCCCTGACCAGAAGCGGTTCGTCGACACGGACTCCGCGCAGCCGCTGCTCCTCAATGGACACCGACCGCTTGTTGACGAGTCCGTACTGGACACGCAGGGTCCCGTTCTGCCGGGTCAGCTCGAAACCCCAGTAGAAGACCGCGTACAGCAGCACCGACAGCAACGTCGTCAGCATCAGCACGACCGCGCCCGTCACGAGGATCGAGAACACGAGCGGCGTGGTCTCGTACCAGTGGAACAGCGACCGGATCGGACCGGTCTTCCACAGGTCGAGGTCGATCGTCCTGGCCAGCTGGAGCAGACCGCCGATCAGCACGGCCACCGCGATGAGCCCGAACAGGGTCAGCGGCGCGTAACGCATCCACGCCGGGCTGAACCGGGTCAGCGTGCCCGTCTGCTGCCGCTGCCGGACCGGCGTCTCGGCGCGGTGCAGAAGCAGCGTCCGCAGCCTTTCGGCCTCCCCCGCGGACACCGCTTCCAGCTTCAGCTCGTCGTCCGAGTCCGAGACGTGGCGTCCCGTGCCGATCGTGACGACGCTCAACCCGAACATCCGGTGGAACACGTTGGCCGACATGTCTACGGCACGGACCCGGTCCTTGGGCAGCGACCGGTGTTTGCGCACCAGCAGGCCGATGCGCAACTCCACGTGCGTGTCGGTGACCCGGTAACGCGTGGTCTTCCAGTGCCACGCGGTACCGACGAACAGGGCTACGGCGATACCCCCTGTGATCGCCGGCTCCCAGAAGCCGACCTTCTCCCAGCCACGGAACAACACGATCACCGTCACCGCGCCGACCACCGACAGCAGCGGCATCAGCGGCGCGACGAAGACGGTCTTGCGGTCCAGTTGCTGCCAGGTCGTCGTGGTCGGTTCGGTGGTCAGGCCCGCGGTCATGTCGCGTCTCCCGGCGTCGCCTCCGTGATGGCGGTCAGCCGGTCGACCAGTTCGGCGGCCTCGTCCTGACCGAGCCCCTTGATCTTCACCGGACCCGACGCGGACGCCGTGGTGACGGTGACCGTGGCCAGCTTCAGCCACTGCTGCAACGGTCCGCGCTCGCTGTCGACGGTCTGCACCCGGGAAAGCGGGGCGATCCGCCATTCGCGGACGATGACGCCGAACTGCACGTAGACGGCCTGGTCGGTGACCTCCCACCGGTGCGCCCGGTACTGCAGCCGGGGCTCGAGGATCAGGTCGGCGACCGCGACGACCGCGACGGCGGCCTCCACGACGACCAGCCACAGTGGAGCGTTGCTGAAGTAGAGCGCCACCCCGCCGCCGATGAGCAGCACGACCCACAGGATGGAGGCTTGCAGCGTCCACCACAGCACAGCCCTCGGGTGGACCTGGTTGGCGGGCGGGCGCAGGCGCAGCTGAAGCCGGTGGGCAATCGCGTGACTCACACCCGCAACTATGCCCGCCGGGCAGGGCCCGGACCATTCTCCGTAGGTAGCGCAAGACTCCGACCAAAGTCTGATTGTGGTCTCACGACCGAGTGGCTTTGTCGCGCCGGTCGATTGCGCCACGCAACACGCCCGACATCGCCCCAGCCCAAGCGGATCGGCAGGTCGCAGCGAAGACGCCTGCCGCGTGAGGAGAGCAGCCTTGTTGATTGTCCACCCTCCGCGCGGGTGGGACCGGCTTCCGGCGACAAAAACCCGTCCGAGCGGAGCGAGGGCAATCGGAAACTGTCGGACCCCGGGTGCACGATGGGTCCATGTTGCTCGCCGACGTCGTCACCACCTCGGCCGCTGTCGCGGCCACCAGGTCCCGCCTGGCCAAGGTCAAGGCACTGGCCGGGCTGCTCGCCGGCGCCGGGCCGGGTGCGGTCGAGCCCGCTGTGGCGTTCCTGGCCGGGGCGCCACGGCAAGGCCGGACCGGCGCGGGCTGGCGCACGCTCTCCGACCTGGACGTGCCGCCCGTGACCGAGCCGGGGTTGACGGTGGAACGCACCGACGAGCTCCTCCAGGAGCTGTCCGTGACCTCGGGGAAGGGCTCGACGCAGAAGCGCGTCGACCTGCTCACCGAGCTGTTCGGCGCCGCGACAGCGGCCGAGCAGGAGTTCCTGCGCAGGTTGATGACGGGTGAGCTGCGGCAGGGCGCGTTGGAGGGCGTGATGCTGGACGCGATCGCCTCGGCCGCCGAAGTGCCCGGCGAGGCCGTGCGGCGGGCGTTCATGCTCTCCGGCCGGTTGACGGTGACGGCCGTGGCCGCGTTGGCCGGTGGGGAGGCTGAGCTCGCCGCGTTCAAGCTGGAGGTGGGCAGGCCGGTCCGGCCGATGCTGGCGTCACCGGCGGAAAGCCTCGACGCGGCGCTCACCGAACTCGGCGAGGTCATCGTCGAGTACAAAATGGATGGTGCGCGGATCCAGGTGCACAAGGACGGCGACGAGGTCCACGTCTACACGAGAACGCTCAGGGAGATCACCGCGAGCGTGCCGGAACTGGTCGAGCTCGTGCTCGCTCTGCCGTGCCGGTCGGTCGTGCTCGACGGGGAGACGCTGGCGTTGCGCGACGACGGGAAGCCCCGGCCGTTCCAGGAGACGATGAGCCGGTTCGGTGCGACGAACCAGCGTGAACTGTTGCTGCGCCCGTACTTCTTCGACTGCCTGCACCTGGACGGCGTGGACCTGCTCGACACGCCGCTGCGCGAACGCAACGAGGCGTTGCGCCGGGCCGTCGGCGACCACGTCATCCCCGGCGGCACGAGCGACGCCGACCAGTTGCTGGCCGATTCGCTCGCGGCGGGGCACGAAGGCGTGATGGTCAAGGCGCTTGACTCGTTGTACGCGGCCGGGCGCCGGGGTAAGGCGTGGCAGAAGGTCAAGCCGGAGCACACCCTCGATCTCGTCGTGCTGGCGGCGGAATGGGGGCACGGCAGGAGAACGGGCTATCTGTCCAACTTGCACCTGGGAGCGCGCGACCCGGACGGCGGCCCGCCGATCATGGTCGGCAAGACGTTCAAGGGCATGACGGACGAACTGCTCGCGTGGCAGACGAAGCAATTGCAGGCCATCGCGTCCAGCACGGAGGACTACGTGGTGTACGTCCGGCCGGAGTTCGTCGTGGAGATCGAACTGGACGGCGCCCAGGTGAGCCCGCGTTATCCGGGCGGTGTGGCGCTGCGGTTCGCGCGAGTGCTGCGCTACCGCCCGGACAAGGACCCGGCCGACGCCGACACCATCGACGCGGTCCGTGCGTTGCTCCCCGGCAAGGCCTGACCCGGCGACCTCCAGGTCAGGCCGCACACCAGCTCAGCCGGGGTAGTCCTCCAGCATCTCGGTGACCAGTGCCGCGATCGGCGAACGCTCCGACCGGGTCAGCGTGACGTGCGCGAACAGCGGGTGCCCCTTGAGCTTCTCGATCACGGCGGCAACGCCGTCGTGCCGTCCGACTCGCAGGTTGTCACGCTGGGCGACGTCGTGGGTGAGGACCACGCGCGAGCCCGTTCCCAGCCTGGACAGCACCGTGAGCAGCACGTTGCGCTCCAGCGACTGCGCCTCGTCGACGATGACGAACGCGTCGTGCAACGACCGGCCGCGGATGTGGGTCAACGGCAGCACCTCGAGCATGCCGCGGTCGAGCACCTCCTCGATCACCGGCGGGCTGACCAGAGCGCCGAGCGTGTCGAAGACCGCCTGCGCCCACGGCTGCATCTTCTCGCTCTCCGAACCGGGCAGGTAGCCCAGTTCCTGCCCGCCGACCGCGTAGACCGGGCGGAACACGACCACCTTGCGGTGCAGGCCGCGTTCCAGCACCGACTCCAGGCCCGCGCACAGCGCCAGCGCCGACTTGCCCGTGCCCGCCCGGCCGCCGAGCGACACGATGCCGACGTCAGGATCCATCAGCAGGTCGAGGGCGATCCGCTGCTCTGCCGAGCGGCCGTGCAGGCCGAAGACCTCGCGGTCACCGCGCACCAGCCGGACCTGCTTGTCCTGCGTGACTCGGCCGAGTGCGCTGGACGTGCCCGCCAGCAACCGCAGCCCGGTGTTGCAGGGCAGCTCGGCGGCCTCGTCGATGCCGTGGTCCGCCAGGTCGACGACGTTCTGCGCGAACAACGCGTCCACGACGTCCTGGGACACGTCGAGATCGGCCATGCCCGTCCAGCCGGACGGCGTGACCTCCTGCGCGCGGTACTCGTCCGCGGTCAGGCCGCACGCCGCGGCCTTGACCCGCAGCGGGATGTCCTTCGTGACCAGGGTGACGGTCTGGCCGGCGTCCTCGGCAGCCAGGTTGAGCGCGCACGCCAGGATCCTGGCGTCGTTGGAGTCCGTGCGGAAGCCGGCCGGCAGCACCGACGGGTCCGAGTGGTTGAGCTCCACGTGCAGCGTGCCGTCGGCGTCGCCGATCGGCACCGGCTTGTCCAGCCTGCCGTGCCGCAGCCGCAGGTCGTCCAGCATGCGCAGGGCGGTCCTGGCGAACCAGCCCAGTTCGGGGTGGTGCCGCTTTCCCTCCAGTTCGGAGATCACCACGAGCGGGAGCACCACGCTGTGCTCGGCGAACCTGGTCAGCGCCCAGGGGTCCGAGAGCAGTACGGAGGTGTCCAGCACGTAGACGTGACGTGCGGGGGTGGTACGACGCGAGGCGCCGCGGGAGGAACTGCGGGAAGAACCTTGGCCGGCGGAACGCCTGGCCGAACGCGGTGCGGTCACGGCAACTCCCTGACGAACGCGGCACGGCGTCCGCTTTCCTCGTTGGGCCGGTCCTGGCCCCTGGTTCGACGACTGCGACCTGTTCAGGCGCCTCGCCGAAGAGGGCCCGGTGCCGGCCCCTTCGTGCTCGTCACTGCCACGACCAGGGCCTCCCGGGACGAATCGCATGTGCACGACCCGTCACTTCCGAAAGCTACCTGCGTTTCGGTGGGTGGCGCAGGCTGCCACACAGGTGATTCGCCAATTTGTCATCGGCCGGACACATGATCAGCAGGCCAGCCCGACCACCTCGGAGGGTTATCTGCGCAGTTCAGAGGCACTGCGGAGGATCATCGGGCCGGATCGGGCCACTCTCCGCACGTCCCCCGCACGGGCGATGCTGATCACAATCAGTAGTTGATCATCGGCGGTCCCGGCGGCCACCCGGGACCGCGAGCACACCTGCGGCTGCGGTCCGTAGCTGGGCAAACACCGTCCGATGTCACGACAGTGCATCGAATTCCGGAAAAAGCGCCGACACCGGATCAGGGGATATTTGAAAAAATCGGGTCACACAATCGTGGACTGAGCCTGTGCCCGACCAAGATCACGAGTAGCTTCTTCCCCGAGAACGAGGGGGTCAAGAACTCTCGGTTGTTCTCGTAAATCCCCGAACGAGGAGTGTGAAGTGGTGAAGAAGGCTGGTTTGATCGCCGCCGTCGCGGCGGGACTGCTGATGATCGGTGGACCGGCGTTCGCGGGTGAGCCGGGCTCGGGTGGCCCCGGTCACCACCGGCCCCACGGCGACGTGCTCATCGAGGAGCACGCCGGGCCGCAGGTCGGCCTGGTGAACCTCCAGGGCATCGACGTCGCCAAGGACATCAACGCCGCCGTGAACGCCGGCGTGTGCGGAACCCAGGCCCTTGCCATCCCGGTGCTGTCCCCGGTTGGTGTCGGCAACTGCGCGTCCGGCGGCATCGACGACTGACGAGGTCATGCCAATAGATTTACGAAATCACCGCCCAGGGGTTCCGGAGCTCTTTTCCGGAACCCCTGGGAGTGTTGTGCGCCTTTCCGATCCCCGCACCCCTTCCGGGTGACGAAGTCAACCGTGCGTAATCGACGCAGGAACTTCGAGAACGTCGAGGATATCCAGTTTTCCCAGGCGAGAGGCGCGCCAGCCGGGTCACTCACAGTGCGGCGACGAATTTCGACGTCACCGGAACGGGCAATACTTTCAACAACACTGTCACACGATAGTGGAACCGATCGGGCAAACCTGGGTCACCAGTTGTAAGTTCTTCGCAATGAACGGCGAGCTCTCCCTGTTGGCAGTTGTTTGAGTTCACGCCTGTTCCCGTTCGAGTATTGCCCCGGATCTAGGAGTACGAAATGAAGAAACTCGCTGTTGTCACCGCAGCGGCAGCTGGCCTGCTGATGCTGGGCGGCCCCGCGTTCGCCGACAACGACGTGCTGTTCGAGGACCACGCGGCCCCGCAGGTCGGCCTGGTGAACCTCCAGGGCATCGACGTCGCCAAGGACATCAACGCCGCCGTGAACGCGGGCGTGTGCGGAACCCAGGCCCTCGCCATCCCGGTGCTCTCCCCGATCTTCGTGCCGGAGTGCGTCGAAGGCGGCATCGACGACTGACGAATTCGTCGTCGGCCTGACCAGCGAGCGGGAGCGCCGGAACACGATTCCGGCGCTCCCGCTCGCTTTGTGTTTCGACAAAAAACAGCATCACACGATAGTGGTAAAGGCATCCCCGATACGGATCGCCAGTTGTAGTTTGATCGTAGTGGGCAGCTAACCCATCCTGTTCGCCACTGAGTGTCTTCCCGAAACTTAGGAGAGTGCGAAAATGAGGAAACTTGCTGTTGTCGTCGCGGCGACCGCCGGATTGCTGACGTTGGGCGGACCAGCCTTCGCCGACTCGGTCATCGAGGACCACGCGGCCCCGCAGATCGGTCTGCTGAACCTCCAGGGCATCGACATCGCCAAGGACATCAACGCCGTCCTGAACGTGGGCGTCTGCGGTACCCAGGCCCTCGCCATCCCGATCATCTCCCCGGTCGGCGTCGGGAGCTGCGCATCCGGTGGCATCGACGACTGACCTCGTCAAGAAGCCCGAAGTGCCGGGAGTAGGGCATGCTCCCGGTACTTCGCTGTGTCAGGCCTACCTGGTGGCCCGTCTCGAAACGTTGACAAGCCTTCTCGACGGCCCAGCGACGTTCCGAGACGAGCCACTAGTTGCCGAAGCGGCGGTGGCGCAGCGCGTAGTCGCGCAGCGCGCGCAGGAAGTCGGTCCGCCGGAAGTCGGGCCAGTAGGCCTCGCAGAACCACATCTCCGAGTGCGCGGACTGCCAGAGCAGGAAACCGGACATCCGCTGCTCACCGGAAGTACGGATGACCAGGTCGGGGTCGGGCTGGCCGGAGGTGTAGAGGTGCTCGGCGATGTGGTCGACGTCGAGCACGTCGGCCAGTTCCTCGATGCTGGTGCCCCGCTCGGCGTGCTTGAGCAGCAGCTTGCGGACAGCGTCAGCGATCTCCTGGCGGCCGCCGTAACCGACCGCGGCGTTCACCTTCAAACCGGTCTTGTTCTTCGTACGGGCTGCGGCATCCGTCAGCCGGTGCGCCGTCTCCGACGGCAGGTAGTCCAGCGCACCGAGGATCCGCAGCTGCCAGGGCATCTCCGGCTCGGCGAGCTCGTCGACGACGTCCTCGATGATGCCAAGTAAGGGCCCAAGCTCGGAGTCGGGACGGTTGAGGTTGTCGGTGGACAGCAGCCACAGCGTGACGACCTCGATGCCGGATTCCTGGCACCACTCGAGCAGCCGCGCGATCCGGGCCGCGCCCTCGCGGTGGCCGTCGGCGACGTCGGAGAACCCGGCGGCCCGCGCCCACCGGCGGTTGCCGTCCAGCATGACGCCGATGTGCCTCGGGCGTCGTTCGAGGCCGTTCACCTGCTGTGTCAGTCGCGCCTCGTAGAGGCGGTACACGACATCAGCGACACGCCTTCTGATCCAACTCCGTCGACCCACGACGAACCAGGGTAATGGGGCGCACCTGAGAACGATCGCCCGGCAGGGGGCAGCGGCTATGTGACGGACGCATTCGTTGTAGCGCAGCGTAAACCTGTGAAGTCTCTGTGGAATGAGGACGGGGGCTATGGCGCGCCGTTATCGTCCCGTAGCCTTGCGACTCGTGACCGCAGCGACACTCGAACGGCCAACACCTGCCGACAAGCCGAGCATGCGGGGCAAGCTCCACTTCTGGTCATTCTTCGTCTCGATAGCCACAGGCGCCGTACTCATCTCGCTCGCGGCGTCGACGGTATCGAGCACGGCCGCCCTCGCGACATCGATTTACGGTGCCACGGTGCTCGGCCTGTTCGGCGTGAGCGCCCTCTACCACCGGACTTGGTGGGAGAGCGAGCGGACCAGGGCGTGGATGAAACGCCTCGACCACTCGATGATCTTCATCTTCATCGCAGGCACCTACACCCCGTTCTCCCTGTTGGCGATGCCCCGCGACACGGGCCTCATCGTCCTGGCAGTGGTCTGGGGCGGCGCGCTGGGTGGCGTGGCGCTGAAACTGATCTGGCCGCACGCCCCACGCTGGCTGGGAACGCCGATCTACATCGCGCTCGGCTGGGTGGCGGTCTTCGTCCTGCCCGACCTGCTCGCCTACGCGGGCACAGCGGCACTGGTGCTGATCCTGGCCGGCGGCCTGCTGTACACGGTCGGCGCGGTGTTCTACGCCACGAAGTGGCCCAACCCGTGGCCCGGTCACTTCGGCCACCACGAGTTCTTCCACGCCGCCACGATCCTCGCCGCGATCTGCCACTACATCGCGATCTGGCTCGCCATGTACCCGTAGCTGCGGATTTACCCACCTTGATCTCGCGCCCAGGCCGTCACCAGGCCGTCAGTCTTCCTGGTGACGGCCTTCGTCGTTCTGCTCGTCTTGCTGATCGGCGCCGCTGGGCCTTCCAGGCAATGCAGACTTTTTGACCAAATTGGACAAAGTTGCCGCGTGCCCGACCTGCTTCCAGGCACGACCGCCGTGCGTTTCGAGAGTCCAATCAGGAAGTTGCGACTGCGCCCTCGCCGTTCTGCTTGCGTGAGTCGGGCGCGGCTGCCACCCCCACGTGTCCCGCGGCACAGCCTGTGTGGCACCAGGCACCTTGTACATACCCAGCTCATCCGGCCACGGCAGCTGCCCGTAATCGATCCGGTGCGCCTTGCGCGCCGACCCGCCGAGCTGCTCACCGACTGTCAGTCCCGTGTTCTCGCGCAACTGGCGAAGCTGCCTGGCCAGCACCAGGCCGTCAGCGTTCGGTGTGAACGATCCCTTCATGCCTTCCTCCGCAATGTGCTCGTGAACTCGTCCATGCGCGGAGCCGGAGCTCGGCTCGTCTTGGAGGTCCGTCATCGCTTCGATCACCGCCACGTTGCACCGCAGCCGCCCACGAGCCCGTCGACACGAGCTGGGATCTGCACGGCAAGTCCCACGTCGTCGCATCCCGCGACGAGTGGACGAACGCCGGGCGAGGGCTGCTGCACCTCAGCCACATAACGCGCCTCCGGTTCCTTGGCGGCACCCCGATCGGGTGCGTGTCCACCGAGGAAACCCGCGAACAAGTCGACCACCCCGGACAAACTGTCCAGGTATCCGTCAGAGGCTGTTCTGAACTGCCGACACGATGGCATCGAGGATCGCGTCCCACGGCAGCTGCTTGCCGGGAAACGACCGCGGCTTGTGCATCGGCCAGATGTCCTCACCCATCACCAGCCCGCCGCAACTTGTCGACGTGCTCACCCCACGACGGCTGATTCGCGTGTCCCGCGTTCACCCCCGGCGGCAGCCCGGTGCTGACGCGCAATTGGGGAAGGGTCGAGCAAGGACCGGGCAAGTCGAGGACGCCGCGGTGACTGGACAGCTCGTCATCTGAACCGCTACGAACTCAACCACACGTTCGCGCCGGCCAAGCCGCGAAGGACCAAGATCAAGGCCCGAGAATCGGCGAGAGACGCCAAGAGGTGAAACCGCAGCTCAGAGGACGCGCAAGGGCGAAGATCACAAGAGCCAGCCGGTGATCGCTACGTCGCGCTCTGGTTGGCGACGTACCCGTTGAGGCTGTCACCACGTGCTGGTGGCGCTTCGTCTTTGGTATGGCAACCTGCTGGGCCTGGTCGTTCGTAGGTAGGTACATGAGGTCGAAAGACGATGCTCGGTTTCGGGAGTTCGCGCGTAGCCGGGCGCTGTCGCTGCGGCGGACGGCGTATCTGCTGTGTGGTGATTGGCATCTGGCTGAGGACCTTGCGCAGACCACTCTCATCAAGCTTTACGGGGTGTGGGCGCGGCTGCGGGACAGCGCTGTCGTCGACAACTATGCCCGTCGGGTCTTGCTGAACTCGTGGCTCGATGAGCAGCGCAAGCCTTGGCGTCGCAGGGAGAACCGGGATGGCGTTGTGCCTGAGCTTCCGCATTCCGATCCGGTTTCCGGTGTTTCCGACGTTCTTGTTTCCGCTTTGGCTCAGTTGCCCGCTCGGCAGCGGGCCGCTGTCGCCTTGCGCTACTGCCAGGACCTGTCGATCTTCGATGTCGCTTCGGTTCTGCGTTGTTCCGAGGGGAACGTCAAGAGCCTGACCTCTCGCGGCTTGGACAGGTTGCGGGAGATCGTGGCTGAGCTTCAGATGGCCGAAGGGGGTTTGTAGAAGATGAACGACGACGAGCTACTGGGCGGCCTGCGTGGGCTCGCGCTGGCTGAGCCCGAGTTGGGGTTCGACCCTGACGAGGTGGCTGACCGGGCGGCCAAGCGCCTGCGATCGCGGCGGCGGGTTGGGGCGAGTGGCGCGGCGGCGCTGGTTGTTGTTGGTGCTGTGGTGGCCACATTGGTTTACGGCAACAGCGGTTCGAGTATGCCGATCTCCCCTGCTGTGCGGACGACCGCTCCGGCTGTGCCGACGGCCAAGGCTGACGCGCCTGATCTGGGCACGCAGATCGCTCGCGGCCGGGCTCACCTGCTCGAGGTTCTGTCGCGGTTGCTGCCGGAGGCCCGGGATGTCACCATCGCCACCGCCATGCAGCTCGACGGCACCGACTCGATTCTTTTCGAGGTGCACTTCGCCGACTCGGCCGGGCCCGCGTCGGTCTCGGTGAACATCTACGGCCCGGTCGTGTTGCGACGCACGGTCTTCAGCGACGGCTGCTTGAAGTGTGGGACGCCGTCCATCAGGCCGGACGGCAGCAGACTTTTCGTCGGCGGTCTCAACGGCGACGGGTCGGATGACTCGCAGCGCCGCTCGGCGCTGCACTACCGGCTCGACGGCGTCGTCGTCGCCATCGACAACGACCGCGGAGTGTCATATGCCTTGGCACAGAAGTACAACAGCGACAGTGTGCGGCGTGCGCGTCATCCGCTGACCGACGAACAGTTGCTGGCGTTGGTCACCGACCCCGCGTTTTCTGTCCGGTGAGCCCTGTCCGTCCGGCCGCGTGTGCGGCCGGACGGACTTCTCCTGCTTCAGGAGTCGAACTCCGGGCCTTTCGCCCTCAGGTCGTCCACCTTGGACATCGCGTCCCTCAGTTCGGCCAGCCAGGTGTCGGCGTGCTCGCCGACCAGGCGCACCGCCCACGCCAGGGCTTCCGAGCGGGACCTGGCCACGCCCGCGTCGACGAGGGTGTCCAGGATCAGCCGTTCCGGCTGGCGCAGCCTGGTCATCACCGGCGCGGACAGCGTGGTGAACAGTTCTTCCGTCGAGCCGGTCTTCGCTCCCCACGCCACCTTGCGGCCGTAGCGGTGTTCGGCCTGGCGGGCTATGTCGATCCGCTCGTCCCTTGTCTCCTCGCGGAACCGGCTGATCCGGCCCGATTCCGCCGCCGCCTTCGCCGCGTCGTCCTCGAACTCGCCTTCCACGGCAGGCAGCGTGCCGATGATGATGATTTCTTCCCTGTCCACGGACACCGTCGGCGGCTCGGTGAACCAGCCGTCCGGCAGCCGCCCGGCGAACCAGGCAGCCGCGTCGTCAGCCGACGGCAGGTCCGACTGTTGCCACCCGCCGCGGCCCTTGAACCCGCCGCGTCCGTGCCAGCCACCACGTCCCATGTGTCGTACTCCAAACATGCGCAGCTCCTTGATTACATCATTACATCACTACTCAAGCTACGCGTGCATCTCCGTCCCGACCAGGGCGTTCTCTGTGAGCGGAGCTCAGCTGAGAGACGTGACCAGCTCGTCGACCGTCGTCACAGGGCGGTCGCAGACATATCCGCGGCACACGTAGGCGGCAGGCTGACCGTCGACCAACGGACGGTCGGTCAGCAGCGGCGACGAGTCAGGCTCCCCCGCCAGCACGATCGCCCCGCCGTGCGCCTTGCGGACGGCCGCTGCGAGCAGTTCCGGGCTGTCGCCCACGACGGCTACCTGGACCGGTCCGTGCGCCATCGCCTCAGCCACGCCGAGCCAGTGCCCGGCGAACCGCGGTGCGCGCTCGGCGAGCAGACCCGCACGGGAAACGGCCTGTTCAGTGGCCTCGCGGTAGACCGTGGCACGGTCATGCCCCACCAGGGCCGACGCGGTGAGCAGGGCGGAAGCCAACGCCGAAGCGCCCGACGGGCTGGCGTTGTCAGACGGGTCCGCGGGCCGGTGGACCAGCACCTCGGCGTCGTCGGCCGTGTCGAAGAAGGCACCGGGGTTGTCCGGGTCCACGAACCGTTCCAACGCGCTGTCCAGCAGTGAGACCGCCGCGTCGAGCCGGCGCTGCTCCCCCATTGCCTGGTGCAGCGCGAGCAGGCCGTCGGCGAGGCACGCGTAGTCCTCAAGCACACCTGCGGACTCGCCCACGTGGCCGTTACGCGACGTGCGCCGCAACTTGCCGTCCACCACGTGCAGGTCGAGCAGCAGGTCCGCCGCACGGCCGGCAGCCGACACCAGTTCCGGCTGCTCGAAATACACGCCCGCCTGCGCCAACGCCGTGATCGCGAGACCGTTCCACGCCGCCACCACCTTGTCATCACGGCCGGGCTGCGACCGCTGCGCACGTACTGCCGACAGACGTGACCGCACGCTTTCGAAACGGTCGAGGTCGTCCGGGTCCCGCAGCAGCTGGAGCGTGGAGGTGCCGTGCTCGAACGTGCCTTCCTCGGTCACGGCGAACAGGTCCGCCGCCCATTCGGCGTCGTCACCGAGTACTTCGGCGAACTGGACCGGCGTCCAGACGTACGTCAGGCCTTCGACGCCGTCGGTGTCGGCGTCCAGCGACGACGCGAACCCGCCTTCAGGCGTACCGAGGTCCCTGATCAGGAAACGCGCGGTCTCGACCGCGACGCGCCGGTAGGTCGGGCTGCCGGTCAGCCGGGCCAGGTGGGTGTACAAGCCGAGCAGCAAAGCGTTGTCGTACAACATCTTCTCGAAGTGCGGCACGACCCACGACGGATCGACGCTGTAGCGGGCGAAGCCGCCGGCGAGCTGGTCGTAGAGACCGCCGCCCGCCATCGCGTCCGCCGTTGCCTCCACCATGGACAGAGCTTCGACCGATCCGGTGCGTTCGTGGTTCCTGGTCAGGAACTCCAGCACCATGGACGGCGGGAATTTCGGCGCGCCACCGAATCCGCCGTTGCGCCGGTCGAAGTCGCCGAGCAGTGACGCGACAGCGCCGTCGAGCACCGTGGTGTCCACAGGGGACGCGGGCAGCGCGGCGGAGTGCTTGGCCAGCGAGGCCACGAGCTTGCTCGCGGCCTCGCGGACCTCGTCCGAGCGATCCTGCCACGCCTCAACGACCGCGGCGAGCAGCTGCTTGAACGACGGCATGCCGCCGTGCGGCGTCGGCGGGTAGTACGTGCCGCAGTGGAACGGCTCGCCGGACGGCGTCAGGAAGCAGGTCATCGGCCAGCCGCCCTGCCCGGTCATCGCCTGCGTCGCGGTCATGTAGACGGCGTCGACGTCCGGCCGCTCCTCGCGGTCCACTTTGACGTTCACGAAGTGCTCGTTCATCAACGCGGCCGTGATGGCATCCTCGAAGGACTCGTGCGCCATCACGTGACACCAGTGGCACGCGGCATAGCCGATCGACAGCAACACCGGTACGTCCCGCCGCTCCGCCTCCGCGAACGCCTCCGGGCCCCACGGCCACCAGTCGACCGGGTTGCCGGCGTGCTGCAGCAGGTACGGGCTGGTGGCCTGAGCCAGTCGATTCGCCATGCCCTCACCCTAGTTCGGCAAACAAGGTGAACGGTGACGGCGGATGCGGGACACTCACGCGGTGCTACTGACCTTGACCACGACACACCGGCCCGCCACGGATCTCGGCTACCTGCTGCACAAGCACCCCGGCAAGGCTCAATCCTTCCCCGTCGCGGCAGGCATGGCACACGTGTTCTACCCCACGGCCGGCCAAGACGAGTGCACGGCGGCGCTGCTGCTGGACATCGATCCGGTCGAGCTCGTCCGCGGCAGGCACGACCGGGCTTTCACGCTGAACCAGTACGTCAACGACCGGCCGTACGCGGCCGGGTCGATGCTGGCGGTCGCGTTGAGCACGGTGTTCAAGACCGCGATGAACGGCGTCGCCAAGTCGCACCAGGAGCTCGCCGACACGGCCATCCCGCTTCGGATCCACGTCCCCGCGGTGCCGTCGCGCGGCGGTGCCGACCTGGTCGCGCAGCTGTTCGAGCCGCTGGGCTGGGATGTCGACGCCCGTACCGCGCCGCTCGACCCGCAGTTCCCCGAGTGGGGCGATTCGCCGTACGTCGACCTGCGCCTGTCCGGGACCCACCGGGTTTCCGACGCGTTGCGTCACCTGTACGTGCTGTTGCCCGTGCTGGACAACGCCAAGCACTACTGGGTGACCGAGGAGGAGGTCACCAAGCTGCTGCGCGCGGGTGAGGGCTGGCTGGCCGACCACCCGTCACGCGAGCTGATCAGCCGCCGCTACCTCAAGCACCGCAAGGCGTACGTACGGTTCGCGTTGAGCAGGCTCGCCGAGGCCGAGGAGACCGACGAGGACGCGCTGGACAACGCGCTCGACGAGCCGGTTGTCGCCGAGGAGCCGGACCGCCCGGTCCCGCTCGCCACCCAGCGCAGGGGCAGCGTGGTCGCGGTACTGAAAGCCGCTGGCGCGAAACGGGTCCTCGACCTGGGCTGCGGTGGTGGCGCGCTGCTGACGGACCTGCTGAAGGAAACCTCGTTCACCGAGATCGTCGGCGTGGACGTGTCTTCGCGCGCGCTGGAGGTCGCCGCTCGCCGCTTCGAGCGGACCCCGGAACGCGTGCGCGACCGGCTCACGCTGCGCCAGTCCGCGTTGACCTATGTGGACCAGTCGTTGGCTGGTTACGACGCGGCGGTGCTGATGGAGGTCATCGAGCACCTCGACGAGCCGAGGCTGCCCGCGTTGGAGCGCAGTGTTTTCGGCGCCGCACGCCCGGCGACGGTCGTGGTCACCACGCCGAACGTCGAGTACAACGTCCGGTTCCCGACGCTGCCTGCGGGCAGGATGCGGCACACCGACCACCGTTTCGAATGGACGCGCGCGCAGTTCCGCGCGTGGGCCGAAGGCGTCGCCGAACGCCACGACTACCGTGTCCGCTACCTGCCCGTCGGCCAGGACGACCCCGAAGTGGGCCCGCCGACCCAGCTTGCCGTGTTCGAGGTGACCCGATGAACCTGTCCATTCCAGACATGGCGCTGGTCGTGCTCGTCGGCGCGTCCGGCTCGGGCAAGTCCACGTTCGCGCACAAGCACTTCAAGCCGACGCAGGTGCTGTCGAGCGACTTCTTCCGCGGCCTAGTCGCCGACGACGAGAACGACCAGGCCGCGTCGGGCCCGGCGTTCGAGGCGCTGCACTTCGTCGCCGAGAAGCGGATGGCCGCGGGTCTCGTGACCGTGATCGACGCGACCAACGTGCAGCGCACGCCGCGTGGCCAGCTCATCGGATTGGCCAAGAAGCACAACGTCCTGCCGGTCGCGATCGTGCTCGACATGCCCGAGGCGCTGTGCGTCGAGCGCAACGCCGCTCGCGCGGACCGCGACTTCGGTGCGCACGTGATCCGCAGGCACCGCAACGAGCTGCGCAAGTCGATCCGGTCGCTGGAGAAGGAGGGCTTCAAACGGGTGTACGTTCTGCGCACGCCCGAGGAGGCCGACGCGGCCGGGATCGAGGTCGAGCCGCTGCTCAACGACAAGCGCTGGGAGACCGGGCCGTTCGACGTGATCGGTGACGTGCACGGCTGCCGCGCGGAGTTGGAGGAGCTGCTCGAGAAGCTCGGGTACGTGCTGTCCCGGGACACCGAGGGCCGTTCGGCCGGTGCCGTGCACCCGGAGGGGCGCCGTGCGGTGTTCGTCGGCGACCTCGTCGACCGCGGCCCGGACACCCCGGGGGTGCTGCGGCTCGTGATGGGCATGATCGACGCCGGGAGCGCGTTCTGCGTCTGCGGCAACCACGAGCAGAAGCTGACCAGGGCTTTGCGTGGCCGCAACGTCCGCGTCTCGCACGGCCTGGCGGAGTCGCTTGAGCAGCTGGGCGCGGAGACGGAGGAGTTCCGCAAGCGCGTCGAGGCGTTCTGCGGCGGCCTGATCGCGCACTACGTGCTGGACAACGGCAACCTCGTGGTCTCGCACGCCGGTCTGCCGGAGCACTACCACGGCCGCGCGTCGAGCAAGGTCCGCGGCTTCGCCCTGTACGGCGATTCGACCGGCGAGACCGACGAGTACGGCCTGCCCGTGCGTTACCCGTGGGCGAATGACTACCGCGGTCGCGCGATGGTCCTGTATGGACACACGCCGACCCCGACCGCTGAGTGGATCAACGGGACCATGTGCCTGGACACCGGCTGCGTGTTCGGCGGGCGGCTGACCGCGTTGCGCTACCCGGAGAAGGAGATCGTCTCGGTCGCGGCGCACAAGGTCTGGTACGAGCCGGTCAGGCCCTTGCTGCCGCCGGACGAACTGCCGCCGCCCGCGGTGGCCCGCCGTGACCCGGATGTACTCGACCTCGGTGACGTGACAGGGCGGCGCGTCGTGGAGACGACGCACCACGGTCGCGTCTCGGTCCGCCCGGAGCAGGCAGCGGCGGCGCTGGAGGTGATGAGCCGGTTCGCGGTCGACCCGCGCTGGCTGCTGTACCTGCCGCCGACGATGAGCCCGGTCGCGACCTCGGCACTGGACGACGTGCTCGAACACCCGCGTGAAGCCTTCGACGCGTACCGCGCTGACGGCGTGCAAAGCGTGGTGTGCGAGGAGAAGCACATGGGTTCGCGTGCCGTTGTCCTTGTGTGCCGGGATTCCGGTGCGGCGAGGTTCGGGATCGACGGTGGCGGCGCGATCTACACGCGCACCGGCCGGGCGTTCTTCGCGCCGGAGCTGACCGAGCAGTTGCTTGAGCGGGTACGGGCGGCTTGCGCCGGGCTGTGGGAGGAGCTGAACACCGACTGGCTGTTGCTTGACGCCGAGCTGATGCCGTGGAGCGCCAAGGCAGGTGGCCTGATCACGCAGCAGTACGCGCCGGTCGGCGCGGCCTCGTCGGCCGCTCTGACCGCGGCGCTGACCGAACTGTCCAAAGCAGACTCACGTGGTGTCGGCGTCGGGGAGTTGCTGGCGACGACCCGGTCACGTGCGGCGAACGCGGACGGCTACCGGGCGGCGTACCGGCGGTACTGCTGGCCCACGGACGGCCTGGACGGCGTCACCCTGGCACCGTTCCAGGTGCTGGCAGGCGAGGGCCGTTCGTACGCGCACGAACCGCACTCGTGGCACCTGGACGTCGCCGACCGGCTGGTGGCCGCGGATCCGTCGCTGTTCACCACGACCAAGCGCCTGTTCGTGGACGCCACCGACGAGAGCTCGGTGGCAGCCGCGACGGCATGGTGGGAGGAGATGACCGGCTCGGGTGGCGAGGGAATGGTGGTCAAACCGGCCGCGAACCTCGTCCGCGGCCCGCGCGGCCTGGTGCAGCCGGGCATGAAGGTGCGTGGCCGGGAGTACCTGCGGATCATCTACGGCCCGGACTACACCGAGCCGCGGCACCTCAAGCGCCTCAAGCAGCGCAACCTGGGCCGTAAGCGGTCGCTGGCCGGACGGGAGTACGCGCTCGGCCTGGAAGCGCTGGACCGCGTGGCGCGCGGTGAGCCGTTGTGGCGGGTGCACGAGTGCGTCTTCGCTGTGCTCGCGCTGGAGTCCGAGCCCGTCGACCCTCGCCTGTGAACCCTCGTGAGTGGTTGGTCCGGTTAGAACCGGACCAACCACTCACGAGGAGGCGTCGGCGGGCTTTTCTTCTTCCGGCTTGTCGAAGCTGGCCGGGACGCGCTTGAGGTGCTTGCTCATGGAGCGGGCCAGGAACACCACCGCCACCAGGAACACCAGCAGTACGAGCAGCCCCACCGGTGAGGACTTGCCGAAGTCCTCACCCCGGCCGCCCGGGTCGTCGGGCATGGGTGGCGGCTGCGCCACCATTGCCGTGAAGGTCATGCGGTCACCTTCTCGTTGATGCCGGCGAACAGGTCGTCCTCCGGCAGCGTCGTGTCCACCAGCGAGCGGGCCAGCTCGTACTCCTCGAACGGCCAGATCTCGATCTGCAGGTCCAAGGGTATGGCGAACCAGCGGCTGTCGGGATCGATCTGGGTCGCGTGCGCCCGCAACGCATCGTCCCTGATGTGGAAGTACTCCCCGCACTCGACCCTGCTGGTGATGCGGTCGGCGTTGTCACCCTTGTCGTCGGTCCACTTCTTCAGCCACTCCTCGTAGGGCGACTCCATGCCACGGGCGAGCATCGCGTCGTGCATCGTCTGCAGGCGTTTGCGGGAGAAGCCGTGCGAGTAGTAGAGCTTCAGCGGCGTCCACGGCTCGCCCGCCTCGGGGAACCGGTCCGGGTCGCCTGCCGCGTCGAACGCCACCACCGAGACCTCGTGGCACTTGATGTGGTCGGGGTGCGGGTAGCCGCCGTTCTCGTCGTAGGTGACGATCACGTGCGGCCGGAACTCGCGCACGACCTCGACCAGCTTCGCCGCCGCCTCCTCGGTCGGGACCAGCGCGAAGCAGCCCTCCGGCAGCGGCGGCAGGGGGTCGCCCTCCGGCAGGCCGGAGTCGACGTAGCCGAGCCAGCGGTGCCGGATGCCCAGGATGCGCGCGGCCTCGGCCATCTCGGCACGCCTGAGCTCGGTCATGTTGTCCAGGACTTCCGGCCGGTCCAGGGCCGGGTTGAGGATGCTGCCCCGCTCACCGCCGGTGAGCGTGACCACCATGACCTCGTGCCCTTCAGCCACGTACTTGGCCATGGTCGCGGCACCCTTGCTCGACTCGTCGTCAGGGTGTGCGTGTACCGCCATCAAACGCAGCTTCTCAGCCATGGGTTCCTCTCTCCTGTACCCCGCGTGCCAGCGCCCCAGGCCCCCACGGATACTCGACAAGTACGCGACCCACATTGTTCCCGTGGGTGCGAGTCCAGTTGTCGGGAGACCCCGTTTTGGAGAGCCGCGTCACCTTGCCGGACGGCCGCTACGGCTCGCGTGGCCGCGCGCCGATGAGCCGGCCGCGGCGATGGGCACTGACCGGCGCCGGGCTGTTACTGGCAGGCGGGATCACGTTCGTCGCTTACAGCAACCTCGGCAACTCGCCCATCGACGCGGAGCGTACGGCGTTCAGCCCAGCCGGACCGGACTCGGTGAAGATCACTTTCACCGTCACGCGTGACGAACCCGGCAAAGCCGCGGTGTGCGTCGTGCGCGCGAGAGTGCGGGACGGCTCGGAGGGCGGACGCAAGGAAGTGCTCGTTCCAGCAGGTGAGAGTACTCTTTCCACTGTGATCAAGAGCTCCGGCGAGCCCGTCACCGCCGACGTGTACGGGTGCTCGTACCAGGTGCCGCCCTACCTGTCCACGGAGGCGCCGCCAACGGAGTGAAACCTAAGCCGGAAGGCGGTAAATCGGACATTTCGGGAACATGATCACTACTGATCGTGTTATCCTCTTATACCGGCACGGCCCCTGGCGGGCCGTGTTTTGACGTTCCGGGACCGCGGGTACCGGAGCACACCGACCCGCATCCGCGGGATCCGGGAGCAAGACGAGGAGTTGGTGACCGTGAGCGATAGCAAGGTGACCTGGCTGACGCAGGAAGCCTATAACCGCCTCAAGCAGGAGCTTGACGAGGCGATCGAGAACCGCCCGGTCATCGCCGCGAAGATCAACGCCAGCCGGGAAGAGGGCGACCTCAAGGAGAACGGTGGCTACCACGCGGCAAGAGAGGAGCAGGGGCAAGCCGAGGCGCGCATCCGCCACCTGCAGGAGTTGCTGCGCAACGCCAAGGTGGGCGAGGCGCCCGCGAACGACGGTCTGGCCGAGCCGGGCAAGGTGCTCACGATCCGCTACGACGGCGACGACGACACCGAGCAGTTCCTGCTCGCCACCCGCGAGGAAGGTGCCGAGGGCGACCTCGACGTGTTCTCCCCCGAATCACCGCTCGGCCGCGCCCTGCTCGGCGCGAAGGAAGGCGAGACCCGCGAGTACGAGCTGCCCAGCGGCGCGTCCCAGAAAGTCACCTTGATCAAGGCGGTTCCGTACAACGGCTGAAACGTCTCAGCGACAGGGACGGCGCGCGGGACGGGCAGAACCGGCCGGCCCTAGTCGGTGAAATCGGTGGTTTTCGCCACTCGCTCCAGCAGTGGGCGTGAGCGCAGTGGAATGGGCGTCGACAGCGCGATGGAGGTGGACATCCGCTGCACGCCCGCGACGTTGACGACCTCGTCGATCACTCGTTGCAGGTCTTCGTTGGACTGGGCGACCATCCTGACAAGGAGGTCGCCCTGTCCTGTCGTCGCGTGTACTTCGCACACCTCGTCGATCGACGCCAGTCCCTCGGTCACCGGACCGCGGTATCCCTGCGCGATCTCCACGACCGCGAACGCCGTCAGGCCGTAACCCATCGCTTCCAGGTTCAGCGCGGGCGGGAAGCCGGTCAGCACCCCGGTCCTGATCAGCCGGTCCAACCGGGCCTGGACGGTGCCACGGGCGACGCCGAGGCGCCGGGAACACTCCAGGACGCCCAGCCGCGGCTCGTCGGTGAGCAACAGCAGCAGCCGGGCGTCCAGCGAGTCGATCGGTGTTACTTCCACTCCTCGAACCCTAGGGTCACGTCGTGGTTCATGTGTTCACCATCGCCGAGGCGGAGGTGATCGACCGTCGGCGCGTACCCGCTGGCGATGACCGTGTACTCGCCGGCGCCCAGTTCCGTGATGCGGTAGCGGCCGTCGTCGCCGGTCGTGGACACGCTCACCACTGAGCCGTCCTTGTCGATGATCGTGATCCGCGCTTCCGCGACAGGCACGCCACGGTGGTTGCGAGCGACGCCGCACAGCGCGGCACCGCTGGTCAGCTGCACGTCCTGCCGAACCTCACCGACCTCGGGCACGGCCAGCGGCACAGCGGCCGGGCTGTAGCCGTCAGCGTTCACAACCAGCGTGTACGCGCCGGCGCCGACACTCGTGAACCGGTACGTGCCGTCGGACGCGCTGCGGTGTGACCCGATCACGTGCCCTTCGCGGTCGGTCAGCGTCACGGTCGCGGCTTGGACCGGATTGCCCACCCGCGCCGTGCGGACGACGCCGACGACCTCGCCCGCGCCGATCAGCGTCAGGTCGAGCACCAACGGCTGCGAGTCGAGCCTCAGCGAGGACGCGGACGGCTGGTGTCCCGGCGCGGACGCGATCAGCACGTACGCGCCGGATCCCGGCGCCTGCAACTGGTAGCGGCCGAACGCGTCCGTGTTGCCGCGGGCCACCTGCTGTCCTGTGTGGTCGATCAGGGTGAGGATCGCGCCGCCGACCGCCGAGCCGTCGCCGTTCTGGACCGCGCCCATCAACGGCTGGTGCCCGTTGAGCGACAACGGGACCGTCTCCGCCTCGGTCCTCACGTGCTTGCCGCGTGGCTGCTGTTCGGGCTCGGGCTCGGGCTCCGGCTCCGACGGGAGCAGGGCCTCGCCGCCCTCCACCATCGCCGACTGGATGGCGTTGCCGGAGCGCAGCGGGATCTCCTTGATGAACAAGGAAACGATGAACGCCAGCACCATCACGAACATCCCGGCCAGGAACACCATCTGGATGGAGTCGGTGAAGCCCTCGAGGAACGGCCGCGCCAGCCGTGGGTCGATCTGCTGCAGGAACGACGAGTCCTGCAAAACGTTGCCGACACCGCCACCTTGCAGTCCCTTGATCACCTGGGCGTTCTGCGGGTTGGCGAGGACCGCCGGGTCGTTGAGCGCCTGCTGGAACGCACTCGTCGGCGCGATCCGCTCGAACGCCTCCCTGATCTTGTCGCCGACCGTGCTGAACAGCAGCGACAGGAACACAGCGACACCGAGCGTGCCACCCATCTGCCGGAAGAACGTGGCCGACGCGGTGGCCACACCCATGTCGCGCGGTGGTGCGGCGTTCTGCGCGGCGATGGTCAGCGTCTGCATCGACAAGCCGAGACCGAGGCCGAACACTCCCATGTAGAGCATCGGCTGCCACAGCGGACTGTCCACTTCGATCGTGTAGAACAGGCCCATCCCCACGACGAGCAGCGCGCTGCCGATGATCGGGAAGATCTTGTAGCGCCCGGTCTTCGAGGTGATCCGGCCGGACGTGAACGACGCGATCATGATGCCGACCATCAGCGGCAACATCAGCAGACCCGCCGAGGTGGGCGTCTCGCCCTTCACGATCTGCAGGTACTGCGGCACCATCGTGATCCCGCCGAACATGCCGACACCGAGGATCACCCCGGCGAGGATCACAGAAGAGAACGTCGAGTTGCGGAACAGCCGCAACGGGATCAGCGCCGCGTCCTTCATCTTCGCCTCGACCAGGACGAACGCGACCAGGCCGATCGCGCCGACGACGTAGCAGAGGATCGCGCGCTCGGAGGCCCAGCCCCACTCGCGGCCCTGCTCGGCGATGATCAGCAGCGGCACCACGCCGACGACCAGCGTCAGCGCACCGAGCCAGTCGATCTTGTGGTCGTGCCGCTCGTGCGGCACGTTCAGCACCCGCGCCACCACGAACAGCGCGACGATGCCGATCGGCACGTTCACCAGGAACACCCAGCGCCAGCCGTCGATGCCCACGATGTCCTGCTGCCCGGCGAGGAAGCCGCCGAGGACCGGGCCCAGCACGCTGGACGTGCCGAACACGGCCATGAAGTAGCCCTGGTACTTGGCGCGCTCACGCGGGGAGACGATGTCGGCGATGATCGTGAACGCCAGCGACATCAGGCCGCCGGCGCCGAGTCCCTGCAGCGCGCGGAAGGCCGCGAGCTGGTACATCGACTGGGAGAACGTGCAGGCCAGTGAACCGACGACGAACAACGAGATCGCCAGCAGGTAGAACGGCTTTCGCCCGTAGATGTCGGACAGCTTGCCGTAGATCGGCGTGGTGATCGTCGACGTGATCAGGTACGCGGTGGTCGCCCACGCCTGCAGGCTCAGCCCGTCCAGGTCGTCGGCGATCGTCCTGATCGACGTGCCGACGATGGTCTGGTCGAGCGCGGCCAGGAACATGCCGAGCATCAGGCCGCTGAGGATCACCAGGATCTGGCGGTGCGAGAGCTGTGCCGGCAGCGCCCTCGGCGGCGCGACGGCGGTTTCGGTCATCGGGGTTCCCCCACTGGGTGGTAGTTCTCGAAATCCGTGTTCAGGCGGTCGAGCAGCATCACCAGCGTGCGGCGTTCGCCCGCGGGCCACTCGGCCAGCACGGAGGCGATGTGCCTGGTCCGCTCGGCTCGGGCCCGGTCGAACGTGCCGCGGCCCTCTTCGGTGGCCACCAGCAGGCACGCCCTGCCGTCCACCGGGTCGGCTTTCCGCTCGACCAGGCCGTGCGCCACCAGCGAACTGGTCTGCCTCGACACGGTGGACGTGTCGGAGTGGACGGCGTCAGCCAGTGCCGTGATCCGCTTCGGACCTTCTTTCACCAGGTGCGCGAGCAGCGCGTACGCCGCTCTTTCGATGCCGTCTCCCGTCGCCTGCGAGAACTGGGCCTTGGCCCTGCCGACCATGGTCAGCAGCCGGATCAACTGGTGCCCGAGTTCTTCCGCGACGGCGAGGTCCTGTGCTTGGTCAGCCATGACCCGTGCTCCACCACAAATTGCTTGGTTCTTACAACTAGTTGCCTGACCCAAGCATTCGCTTGTTGTGCGCGCTATGCAAGTTGAGAAAGGGTGACGCTGGTCTTATTGCACAGGGCCTCCGGCCGCGACCGGTCGAGGTTGAGCAGGTTGTCCAGTGAAATGAGCAACGCTTGCTCATTCTGCGGCCCTAAGACGATCCTGGTGTACATGACCGACACTTTGGGACGCCCCGAATCGCAGCTGGACGACGTGAGCTTCGACCAGCTCAGGCAGCTGGTCGGCCTGGTGGAGTACGACTCGGCCAAGGACCCGTTCCCGGTCAAGTCGATGGACGCGGTGGTCTTCGTGGTCGGCAACGCCACCCAGACCGCGTGGTTCTACCAGGTCGCGTTCGGAATGAGCCTGGTCGCGTACTCCGGACCGGAGACCGGCAATCGGGACTACAAGTCCTATGTGCTCAAATCGGGCTCGGCCCGGTTCGTGATCAACGGTGGTGTGGCGCCGGACAGCTCCATGCTCGACCACCACCGCAGGCACGGCGACGGCGTGACCGATCTGGCGCTCGAGGTCGGCGATGTGGACCAGTGCGTCGAACACGCCCGCAAACAGGGCGCGACCGTGATCGAGGAGCCGCACGACGTCTCCGACGAGAACGGCACAGTGCGGATCGCGGCGATCGCGGCCTACGGCGAGACCCGCCACAGCCTGATCGACCGCTCCCGCTACAACGGCCCCTACCTGCCCGGTTACGTGGCCAAGGAAAGCACGGTCAAGCGGCCGCAAGGCGCGCCGAAGCGCCTGTTCCAGGCCGTCGACCACTGCGTCGGCAACGTCGAGCTCGGCAAGATGGACTACTGGGTCGAGTGGTACAACCGCGTGATGGGCTTCGTGAACATGGCGGAGTTCGTCGGGGACGACATCGCGACCGACTACTCGGCGCTGATGTCCAAAGTGGTCTCCAACGGCAACCACCGGGTGAAGTTCCCGCTCAACGAGCCGGCGATCGCCAAGAAGAAGTCGCAGATCGACGAGTACCTCGAGTTCTACGAGGGCGCCGGTGTGCAGCACATCGCGTTGGCCACCAACGACATCATCGCCACGGTGACCGCGATGGCCGCCGCTGGCGTCGAGTTCCTCGAGACGCCTGACTCCTACTACGACGACCCGGAGCTGCGGGCCCGCATCGGCGAGGTGCGCGTGCCGATCGAGACGCTCAAGGAGCACCGGATCCTGGTCGACCGCGACGAGGACGGCTACCTGCTGCAGATCTTCACCAAGCCGATCGGCGACCGGCCGACGGTGTTCTACGAGCTGATCGAGCGGCACGGCTCGCTCGGCTTCGGCAAGGGCAACTTCAAGGCCCTGTTCGAGGCCATCGAGCGCGAGCAGGAGCGCCGCGGCAACCTGTGACACCGGTGCCGTGCGGGCCACTACCGGCATCTGACGCCCGGGAAGCGGCCGGCACGGCGCCCGATCGATCCTGTGGAGTGGCGCTGGACGGCGGCGTTTTGCCTTAGCGTGGCAAGGCAAAACGCCGCCTTCAGCAATACGTGATCATGACCTGGCCGAGGCCCCTGGTGGCAGTCTGGCCGCCGCGGCCGACGGCCTCGACCGTCACATCCGCGTTGTGCCCGGCGTAGCGGTGCGGGAACGGCCCGATCTTGCCGTACCAGTGGCCCGCCATGCCGATCATCGAGACCGTCATCGTGGTGTTGCCGATGCGGACCGTCATCCGCACCGACGCGACCCCGTCCGGCGCGGTGACGCCGACTTTCACGCTGGTCGCAGCCGGGCACCGGCCCGTCGTGCCGATCCGGCGGAACATGATCGCGTCCGGGCCCGCGGTGATCGCAGGCGGTTCGGCCTTGCGCGTCTGGGCGACCGGTGAAGGCGGCACCACTGGCCGTACCGGTTGGGGCGCAACGGAAGTAGTCGGCAGCACGGGCGGCGGCACGGCCGCTTGGGATGTGCTGTCCGGCGTCAGGCTCGCGGTGTCCGGCTGCGCGGCCGGTGAGGCCATCCGCATCGAGGTGACAGGCATCGCCACGCCTTGCTCGGCGTTCTTGCCACCGTGGCTGACGATCAGCGCACCGGTGACGGCCGCGACGGCGACAACGGCCGCCGCAGCGGCTTTCTTCAGCGTGAGGAACGAGCCGAGCACGCCGATCGGCACGACGAACACGGCCTTGTGCACACCGTCCAGCGTCTCGGCCTGCCTTTCCCGGCACGCCGGGCACGATTTGACGTGCCGGTTGATCCGGGTGCCGAGCTTGCCGTGCGCACCGGCCTCGCGGACGGCCTTGGTCACGCCAGGGCACCGCATCTGGTCGTCCACCGAGAGCGTCGCGGCCACGATCGCCTCGCCGACGTCCTCCGGCAGGCGCTGGAACGTCCCGCGCAGCGCCGACGGCTTGATCTTGAGCTCCAGCGCCGCTTCGCCCTCGGACAGCACACCGCCTTCGACCGCGAGGTAGCAGGCGAGCACGTCGAGCTGGCGGGCGGTGAGCATCGGCTTGGCCATCTCGATGAACCGCTTGGCGTCGAGTGAACTGGTCTTGCCGACCTCGTCGTCGGCGGCCAATTGGTCGAGCAGTTCCATCGCGTAGGACGCGGACCGCGGCGACCGCGCCTCGCTGCGGGCCGCGTCCTTGATCAGGTTGAGCGCCACCGTGGCCAGGAAGACCCGGGGGTTCACGATCGGGTGCCGCGGCGGGCGCCGTTGCAGCTTCTCGAAGACCGCCTGCACCGTGTCCTCGGCGTCGTGGCTGCTACCGACCCGCTTTTGGCAGTACGCCAACAGCCAGGCGCGGTGCTGCTGGCACAGCAGCGTCAGCTCCGCGCGGCTCAGCCGACGAGGGATCCCGATGTCGTAGGTCTCAGCGCTCACACATCTGGGACGCTTCAGGCGGCCGTCTCGGAACACCGGAACGTCATGTTCCCCGTAAGGCGTGAACCGTTCCACGACCGGGTGGCAATTCCGATTACGTCCCGTCACCGCAAGTCGGTCGATAGCCTGATGACCATGTTCCTGTGGGGTGTCGCCGGCGCCGGGTACCAGTCCGAGGGATCAGCGCCGGACAGCAACTGGTCGCGGTTCGCGACCGGCTACCGCGACTCAGCCGACTTCCTGCACCGCTACCCGCAGGACATCGAACTGGCCGCGGACCTCGGCGTGCGGGTTTTCCGGCTGTGCGTGGAGTGGGCACGCGTGCAGCAGGTTCCCGGTGAGTGGGACTTCGAGTTCTACGACGACGTCGTTGCCAAGGTCCGCGCGGCCGGGATGCGCCCGATGATCACGCTGGACCACTGGGTGTACCCGGCGTGGACGGGCGGCTGGCGCAACCCCCGGATGACCGAGCTGTGGCTGGCCAACGCAGACCGCGTGGTCAAGCGCTACGCGGGCAACGGGACGATCTGGATCACGTTCAACGAGCCGACTGTCTACATGGCACACGAGATCCGGCTCGGCCGGTTCAGCCCGATGATGCCGAGCCGGATGGTGCGGGCGCACAAGGCCGCGTACCGGCTGATCCACGAGACCGACCCGGACGCGCTGGTGTCGAGCAACGTCGCGTACATCCCGGTGGTGAACCGGTTGGCGGACTTCGGTTTCCTCGACTGGATCACCGGGAGCCTCGACTTCGTCGGGATCGACTACTACTACGACGTCACGCCGGACAACCTCACCGCGGTGCGCGGCGCGACCGGTCAGCTGTACCGGATCGACCCCGAACCGAAGGGCATTTACCGCGCGCTCAAGCACTACGCCCGGCGGTTTCCGAAACTGCCGTTGTACGTCGTGGAAAACGGCATGCCGACCGACGACGGTCAACCGAGGCCGGACGGGTACACCCGGACCGACCACCTGCGCGACCACGTGTACTGGATGCGGCAGGCCCAGTCGGAGGGCGTGCCCGTGCTCGGCTACAACTACTGGAGCCTGACCGACAACTTCGAGTGGGGCACGTACCGGCCGAGGTTCGGTCTGTACACAGTGGACGTCGAGCGGGACCCGGCACTCGCGCGTCAGCCGACCGACGCGGTGGACGCGTACCGCGACATCGTCACAGGCGGGCTGCCCGACGGATACCGACCGAAGAAGTAGGCCATTCAGCCGGTACATCACGGAAAAGCCGTCGCTTCCCTTAAGAAATCCTGTCATTGTGGCCGCTGCGCCACATCCGTGCAGGCGGGCAGGTATCCTCAGCGACAAGGAGTAGTCGCCGACAAGGGGCAGAGTAAGCAATGGCACGTGCAACCCGGGCCGCTGGAATGGTGCCACTGGTCGGTGCGTTGGCCGCTGCCGCGGCTCTCGCGGGCGTCGCTGTGTTCAGTGCGTCCAGTGCCGGTTGTGCCAGCCCAGGCCAGTACGTCCAACGCGACGGCTACGTCGAACTGGTCGGCGGGTGCATCGACTCGCGCGACCTGCCACCAGCACCCCTCGGCCCGCCCCAGCACGAGGGCGAACCAGCGGGCTACCAGCAATAACCTCGTGAGTGTTTCGGCCGGTTCTAACCGGCCGAAACACTCACGAGTTTGTCAGGCGAGGGCTTGCAGCAGGTCCTGCACCAGGTCCGTGCCGTCCTCGATGCCGACCGACAGGCGCACCAGGTTGTCCGGCACTTCCAGCTCCGAACCCGCGACGCTGGCGTGCGTCATCTTGTGCGGGTGCTCGATCAGGGACTCCACGCCGCCGAGCGACTCGGCGAGGATGAAGAGCTTGGTCTTCGACGTCACGTCCAGCGCCGCCTGCTCGCCGCCTGCCACGGTGAACGACACCATGCCGCCGAACCGGCGCATCTGCTTGGCCGCGACCTCGTGACCCGGGTGTTCACGCAGGCCCGGGTAGTAGACGCGCTCGACGCGCGCGTGGCCGAGCAGCGCCTCGACCACGCGCTCGGCGTTGTCCGAGTGCCGCTCCATGCGCACCGCGAGCGTCTTCACGCCGCGTAGCGTCAGCCAGGCGTCGAACGGGCCGGGCACCGAGCCCGAAGCGTTGCGCAGGAAGCCGAACTGCTCGTTCAGCTCGTCGTCCGACGTGATCAGCGCGCCGCCGACGACGTCGGAGTGGCCGCCGAGGTACTTGGTCGTCGAGTGCAGCACCACGTCCGCGCCCAGCCCCAGCGGGGACTGCAGGTACGGCGTGGCGAACGTGTTGTCCACGACCAGCCGGGCGCCTGCCTCGGCCGCGATCTGGGCAAGTCCGGCCAGGTCGGAGATGGCCAGCAGCGGGTTGGTCGGCGTCTCGCACCAGATCACCTTGGTGTTCGGGCGAACCGCCGCGCGGACCGCGGCCAGGTCGGGCTGGTGCACCGGCGTGTGCTCGATGCCCCACAGCTTCAGCACCTTGTCGACCAGGCGGAACGTGCCGCCGTACGCGTCGTCGGGGATCACCACGTGGTCGCCGGGGCGCAGCATCGTGCGCAGCGCCACGTCGCTCGCGGCCATCCCGGACGGGAACGCCAGCGCGTGCCGTCCGCCCTCGAGCGAAGCCAGACACTCCTCCAGCGCCGTCCTCGTGGGATTGCGGGTACGCGAGTACTCGTAGCCGCCTTCACGCAGGCCACCGACGCCGTCCTGGGCGAAGGTCGACGTCGCGTAGATCGGCGGGATGACCGCACCCGTCTTGGCGTCCGGCTGCTGTCCCACGTGGATCGCCCGGGTCTCAAACCCCAGCTTGGAGTCCCCTTCTGACATATCGCAATCCTACGTGGGACCAGTCGAGTGACCAGATGGTGGGACGTTCCACCCGGATGGGTTACCCGTCACCAACCGGGCTGCTGCGGGTAACCGCCACCTTGCTGTTGCTGGGGGTAACCGCCCTGCTGCGGGTAACCCTGCTGGGGGAATCCACCCGAACTCGGGTTGGCCGGATAGCCCTGCTGCGGGAACCCGCCCGAGTTCGGGTCGACCGGGTAGCCGGGCTGCTGCGGGTATCCACCGCCGCCGGGGTACTGCGAGAAGTCGTCGCGGTTGCCGCGCAGGTACTTGAAGGTCGGCGGCAGCACGGCGAAGATCAGCGCCAGCGGCGCGATGATCACGATCAGCGCCCGGAACGTGGCCTCGGCCGAGCCGAACTCGAAGACCGTCTCGTAGAACCGGCCGAGGTTCTTGCTGCCGCCCGGCAGCATCAGCGGTTCGGTCAGCACGCTCGCCAGGCCGACCAGCGCGCCGATCAGGATCAGCACCGCGCCCGCGGTCTTGCGGGCGAACGTCACGATCGAGCCGATCAACATCACCAGGCCGGTGAGCAGCTGGCCGACGAGGATCATGACGACCTCGCCCGGCAGCTTGTCGAGGTTCTCGATCCACGTGGACTCGTTGACCAGCAGCACGACCTCGAACCCGGCGATCGCGAGCGCGAGGACGGCGGCGATGATCGCCGTCGCCGGGCTGCCACCGCCGGACGGCGCCGCCGGGTACGGCTGCTGTGGGTAGGGCTGCTGCGGATACCCGCCCTGCTGTGGATAGCTCACGACTTCTTCTCCCCGGAACCGCTAGGCCGGTTGGCCTCTTAGTGGCCACGACCATAGACCAGTTCTCCGCAGTTCAGGCCGCTTTTCCAAAACGAGTCCGGAACAGTCGTCCCCATCGTGCGAACGACAGGCACGAAAAAGGGCGCCCCACCGGGACGCCCCTTTTCTCGCTCAATCGATCACCACTGCTGCGGCGGCTGCTGGCCGTACCCGGGTGGCTGCTGACCGTAACCCGGCGGCGGCTGCTGGCCCGGCTGCTGGGGCGGGGGCTGCTGGCCGTAGCCGGGAGGCGGCTGCTGCTGGCCGTACCCGGGCGGCGGCTGCTGGCCGTACGGCGCGGGGCCGTACCCGGGTGGCGGCGGCTGCTGGAACCCGCCGACGACCGGGGCCGCGGCCAGACCGACGAACGGCTTGGTCGCGGGGAAGAACTGCAGTGCGCCCAGGCCCGCGACGACGATGCCCGCGATCAGGCTGAGGATGACCCAGCCGCTGATCGGCGAGTCGAGGTCGATCTCGCCCTTGAGGATGATGAACAGCAGCGAACCGACGAACATCAGGCCACCGCCGACGAGCAGCAACGTGGCGCCGATCTTGTTCTTCAGGAAGATCATCACACCCGCGCCGACCGCGGCGAGCCCGCCGAGGACGGCCAGGATGGCCGTGACCCACAACATCGGGCCCGAGATGACGTCCACGCCGTCCTTCATGGCGTCGGACGCGTTGGACCAGCCCTCGGCGTAGTCGGAGATCTTGCCCATGTCGACGAACACCAGGATCGCGGCGACCAGGCCGAGGATCGCGGCCACACCGGCGACAGCCCAGCTGATCACCTGCGTGTTGCCACCACCACCGGGCGGGCCGTACTGGCCGTAGCCGGGCTGCCCGTAAGGCTGCTGGCCGTACGGGTTGGGCTGCTGGTAGCCGGGCGGCGGGGCGAACCCCGGCGGCGGCTGCTGGCCCGGCGCGGGCTGACCGAACTGCGACGGCTGGCCGTAGCCGCCCATCGCCTGCGTCTGCTGCTGGCCGGGCGGCGGCGCGAAGCCACCGGGCGGTGACGGCGGCTGGTCGGCCGCGCTGGGCGGCGGCTCGTACTGCGGCATCGGCGGCGGCATCGAACCGGGCGGCACCATCTGGGTGGACTCGCCCTGTTGCGGCTGCTGCCCCGGCTGGCCCGGCTGGACCATCTGGGTCACCTCGGGTGACTGGTCCGGCACCTGCTGACCGGGCCTGAGCACCTGGGTGCTCTCCGGCACCTGCAGCGCGCCCTCCTGCTCCTGAGGTGGCTGACCGCCCTGGTTCGGGTCATGCGGCGGCTGCGGAGCACTCATTGCCGTTAACAACTCCCTCGGCCTGAAAAGGTCCTCTTTCGGGTGTAACGCTAGTCCAGATCAAGACGATTGCCCGGTAATGCCCCCGAGTGTCCCACGGGCACGAAAATGGGGCCCGCCGGTATCGCCGGACAGGCCCCATGAGCTCCTGATCACCACTGCTGGGGCGGCTGCCCGTACTGCTGCTGTGGCTGACCGTACGCCCCGTAGCCCTGCTGCGCCGATGGCGCCTCGATCACGACGGTGTTCACGATCTTGTCAGCCCACGTTTGCCGCTTGGCGTCCCACAACGGGGCGAGGAAACCGATGTAGAGCGGCAACGCGTCGACGATGTGCAGGAACTGGCGGCCGAACGCGAGACCGAAGCCGATCACCTGGCCGCTGTCCTCACGGACCAGCTTGATGCCCGCGACCTTCTTGCCCCACGACTGCCCCTTGGTCCCGCCGAGGTAGCAGATGTTGTAGAAGAGGAAGACCAGGCCGACGAGGCTGCCGAGGGCGCTCAGCGCGTAGACCTCGGCGCCGAACGCGATGCCCAGGATGATGCCGTTGATCACGGCGAGCGAGCCGTAGTCGATCAGGCCACCGACGAACCGCTGCCCCCAGCTCGCGTACTGGTAGGCGCCGCCGTACTGGTACGGAGCGACACCAGGCGCGGCCGGGTAACCCGGCTGCTGCGGGTAGCCACCCTGCGGCGGGTACCCGGGCGGGGGCTGCTGGCCGAGTTGCTGCCCGAAGCCCGGCTGCTGCGGCGGGTAGCCCGGCTGCTGCGGGTACCCGGGCGGCGGCTGCTGGGAGTATCCGGGCGGGGGCGCCGGCTGGCCGTACCCCTGCGGCGCCTGCTGCGGGGCCTGCTGGGGAGCAGCCTGCTGCGGCTGCACCGGCTGCGCCCCGGACGGCTGGGCGCCACCCTGACCAGGGCGGACGACCTGGGTGGCCTCCGGCTGGTCGTTGTCGCCGGGCCGGACCACCTGGGTGGCGTCCGCGTTCGGTTCCTGTCCGTGGTTCGTGGCGGGGTTCGGGGCCGGGTTGCCGGGACCGCCGATCGCGATCGTCGGTTCCGGGTTAGCCAGGGCGCCGGGTGGTTGCTGCGGTGGCTGATTCGGATTCTGCGGAGCGCTCATTTCGGACGTATCCCCCTGCGGGTCGGCTTCTCGCGCCACACGCTAACGGATTGGGGGCCGATGTCGGCACTCAGCTCCCGGCGAGGTACCCCAGCAGATCCTGGCGGGTCACGACGCCCGCGGGCTTGCCGTCGATCAGCACCAACGCGCCGTCGGCACCGGCTAGTGCCTTCATCGCCACGTTGATCTGCTCGCCCGCGCCGATGGTCGGCAGCGGGGCGGTCATGTGCTTGTCCAGCCGGTCGGCCAGTGCGGCCTTGCCCGCGAACAGAGCGTCAAGCAGATCGCGCTCGTTGACCGCACCGACCACCTCGGCGGCCATCACCGGCGGCTCGGCGCTGACCACCGGCATCTGGCTGACGGAGAACTCACGCAGGTAGGCGACCGCGTCCGCGACCGTCTCGGTCGGGTGCGCGTGCACCATCTCCGGGATCCGGCCGTCCTTGCGACGCAGCACGTCACCGACCGTCGCACCGCTGTGCTCGGGCGGGAGGAAACCGTACGAGGCCATCCACCTGTCGTTGAAGACCTTGGACAGGTAACCGCGGCCGCCGTCGGGCAGCAGCACGACGATCACGTCGTCCGGGCCGCACCGCTCGGCCAGCTTGATCGCCGCTGCCGCGGCCATCCCGCACGAGCCGCCGACCAGCAGCGCCTCCTCACGGGCCAGCCTGCGGGTCATGGTGAACGAGTCGGCGTCGGAGATCTCGATGATCTCGTCGGCGATGTCGCGGTCGTACGTGTCCGGCCAGAAGTCCTCGCCGACGCCTTCGACCAGGTACGGGCGGCCGCTGCCACCGGAGTACACCGAGCCCTCCGGGTCGGCGCCGATGATCTTGACCCGGCCGTCGGAGATCTCCTTGAGGTACCGGCCGGTGCCGGAGATCGTGCCGCCGGTGCCGACACCCGCGACGAAGTGCGTGATCCGGCCCTCGGTCTGCCGCCACAGCTCCGGCCCGGTCGTCTCGTAGTGGCTCACCGGGTTCTGCGGGTTGGCGTACTGGTTGGGCTTCCAGGCGCCCTCGATCTCCTGGACCAGGCGGTCGGAGGTGTTGTAGTACGAGTCCGGGTGCTCGGGCGGGACCGCCGTCGGGCACACCACGACACGAGCGCCGTACGCCTTGAGCACGTTGCGCTTGTCCTCGCTGACCTTGTCCGGGCAGACGAAGACGCAGTTGTAGCCCCTGCGCTGGGCAACCATGGCCAGCCCGACGCCGGTGTTGCCCGAGGTCGGCTCGACGATCGTGCCGCCCGGCCTGAGCTCGCCGGACTTCTCGGCCGCGTCGATCATCCGCTCGGCGATGCGGTCCTTCACGCTGCCGCCGGGGTTGACGTACTCGACCTTGGCCAGCACCAGCGGCGCGACGCCGTCGGCGACCGAGTTCAGCCGGACCAGCGGCGTGTTACCGATCAGGTCGACGACGTGTTCGACGTACTCCACCGCTGTACTCCTCGTGAGGCGCCCGTTTCCCGTCAGCCTAACTCGGCCGCCCGAGCCAGGTCAGGGCGGCGACGTGGAGCGCGTCGACGCCGGTGGACAACGTCGGCTCGACCAGGGGCGCGAAGACCGGCGAGTGGTTGCTCGGCAACGCCTCGACGCCGCCTTCCTGGATCGCCTTGACCACCACGTCGAACTCCAGGCCACCCCAGAACCAGAACACCGTCGGCACGCCGGCGGCGTCGCCGAAGATGCCGATGTCCTCGCTGCCGGTGACCACCGGCATCACCATCACCTTGTCGGCACCGAAGCGGCCGGTGAACGCCTCGACCGTCCGCGTGGTGCCACCCGGGTCGCTGACGAGCACCGGCGCGCTGTCGTGCCAGTCGAACTCGGGGTCCTTCGGCGCACCGCTGGCCGCGGCCTCCGCCCGGACGATCCGCTCGATCGCGGCATGGACCAGGTCGCGGGTCTGCCTGGTGTACGTGCGCATGTTGATGTCCAGCTCGGCCGTCTCCGGGATGATGTTGTCCTTCGTGCCCGCGTGCAGCTTGCCGACCGTGACGACCGCGGTCTCGGCGGGCGGGACCTCGCGGGCGACGATGCCCTGCAACCGGACGACGACGTTGGCGGCCATCAGCACGGGGTCGACCGTGGTCTCCGGGCGCGACCCGTGCCCGCCGCGGCCGTGCAGCGTGACCCGGACGGAGTCCGTGCCCGCCATCACCGGGCCGGTGCCGTAGCCGATCATCCCGGCGGGCAGCGGGCAGACGTGCTGGCCCAGCACGATGTCCGGCTTGCCGAACCGCTCGAACAGCCCGTCGGCGACCATCGCCCGCGCGCCTTCGGTGGTCTCCTCGGCGGGCTGGCACACGAGCATCAGCGTGCCGGCCCAGGAATCCTTGTCCGCCAACAGCTTTCCCGCGGCACCGACCAGACACGCGACGTGCATGTCGTGTCCACACGCGTGCATCACACCGGGCACTTTGCTGGTGTACGACAGACCTGTCTGTTCCTCGATCGGCAGAGCGTCCATGTCGGCGCGCAGCATGACCGTCGGTCCGTCACCGTTGCGGAGCAACGCGACGACACCCGTTCCGCCTACGCCGGTCGTGACTTCGTAGCCCAGCGAAGCGAGCGCCTCGGCGGCTTTCCCCGCTGTCCGGTGTTCCTGCCGGGACAGCTCCGGGTGCTCGTGCAGATCGCGGTAGAAATCAGCCAGGTTCACGTTCGCGAGCGTACTCAACCTGCGGTTTCACTCGTCTGGATCTTCACTGGGCGGCCCCGGCCGCCGTATGGTTTCAACTACAGGGGGTGTTTCGCATGAAACTGAGCGTACACCTGTTGATGGACAAAACGGACCTGCCGGACACCTACGAGAGCGACGGCCGGCAGTTCGTGGTGGGCCCCACTCCCCCGCGCGAATTGCTCGTCCCCGACTTCGGCATCAGAGTCGCTGCCAACTCGACCTACCTGCCCGCGATCGGGCTCGACCCGGAGTGGTCCCGCGCGCTGGCCCACGACGGGCTGGTGCGCGGCATGACGGGCTCACACGCCCTGCACGTCGAGCTGAGGCAACCGTTGCCGATGCTGCTGACGGAACTCCTCGCGCGGTACTCGTCGGCCAGGTACCGGGCGGACGCGCCGCTGCTCGACATCATCCGCGCGGTGCCGTCGCGGTCGAACGTGGTCGCCCAGCTCGACCTGACGCTCGGGCACCGGGTCAAAGCCGGGTTGAACGTCGGGCTGCGGGAGCCGGAACTGCGCCACCGCGGCGAGTTCTACGTGTTCGCCGAGAACCACTGGTTCCTCGTCGACCGCCTGCTGCTCGCCGGGCTGGAGGGCAAGCTGGCCGCGATCCCCGACGTGACAGGGGAAATCGCGTTGCAGCCGTGCATTCCCCTTGCGCACCACGCAGATCTGCTGACCAGGGACATGGACCTCGTGTTCACCACCCAGAGCTTCGCCAGGGCGAGCGCGACCGCCAAGCGGTACCGGGAATGGCCGCACTGCCGCGAGGAACTGACCGGCCTGCACGACGCCAACTGGCCGGACTGCCCGGCTGGTGAGCCCCGGTTCGTCTACGCGCTCGACCCGCCCGGCGCGCTGCCGTTCCTGACGAAGGTGAACCTGCTGCACCACGTCACCAGGATCCGCCGCAGGGGCTTCGAGGTCGGCTTCGCCCGGCGGCCCGTCCCGACCTGTTCGTTGCCGTCGCCGCGGACCGAAGGTCTGCCCCTACGGAACCCGCATTAGGGGACATTTCGGGTGCGCTGAACGTCATGATCCGTGTATTAGTGGGGGTCAGGGGCGTGAGGGGAGGCCGCGATGGGGGCGTTGCGGGGTATTCGGGTCGCCGCGGTGACTCTGTGCGGCGTCGGCGGACTGTCCGGCGCCATGTACGGACTGCTCACCGGGCAGGGCAAACGGGCGCGGACGTTGATCGGGCGGTCCACAGGCGACCCGCACCGGGCCGACGGCGTGTACGCGGGATCCGGTGCGGGAGAACTGAAGTTCGCCGTGCTCGGGGATTCGCTGGCCGCCGGGTACGGCGCGGAGAACGCCGACCTGTTGCCGGGCGTGCTGCTCGCGCGTGGGTTGGCGCAGGAGACCGGGCGTTCGGTGCGGCTGACGACCTACGCCCGTGTCGGCGCGAACACCAGGACCTTCGTCTCACAGGTCGACAAAGCGGTGGCGGACCCGCCGGACCTGGCGTTGGTGATCGTCGGCGGCAACGACGTGACCGGCAAGATGCGCGTCAGCACGTCGGCCGCGCTCCTCGGCGTCGAAGTGGCCCGGCTGCGTTCGGCCGGGGCGGCCGTCGTGGTCGCGACCTGCCCGGATCTCGGGACGGTCAGGCCGATTCCGCAGCCGCTGCGCTGGGTCGTGCGGCGGTGGGCGCGGATGCTGGCCAAGGCGCAGCGAAATGCCGTGCTGCGGGCGGGTGGGGTGCCCGTGCCGATGGGCGAGCTGGTGTCGTCGGAGTTCCACGCCCGGTATTCGGAGCTGTTCAGCCCGGACAGGTTTCACCCGAACGGGGCGGGCTACCGGCACGCCTCGCAGATCCTGCTCGTGCCGCTGCGCGCGGCAGTGACCTAACTCCCCCGGCGAGTTCCGCGTCTGGCCCTAGGCTGACCGGTGAGTGACTTCCAGTGCCGAATCAGTGCCGGAGCAAAGGAGCTGCACCATGCCCGAGGCCGTCATCGTCTCGGCCGCCCGATCGCCGATCGGACGTGCCGGCAAAGGATCACTGGTCAGCATCCGGCCGGACGACCTCGCCGTGCAGATCGTGCGCGCGGCACTGGACAAGGTGCCCCAGCTCGCCCCGGAGCAGATCGACGACCTGATCCTCGGCTGCGGCCTGCCCGGCGGCGAGCAGGGCTTCAACATGGGCCGCGTGCTCGCGGTGGAACTGGGCTACGACCACCTGCCGGGCTGCACGGTGACGCGGTACTGCGCGTCGAGCCTGCAGTCGACCCGGATGGCCTTCCACGCGATCAAGGCGGGCGAGGGCGACGTGTTCATCAGCGCGGGCGTCGAGACCGTGTCCCGTTTCGCCAAGGGCAGCTCGGACTCGTGGCCGGACACGCACAACGCGTTGTTCGCGGACGCCGAAGCCAGGACCGTGTCGACGGCCGAGGCGGGCGCCGAGTCGTGGCACGACCCGCGTGAGGACGGCCTGATCCCGGACGCCTACATCGCGATGGGCCAGACCGCGGAGAACCTGGCGCTGTTGAAGGACGTGTCCCGTGAGGACATGGACCACTTCGGCGTGCGGTCGCAGAACCTCGCGGAGAAGGCGATCGCGGACGGCTTCTGGGCCAAGGAGATCACCCCGGTGACGCTGCCGGACGGCACGGTCGTCTCGGCCGACGACGGCCCGCGGCCGGGCATCACGTACGAGAAGACGGCGACGCTCAAGCCGGTCTTCCGCCCGAACGGCCGTGTGACCGCGGGCAACTGCTGCCCGTTGAACGACGGCGCGGCGGCGCTCGTGATCATGAGCTCCGACAAGGCCAAGGAGCTGGGCGTCACGCCGCTCGCGCGGATCGTGTCCACCGGCGTGTCCGGCCTGTCCCCGGAGATCATGGGCCTCGGCCCGGTCGAGGCGTCCAAGCGGGCACTGGCCAAGGCAGGCCTGGGGATCGACGACATCGACCTGGTCGAGATCAACGAAGCCTTTGCCGCGCAGGTCATCCCGTCCTACCGCGACCTCGGCGTCGACATCGACCGGTTGAACGTCAACGGCGGCGCGATCGCCGTCGGCCACCCGTTCGGCATGACCGGTGCCCGGATCGCCACCACGCTGATCAACTCCCTGCAGCACCACGACAAGCAGTTCGGTCTCGAGACGATGTGCGTCGGCGGCGGCCAGGGCATGGCGATGGTCATCGAGCGCTTGAACTAACCGCTTGAACTAGTGGAACACCAGGTGACAGGGTGTGCTGGATCCGTCCGGCACACCCTGTCCCTTATCTCGGGAGAAGCTGCTCGTGTACATCCCCAAGCCCTTCCTCCCCGACGACGCCGACGTCCGCGAGTTGCTCGCGAACCAGGGCGCGGCGGACCTGATCACGATGACGCCGCAGGGTCTGATGGCCACGCCGCTGCCGTTCGTCCACGACCCGGACTCCGGCGAGAACGGCGCGCTCATCGGGCACATGGCGCGTGGCAACGACCAGTGGAAGCAACCCGTGACCGGGGAGGCGCTCGTCATCGTCCGCGGCCCCGACGCGTACGTGACGCCGAACTGGTACGCGACCAAGCAGGAGCACCACCGGGTCGTGCCGACCTGGAACTACGTGACCGCACACGTCCACGGCCGGTTGGTCGTGCACGACGATCCCGTGTGGACGGACGCGCAGGTGCGCCGTCTCACCGACCGGCACGAGGCAGGCAACGCCCAGCCGTGGAGCGTCGACCAGGCCCCGGCGAAGTTCGTCGAGGGTCAGCTGCGCGCCATCGTCGGCATCGAGCTCGTGATCACGCGGATCGAGGGCAAGTTCAAGCTCAGCCAGAACCAGACCGAGGCCAACCTCGACGGGGTGCTCGCCGGCCTCGATGCGCGCGGGCACGCGGGCGACCCGTCGATGGCCGCGGCGATCCGCGCCGCCAAGCCGTCGCCGTGACGGCTCGTCAGGACTCTTCGAGCTCCTTCTCCTCGCCGCGGCGGCGCAGGTAGTCGAAGCCGGGGATGCCCTGGATCGCCTGCCGGACGTCCTTGGCCACGTCGAGCAGTTCGTGGATGTCGGGTCCGACGCGGTCGAGGGTGCCGAGGATGGGCATGATGTCGTCGGCCATGTGCTCGGCGAGTTTGGGCAGCTCGTCGACCAGGCGGATGGCGGCTTCCACCTCGTGCACGGACATCTCCGCGGCGAAGCGGACCATCGGTTTCGTCGCCTCGACGACCTCCTCGGCCGCGGCGGTCACGCGCCTGGCGTGCTCGACCGCCGACTCCGCCGACGTCACCACCTCGCCGGTGCGGGCGACGAGTTCGTTGGCCTGGCTGACGGCTCGTTCGGCGGCCGTGAGCAGGCCGAGCACCCGGCCGGGGATCGAGACGACCTCGGTCACGGTCCGCACTGCCCAGCCGAACACCGTCCGCGGGCCCGGGATGTTGAACGCCATGTCCCGATTCTGCCGGAGAATCCGCTTCAGCCGGTGACAGCGGGGATTTCGACCCAGTAGCGGCGCACCTGACCGAACTTGGTGTCCCCGATCTTCTCGAAGACGCCGCCGTTGCGTTCGATCGTCCGCGCCGACGCGTCGTTGTCGAGCGCGCAGACGACCAGGACCCGGGCGATGCCGCGGTCCTGTGCCTCGCCGAGCATCCGGCCGAGCGCCCACGTTGCCAGCCCGCGTCGGCGCGCGGTCGGCCTGATGCCGTAGCCGATGTGCCCGGCCCAGCTCACGTAGTCGGTGTACTCGTGCCGCAGCGCGATCCCGCCGAGCACCCGGCCGTCCTCGACGATCCAGCGGTACGTGCACGTCGTGTGGTCGGCGGCCAGCCGGGTGATCCACGCTTCGAAGCCGGGTGTCGTGCGCACCTCGTCGGTCGGCAGGATCCCGAAACCGTCCTCGTGGGGACCTTCGCCCCATTCGGCGTGCGCGTCGAGCCAAGCGGCGTGCAGGCGGGCATCGGGCGCGATGAGCTCAGGCACACCGCTACCTTATCGATCATGGTCACCCGGCGGGCGCACGAAAAAACCGGACCCCGGCGCGGTGCCGGGGTCCGGTGGGATCTCAGAACGACTGTGGTCGCTAGTCGCTGTTCAATGCCCAGAGCAGTCGCAGGATCTCGACGTACAGCCAGACCAGGGTGGTCATCAGGCCGAAGGCGGCGTACCACGCCCACTTCGACGGCAGACCCTCACGGATCATCTGGTCGGCCAGGTCGAAATCGAGCAGCAGCATGAACGCCGCGATACCGATCACCACGAGGCTGAAGATGATCGCCATCGGGCCGTTGCCCCTGATGCCCAGGTTCACGCCGAACAGGCCGAGGACGAGGTTCACCAGGACCAACAGGAACGCGCCACCGGCGGCGGCGATGACCCACTTGGTCAGCTTCGGCGTCACCTTGACCGCACCGGTGCGGTAGACCACCAGCATCACGCCGAACACCAGCGCGGTGCCCAGCAGCGCCTGCAGACCGATGCCCTTGGGCACCAGGCTGGTCAACGCGCCGAGCGCCATGCCCTCGGCGGCCGAGTAGGTCAGGACCAGCGCGGGGTTCGGGGTCTGCTTGAAGATGACGATCAGCGAGACGACCAAGCCGACCAGGAAACCGATGATCAGCGGCGGCCAGGGGCTGATGGACCCGCCCAGCACGAGAACGGACGTGATGATGCCGGTCAGCAGGGCCACGCCCAGCGTCGTGGCGGTCTTCATCACGACGTCGTCGACGGTGATCGGGCGGTCCGCCTCGCGCGGCGGCGCCTGGTCAACGCCATATCCGGGGACCCCGCCGTGCGGGGAGCCCTGCGGGCTGCCGAAGCCCGCGTAGCCAACGTTGCCGCGGGCCGCGAGGTTGCGGAACGCGGGGTTGCTCGAAGAACGCACCTGATCCTCCATGGGCCTGTTGTGGCCTTCACCGGGTTCAACGGCCGAACGTGCCCGTGTGTTCCCGTCGGGTAAAGCAGATTTTACTCAGATCGATCCAACCAAATCGATCAGGTCACCCGGCAGCCTAACGCGTCCCCTTGGTGCGGTGTGTTCCGTTCGTAACCTTCACCTGCGGTTTTCGCCCACGTGTAACGTCACCCGCCCGTGCGTCTACCTTGTGGGTGATGGGTGCACGCGGAGCGAGGAACTGGCGGCCGATCACGCTGGCTGGCGCGCTGATCGTGACCTTTGTGATCCTGCTGGTCATCGGCATGCGCGACCCGGACGCGACCGAGCCGCAGCCGGTCGCGGCGGCCACGCCCGGCGACTGGATGCGAAAGATCACACCGGGCGAGCGGCCACCGCAGTTCGTGCTGTTCTCCTACGACGGCGCGGGCTCGCACGAGCAGTGGCAACGGCTGCTCGACCTGGCCGCGAAGTCGGACGCGCGGTTCACCGCGTTCCTGTCCGGCGTCTACCTGCTCGCCGACGACCAGCGCAAGCAGTACACCGCGCCCGGCCACCCGCAGGGCCAGTCGTCGATCTCGTTCGGGGGATCACTCGACCAGGTCAGGACCAGGATCAACGACCTGAACACGGCGATGCAGCGCGGCATCGAGATCGGCACCCACTACAACGGCCACTACTGCAGCCCGAAGTGGACGACCCAGCAGTGGCAGACCGAACTGCACCAGTTCGTGCAGTTCGTGGGCCAGGCGGGCGTCCAGGGCCTCAAGCTCGACCCGGCAGCCATCAAGGGCAGCAGGCTGCCGTGCCTGGAGGGCAAGTTCGACGCGGTCTTCGACGCGATGCGCAGCCGCGGCCTGACCTACGACTCCAGCCAGGTCTCCGACGGCGTGCTGTGGCCGGTCAAGGAGAAGGACATCTGGGAGTTCGCCATGCCGATGGTGCGGATGCCCGCGGCAGGCAACAAAAAGGTCACGATGGTGGACTACCAGCTCTGGGAGGCGCTCAACCGCTCGAAGGACGACAAGTCCAAGCGCGACGAGTTCGCCAGGGCGACGCTCGAGGTCTACCGCGCCGCCCACGACGCCACGATGCGCGGCAACCGGGCGCCGCTGCCGATCGGCAACCACTTCACCGACTGGGCGGGCGGCGGCTTCGGCGCGGCGGCCGAGCAGTTCATGGCCGAGGTCTGCACGAAGCCGGAGACCGTGTGCACCACGTTCTCCGAAGTGATCAAGTGGATGGAACTGCAGGACCCGGCCGTGCTCGACCAGCTGCGCAGACTGCCCGCCGCACAGACCTGAGACAACTTCTCCCGGCTCCCGCCTCGTCACCGCGGTCGAGGAGAAGGGAGTCCCGGACGTGGGGGCACGCGACAGGGAGTTCGCGGAGTTCGTCGACGCGAACGCGGCACGGCTCAGACGCACGGCCTTCTTGCTGTGCGGTGACTGCACCGCGCGGAGGACCTGCTCCAAATCGCGGTCCTGGAGGTGCACGAGTCATGGTGGCGGCGTCGCCGGACCAGGACGTCTCCATGGACCTGCGGCGCGCCATGGCATCGCTGCCACCGAGACAACGCGCGGCCGTCGTGCTGCGGTACTGGGAGGACCTTCCCATCACGGAAGTCGCGCAACTGCTCGGCTGCACCGAGGGCACCGTGAAAAGCCAGTGTGCCAAGGCTTTGGCGACGTTGCGCGGTCAGGTGTCCGTGCCAGTGGAGTGAAGAAGATGATCGACGACAGGACCGAGGCCCGTGACCTGCTTGGCCTGATGACGGCGGACGAACCACCGGTCGCCACCGACTCGGCGACGCTGGTCCGCAAGGCACGAAACCGCCAGGTGATGACGCGGTCCGCGATGGTCGGCGGCGTGGCGATGGGCGTGGTCGAGGTGGTGTTCTTCGCCTCCCTCGCCCGGCCCGGCCCGGCCGCGACCACCCCGGCGGCGGCGTTCCAGCAGCCACCCACCGATCACGACATTCACACCGCCCTTCCGAGAGGTGCCATCGGTCTGCGCCAACGCGACGGGGCAGTGCACAACCCCCCGTGTACGTGGAGAACGACAAGTCACGGGTACTGACCGCGGCGATCCGGGGTGGACGCGACCAGTTCGTCGCCGCGGGACTCGCCGTGCGCACCGACCCGGCCGGACCGGCCGACGGCAAGCTGGAGCCGTTCAAGCTCCTCAACTCGACAGGGAAATCGCTCTACCTCGGCAGCGCCCAGGTGGGCGACGCCAAGGGCGGGTTCGGCTCGGTCACGGTGTCCGTGGACAACCACGGCTCGATGGCAGGTGCGCGTCGATCGAACGGCCCAAGGAAGCAAGCGCCGAGTTCACCGGTTGCCAGAACAGGACGCTGACCGACGGCACAGTCGCCGCCGTGCACAAGTACGTCGGCCGCAAGTCCGAGCACCCGAGCATGGCGGGCTACCAGCAGACAGTGGTCGACGCGGTGAAGCCGGATGGCACCCGGGTCCGGATCAAGGCCGACAACCGCGGCCCCGAGGGGCGTGCGGACCGGCATCTACCCGACCAGGGCCAGCGTTCCCCTCAGCGACCAGGACATCTTCACGTTGATCCAGCTACCGGGCGTCAAGTGGTGAGTCCTACCGGGTGAACCGGGCACCCCGACTTGCGCTCGGATAATGAAAACCGATATCAATGTCGGGGTGAAGATCGCTTTCGTCGGAAAGGGAGGCAGCGGCAAGACCACGCTCGCCTCTCTTTTCCTCCGCCACCTCGGCGCCGCCAAGCAGCCGGTCCTGGCCGTGGACGCCGACATCAACCAGCACCTGGCAGGCGCGCTCGGCGCCTCGGAGCCGGAAACCCTCGCCCTGCCGACGCTCGGCGAGCACCTGCCGCTGATCAAGGACTACCTGCGCGGCGACAACCCGCGGATCTCCTCGACCGCCGAGATGGTCAAGACGACCCCGGCCGGGCGCGGCTCGCGCCTGCTGGGCGTGGTCGAGGACAACCCGATCTACGCGGCCTGCGTGCGCGAGATCGACGGTGTCCGGCTGGCCGTGACCGGTCCGTTCGGCGAGGACGACCTCGGCGTCGCCTGCTACCACTCCAAGGTCGGCGCGGTCGAGCTGATGCTCAACCACATGGTCGACTCCGCCGGTGAGTACGTCGTCGTCGACATGACCGCGGGCGCGGACTCGTTCGCGTCCGGCCTGTTCACGCGCTTCGACGTGACGTTCCTGGTCTGCGAGCCGACCGTGCGCAGCATCGGCGTGTACCGGCAGTACCTCGGCTACGCCAAGGACTTCGGCGTCAAGGTCGCGGTCGTCGGCAACAAGATCTCCGACGACGAGGACCTGGCCTTCCTGCGCGACCAGGTCGGGGACGACCTGCTGACGTGGGTGTCGCGGTCGGGGCACGTGCGCGCGGCCGAGCGCGGCGAGGTCCGCCCGATCGAGGCCTTCGAACCGTCGAACCGCGACGCGCTGCGCACCATGCAGGCCCTGGTCGACTCGACCGGGAAGGACTGGCGGCGCTACCAGGACCAGGCCGTCCAGTTCCACCTGCGCAACGCGAAGGCGTGGGCCAACGAACGCACCGGCAAGGACCTCGCCGAGCAGATCGACCCGGAGTTCACTCTTGGGGCGGTCCCGCTGGCGGGCTCGGCCGTCAACGCTGGATAACACCAACCGCAGAAACACGGAGGAATCCATGTCCTTGGACGTGCCAACCGCGTTGCTGGAAAAGGCTGAGCGTGGCGATGTCACCGACGCCGAGTTCGTCGACTGCGTCCGTGTGTCCCTGCCATACGCGTGGGATCTGATCAGCGACGTGGCCGCGAGGGCCAAGGAGGGCACGGCGGAGTTCGCCGACAACCAGACGCCGCCGCCGAGCGAGGCCGAGCGCGGGCAGTTGCTGCGCGCGCTGGCGTCCGACGCGATCCGCGGCGGGCTGGAGCGCCACTTCGGCGTGAAGCTCAGCTTCCAGAACTGCCACCGGGTCGCCGCGTTCGTGCCGTCCGCTGTGGACGGTGAGCGGTACCGCAAGTTCATCTCGCCGCGTGGCCAGCTGCTCAACCAGAGCCCGGAGCTGCGCGACTGCTGATGCACGCGCCTCCTGTGCGGCTGCCGGCACAGCCGCACAGGAGGCAGAATCACCGGTCATGGCGACCTATCTGGTGACGGGTGCGACCGGGCTGATCGGCAGGCACTTCACGCACCGCCTGCTGGAAACAGCCGACGTCGAGCGGATCTGGCTGGTGGTGCGGGCCTCGTCGCAGGACAGACTGGCGAAACTGGTCCGGTCGTGGCCGACGCCCGACCGGGTGACGTTGCTCGTCGGTGACATCTCCCAGCCCGGACTCGGTGTTTCCGAGCGTGAGCTGACCACGCTGCGCGGGCGCGTGGACAACGTCGTGCACCTCGCTGCCCTCTACGACATGGCAGCTGACGACGAGGAAAGCACCAGCGCCAACGTCGGCGGCACCCAGCACGTGATCGACCTGGCCGAGGACATCGAGGCCGGGTGCCTGCACCACGTCTCCTCGGTCGCGGTCGCCGGTGACCACGTGGGCGAGTTCACCGAGGACATGTTCGACGTCGGGCAACGCCTGATCACGCCGTACCACCGGACGAAGTTCGAGTCCGAACGGCTCGTGCGCGAGCAGAAGGCCGTGCCGTGGCGCGTGTACCGGCCCGCGGTCGTCGTGGGGCATTCGCGGACCGGCGAAACGGACAAGGTCGACGGGCCGTACTACTTCTTTCCCGCGTTGTCCCGGCTCGCCGGGCTGCCGAGCGTGCCCGTTGTCGCGCCGGACATCGGTGACACCAACATCGTCCCGGTCGACTACGTGGCCGACGCGTTGGCGTACCTCGTTGCCGCGCCCGGACTGGACGGGCGGACGTTCCACCTGGTCAACCCGTCGCCGCAGTCGGCGAAGTCCGTGTACAACACGCTCGCCCGGGCAGCGGGGGCGCCGACGGTCACCTTCGAACTCGGCGAACGCCTGAGCAAACCTCTGGTCGGGTTGGCGAAGCTCAGCGAATACGTGCCCGGGTTCACGCTGGCCAGGGACGCGGTGCTCGACCGGCTGGGCATCCCGCCCGCTGTGCTGTCCGCGTTGACGTTCCCCTCGGTCTTCACGTCGGCGGCCACCCGCGCGGAGCTGCCCGGTTTCGGGGTGCCGGAGCTGGATTCGTATGTGGACGTGCTGTGGCGCTACTGGCGGGAACACCTCGACCCGTTCCGGGCGCGACGCGGCGGGCGCGGCGGCGAACTGGACGGCAGGCGGATCGTGATCACGGGCGCGTCGTCGGGCATCGGCCGGGCGACCGCGTTGAAGGTCGCGGCGGCTGGCGGGATTCCGCTGCTGCTGGCCAGGCGCGCGTCCGAACTGGCCGAACTGCGGGCGGAGATCGTCGCCGCGGGCGGCCAGGCGTACGCGTATCCGTGCGACCTCACCGACAACGAGTCGGTGACCAAGACGGTGGCGCTGATGCTCGAACAGCAGCCGGGCGTGGACATGCTCGTGAACAACGCCGGGCGGTCGATCAGGCGCTCGATCAGGCTGTCGCACGACCGTTTCCACGACTACGAGCGCGCGATGGCGATCAACTACTTCGGGGCGGTCCGGCTGATCCTGGCGCTGCTGCCGCACATGACCGAACGGCGGTTCGGGCACATCGTGAACGTGTCGTCGATCGGCGTACAGGGAATCGCGCCGAGGTTCTCGGCGTACGTGGCGTCCAAGGCGGCGCTGGACTACTTCAGCAAGATCGCCGCGACCGAGACACACGGCGCGGGTGTCACGTTCACGACCGTGCATATGCCTTTGGTGCGTACCCCGATGATCCGACCAACGAAGCTCTACGACGCCTTCCCCGCGAAATCACCCGATCAGGCGGCGGACATGGTGATGGAAGCATTGCGTGACCGCCCGAAGCACATCGGCACCCCGACGGGGCTGATGATCCAGACCGCGTACGCGCTGGCTCCCGGCCTGGTCGACGCCATCGCGTACCAGGGCTACCGGGTGTTTCCCGACTCGGCGGCGGCGGGCGGGGCGGGGCGGGTCAAGTTCGGCAAGGGTGAACGAAAGCTGTCGGCAGCGGCGGCGGCGCTGGTGCGACTGACCAGAGGGTTCCACTGGTAGACCTGGACACGACGGGTAACCTCGCCGCATGGCCCCCGCCGACGCCCCAATACCGCTCGGTTTCGACGTGGTCCGCCACGGATTCGACCGCGCGCAAGTACAACAGCACATCGCCAACCTGGAGTCCAACCTCCGCAGGCTGACCGCGGACCGCGACAACGCCCGCGCACAGGCAGCGGAGCAGACCAGGCAGATCGACGCGATGCGCGCGGAGCTCAACCAGCTGAGCCAACAGGTGACCGGCTCCACGCAGCCGATCAAGACGGTCGACGAAGTCCACAAGCAGCTGCGCGTGATGCTCGAGGTGACGAAGGCGGAAGCGCTGGAGATCACCGCACGGGCCCAAGCAGCGGCGGACAAGACATTCGCGACGGCACAGCAGGCATCAGCGGCGTTGCGCAGCAGATACGAGTTCCTGCTCGCGGACCTGGAAGCCCAGCAAACCCAGCTGCAGACAGAGCACAAGGCAGCGTTGGAGCAGGCACGCGCGGACCTGAACAGGATGTCCACGGACGCGGAGGACCGCCGAAGCAAGTTCGGCGAGCAGGCAGACGCCCAGCACCGCCAGGTGGAACAGGAATTCGAGTCGGCGATGGCGGCCCGCCGGGCAGCGCTGGACCAGGAGATAGCGGAAAGAAGGATCACCAGCCAGCGAGAAGCGGAAAAGCTGGTGTCGGACGCGACAGCAGAAGCCAACCGCAGGACGACGGAAGCCCAGCAGAAGATAGACCAGCTGGCAAGCCTGAGGCAGCGGGTGTCGGAGCGCCTGAGGGAAACAAGCCAGCTGCTGACCCAAAGCTCAACACTCCTGGAGCCCCTGGATACCGAAGCCGACATCATCTCGGGCAAACAGCAATAACCGGACAGGCCAGCCCAGAACGCAACGCACAACCAGCCACGCGCAAGCGAAGAGGTCGCCCCGCCCCGGCTTGCGCGACACTGGCTTGCGAGCAGACAGGAGACGCCCACCTGTCAGAGCCACACCAAGCGCGCGGTGGCTTGCGGGCATGCAAGAGGGTGGCTTCGAAGGCGCGCAGGGACAGACCGAGCAACGCCTATCGGGGTCACTCGCGCGCAACGCGGGGCTCGCGGCTGACACGCGCAGGTCGTGCGCGCTAACGCACAAGCGCAGAGACCAGCCCACGGCGGCTCGCGCGCAAGCGCGGAGGTTGTCCGCCTGGTGCGAGCGACAACCAGCCCTCACCGCAGCCTGCGTACAGGCACCAAGAACCAGACCACAGGGGCGAGCACGCAAGCAGACCAACCAGAGCCGCGAGCGCGCGAACCAGCCCGAGCAGCAAGCACACCAGCGCAGAAGGGGACTTCGGGGGTGCTCCTGCCCAGAGGTCGCCCCCGGCGAGGGAAAGCTTGTTCCGTGCAAAAAAGAAGACAGAAACCAAAGCAAGATCAAGTATTGGAAGGCAAGCCAGTCCCAGCGCCCCGGCGACGAACAGCAACGAGATCATGGCGAGCACCAGGCAGTGTCTGCTCCTCAACACCCTCGACGACAAACCCGGCATCGGCGATCATCTGGCGGTCGTCCTCGCCTGGTTGTCCTTCACTGGTCAGGTAGTCGCCCAGGAAGATCGAGTTCGCCAGGTGCAGCGCCAGTGGTTGCATGCCCCGCAAATGGATCTCCCGGCCACCAGCCAGTCGTACTTCCACGTCGGGGAAGTAGAACCTGAACAGAGCGAGGATCCGCAGGCACCGCTCAGGCGTGAGCTCCCATCGCTGCCCGAGTGGTGTCCCTTCGAACGGGATGAGGAAGTTCACCGGCACCGAGTCCGGGTCCAGTTCCCGCAGCGCCACAGCCAGATCGACGATGTCCGAGTCGGATTCGCCCATGCCGAAGATGGCTCCGGAGCACGGGGACAGGCCCGCTGCGCCCGCTTGTTTCAAGGTGTCCACGCGGTCTGCGAATGTGTGTGTCGTGCAGATGTCCGCGTAGCGTTCTTCGCTGGTGTTCAGGTTGTGGCTGTAGGCGTGTGCGCCTGCTTTCGCCAGTCGCTCCGCTTGGCCGTCGCTCAGCAGGCCAAGGCACACGCAGACTTCCACGTGCGGGTTGTCTTTTTTGATCGCTTCGATCGTGGTTTCGATGCGGGTGATGTCCCGGTTTCCCGGCCCCCGACCGCTTGCCACGAGGCAGACGCGCTTCGCTCCCGCCCGCACCGCCGCGTCCGCTGTGTCCGCCGCTGCTTCCGGGGTGATCCACGAGTACTTCAGGATCTCCGTCGCCGAGCCCAGTCGCTGCGAGCAATATGAACAATCTTCGGGGCAGAGGCCGCTTTTCATGTTGATGATGGTGTTCAGCTTGACCCGTTTGCCGAAGAACTCCCTGCGCACCTTCGCGCCCGCGGCCACCACGTCCAGCAGTTCCTCCGCTCCGCCGAGCACGGCGAGCGCTTCCGAACGCGTGGGTCGCTCGCGTCGGAGTGCCTTGCTGACCAGGTCGTCCAGAAGCGTTGTCATGGCAGCAGCCTCGCCGGGCGAGGCCGCTGCCGACAATGCAGGAACCCTACAAGATCGTCCGCTGGGTGTTGGCTTATGCGGGTTTGGCTTCTTGTCCGCTCGGCGCAGCGGCTTCCGCTCGTGCGCACGTTTCGAGGATCGTCCGCGCGACGAGTTCGGGCTCGTCGTGCATCGGGACGTGCCCGCACTCGGGCAGGGTCACCTGCAGGGCCGCGGGCAGCAGTTCGGCTGCCCGCTTTGCCTGCACCGGCCACAGGATCCGGTCCCGCGTTCCCCACGCGATCGTCACCGGCACCTGCGGCGCGGGACTGGCGTAGAAGTAGTCCCTTCCTGCCTGTGCCACGGCGTCGAAGCCCGGAGCCGCTGCCATCGCCGCCAGGTCGCCCAGCATCGCTTCGAGCGGCACCCTCGACGGGTGGCCGAACAACAGGCTTCCGCTGGCCAGCCTGAACGGCGTGATCGACATGACCGTTCGCTGCGCACGCGGGGACAGCCGACCGGTTGTGCGGATCATGCTGAGCACACGCAGCGCCCACGCACGTCCGCGAGCCGTTCGCCAGAATCCCGCCGGCGACAGTGCTGTCACCGAACTGGCGTGCCCCGCGGACGCCAGTTCCAGTGCCAGCATGCCGCCGAGCGAGTTGCCCGCCATGTGTGGCCTGGTGATGCCCATGGACTTCAGGCTGTCCACTGTAGCCTCAAGGGCCGCCTCGACGCTATACGGATGCGGCAGCGACGGCGAATTTCCGAAGCCGGGGAGATCCACCGCGATCACGTCGTGTGCTTCGGCCAGCCGGTCGAGCACCGGTTCCCATGCCTGCCAGCGGTGTCCGATGCCGTGCAACAGCACAAGTGGACTGCCTGAACCGCGCCGTTCCAACGAGATGTTCACTTGTCCATCCTGATCCGTGCGAGGCGCCGCATGATTCCCGGCGCGAACCGTGAAAGCTGGAGTCCCACTTTGGCTTCGACGGCCACCGGAACTACAGCGGTGTTGTTCCTCACCGCGTCGACGATCGCCGTCGCGACCTTGGACGGCGGGAAGTTGCGCCGCCGGTAGGCCTTGGCGGCCTTGGTCCGCAGAGCATCCTGTTTGGACGCGTCAACGCCGACGAACGTGGTCGCACGCGTGATCGGCGTGTCCACGATTCCCGGGCAGATCGCCGAGACGCCGATGCCGGACGACGCGAAGTCCGCCCGCAGCGACTCGGACAACGACAGGACTGCCGCCTTCGTGGCGGCGTAGGCGGGCAGCGAACGGGAAGGCGTGTACGCGGCGGCCGACGCGACGTTCACGATGTGCCCGCCCAGACCGGATTCGACCATCATCGCGCCGAACACCTGGCACCCGTACGCCACGCCGAGCAGGTTCACGTCCACGATCTTCTGCAGCTGCTTGGCCGACATCTCCAGGAACGGACCGGCCATCGCGATGCCCGCGTTGTTCACCACGACGTCGGGCACGCCGTGTTCGGTCTCGATCTTCTCGGCGAGCAGGCGCATCGCCGACTCGTCGGTCACGTCCAACTGGTACGCCGTCGCGGCCGGGCCGATCATCGCGGCGGTTTCGTTGGCCGACGGCAGGTCGATGTCCGTCACGAGCACGTCCGCGCCCTGCCGTGCGAACGCGAGCGCGGTCTCCCGGCCGATCCCGCTGCCCGCCCCGGTGATCAGGACCAGCCGGTGCTCGATGGCGCTGGAGCTGAGTGCGCGTCGCAGGCCACGGGTCGCCGTTGCCCCTTCGACGTGCGACACGAACTCGTCGACCATCTCGGCGATCACGGCCGGCTTCGCCGACGCCACCCAGTGCCTGCCGATCACCTTGCGGCGCCACAGGTTCGGCGCCCAGTCCGCCAGGTCGGCGTACACATCGGGCGAGAGGTAGCGGTCCCCGGTCGGCACGATCAGCTGGACGGGGACCGAGGTGGTGCGCTTCTCCGGCGAGCGCACGCGCTTGAATATGTTCGCCCGGTACAGCTTCATCCCGTGCAGCGCGTCTTCGGTGGACGGCACGTGGTCCAGCTTCTCCACAGCGGCGACGAGCTTCGTCGCGCCGAGCCGCCACACCAGTTCCGGCAGCACGGGCAGGTGGAAGGCCACGATGTACCAGGAGTGCAGCTGCTGCTTGGCGACCTGGACGAGGTTGCGCGGCGTCGGTTTGGCCAGCCGCCGCCGCACCCACTGTCCCATGTGATCGAGTGACGGCCCGGAAATCGTTGTGTACGAGGCGATGCGCGGGTCGTCGTCAGTGACCGCGTGCCAGGCCTGGACGGAACCCCAGTCGTGGGCGGCAACGTGCACCGGCCGGTCGGGGCTGACCGCGTCGACGACCGCGAACAGGTCCGCTGCCAGCTTGGAGACCTCGTAGTCGGCGACCGCGCGGGGTTTGCTGGACGCGCCGGCGCCACGGACGTCGTAGGTCACGACGTGGAACCGCGAGGCGAGGTGGGCGACGACGCCGTCCCACATCGCGTGGTTGTCGGGGTAGCCGTGCACCAGCAGCACAGTCGGGTTCGCCGGGTCGCCTTGCTCGTACACGGCAAGGGACACGTCGCCAGATTTGACCGTCCGCATGGTCACTCCCGTCCTCGCTGACTGCCGAGAACGTTACAACGCTCATTGACATCCTTGCAATGGCGAACCATTGTTTTCGCAGGTCAAATGGGGTTACCGAGAGTAGATTACAGGACCGGAAACGCCGTCGACGGCGACTGGACGCGGCGCTAATCGCTCGTCTGCCCGCCGGACCTGAGCAACGCCTCCAGCCGGTCGCCGACCATGTCGGGGATGACGCGCTCGGTCGACCTGGCCACTGCCGCGGTCACCGCGGAGATCACGACGGTCGGCAGGCGCCGCAGCACGTCGGCGTAGTGCCCCACCTCGTCGCCGCGGGGCAGCCAGTCGTCGCCCTTGGGATCGAGCACGTACCGCCGCACCAGGCTGATCATCAGCGCGGCGACGTGGTCGACCTCCTGCTGCAGCACCCCGGCGAGGTCGATCACCTCGTCCAGCGGGACACCGAGCCGGACCAGCTCGTACCCGGCTTCCAGCAGCTGCGGGCTCGGCACGACCAGCCCGGCGCCCTGCCGCCGGAGCAGGCCGAGTTGCAGCGCCTTGCGCGTGTTGCCGGGCGTGAGCTGGGTGCCGAACATCCGGCGGAGTTCACGGACCGTGATCGGCACCGGCAGCTCGGACGACCACGGTACGCCCATCGCTTCTTCGAGTCCGAGCACGTCAGCGAGGCTGCGGCCGGACTCCCACGCCGCCAGCATCTCGGCGATCTGCGCGAACGCGTAGCCGCGGCCGAGCATGTTGGTCACGAGCCGTAGCCGGGACAGGTGCGCGTCGGTGTAGATCGCGGTCCGGCCGCGGCGGATCGGCGGCGGCAGCAGGCCGCGGTCCTGGTACACCCGGATGTTGCGCACGGTCGTGCCGCTCACCCTGGCCAGGTCGTCGATCCGGTACTCCGCCACGCTGGCATGCTAGGTCCTCATGCGGATGGTGATCGCGACAGTGGCCACCGTGGCGGGTGCCGCGGCGGTCGGGTACAGCACGTTCCTGCCCTGGTACCGGGAACGGCAGGGCAGGCGGATACCGCTGAACGAACTGTGGAACGGCGTCACGGCGACCACGACCGACATGGTCAACTCGCTGTTGCCGCCGTTGGCGGTGGCGATCGTGCTGTGCCTCGCCGGGCTGGTCATCGGACGGCGCTGGATGATGGCGCTCGGCGCTTTCGTCGCCGTGGCCGTGTTCGCGGTGTTCCTCGGCCAGCAACTGCAGGTAGAGGCGTTGGCATCGCAGTTCAAGCAGGGTTTCTGGAACACCGCCGGTGGCTGTGTGTTACTGCTCGTCGGCGCAATCACCCGTCCAGCCCAAAGGAAATCGGCGTAGCCGGGCCAACTTTGTGGGGTCCCTCAGGCGTCTTTGGCAACGCTGGGGAAATTTTCCGACCACACAAGGGGCAGCCCACTGTGCGTGGAACCATCTACACGGCCGCGCTGGCCGTTCTGATCAGCGGTGCAGCCGGCCCACCGGCAGCCGCCGACCCTGTGCGAACCACCCCGACCGCGAGGCCCGCGGCCGCCAAGACGGTCACCCTGATCACCGGCGACAAGGTGACAGTCGCCAAACGCGGAGACACCTGGGACGCCACGATCGTGCCCGCGAAACGGATCGGCGCGCCGTCCGGTTTCGTCAAGGCCGTCGGGCCGGACGGTGTCACCGTGATTCCCGAGGACGCCGTCCGGCTGGTCGCCGACGGCAAGCTCGACAAGGCGCTGTTCGACGTGACCGGGCTGATCAAGCTCGGCTACGACGACGCCGGCACCGCGGAGATCCCGCTGCTGGTGGAGGCCGGCTCGGCCCAGGCCCGCCAGAGCGCCGCGACGCTCGGCAGGGTCACCCGTGACCTGCCCGCGGCGCGGTTGACGGCGGTCTCGACGCCCAAGCAGCGGGCCGCCGACGTGTTCGCGACGGCCAAGACCCGCAAGATCTGGCTCAACGGCAAGGCGTATCCGACGCTGGACAAGAGCGTCCCGCAGGTCGGGGCGCCGGCCGCGTGGCAGGCCGGGCACACCGGTGCGGGCGCGACGATCGCCGTGCTGGACACCGGGTACGACAAGGGCCACCCCGACCTGGCCGGGATCGTCAAGGGCGAGAAGGACTTCACCGGCGACGGCATCCAGGACACGATCGGCCACGGCACGCACGTCGCCGCGACCGCGGCCGGTCGCGGCACGGCGTCCGGCGGCAAGTACACCGGGGTGGCCAAGGGCGCGAACCTGCTGATCGGCAAGGTCTGCGAAACGGGCGGCTGCCCGTTCGACGCCATCCTGGAAGGCATGCAGTGGGCCGCCGAGAGCGGCGCCAAGGTCGTCAACATGAGCCTCGGCGGCGGCCCCGGCGACGGCACGGACCCGATCGAGACCGCGGTGAACCGCCTCTCGGCCGAGCACGGCACCCTGTTCGTGATCGCCGCGGGCAACTACGGGCCGCGCTACAAGGTCTCGTCGCCCGCCGCGGCCGACGCCGCTCTGGCCGTCGCGAGCGTGGACAAGCAGGACCAGCCGAGCACGTTCTCCAGCCCCGGCCCGCGGACCAACGACATGGCCGTCAAACCGGACATCGCCGCGCCGGGCGAGGACATCGTCGCCGCCCGCGCCAAGGGAACGCTGGGCAACGTCGCTGTGGACGAGTTCCACGCCAAGATCAGCGGAACCTCGATGGCAACGCCACACGTCGCCGGTGCCGCCGCGATCGTGGCCGCACAACACCCGGACTGGACCGGCCAGCAGATCAAGACCACGCTGATGAGCACGGCACACCCGGTTTCCGCGTCCATCTACCAACAGGGCGCTGGACGGCTGGACGTCGGCCGCGCGGTCACCCAGCCCGTCTCGTCGCCGACCGGCAGTCTGAGCATGGGCTTCGTCAAGTGGCCATACCCCACCGGCAAGGTGACCAAGCCGGTGACGTACAAGAACTCCGGCACCGCACCGGTCACGCTCGCGCTCGAACTCCAGGACGCCGGGGTGTTCGGCACCGGCGTCAAGGAGATCACCGTTCCGGCGCAGGGCGAGGCGAAGGTCGACGTCACGTTCGACCCGTCCGGCCCGGTCGGTGACCACAACGGCAGGCTGACTGCCCGCAGCGGTGACGTCGTCGTGCAGACCGCGATCGGCGCGTCCAAGGAAGCGGAAAGCTACATGCTGACGCCGAAGCTGATCGACCGCAACGGCACCGAACTGCAGCCTGGCGCCGCCGGTACCCTGCTCTGGAAGCGGCTCGACGGACCCGAGTACGGCATGGTGCAGAGCAACCAGCCGGTACGCGTGCCCGCGGGCAAGTACGCCTTGTTCGGCGGCGTCAAGACGCCGATCGCGGGCAAGCAGGCCACGTCGTCGACCATGCTGGCCGAGCCGGAAGTCGATGTCCGCAAGGACACCACCGTGACGCTGGACGCGCGTCCGGGCGTCCGGGTCAGCACGCAGGTCGAGGAGAAGGACGCCCGCATGGCGGCCGGTGTCACAGCCGTCGCGGCCACCGGCGGCCCCGGCGGCGGCAATGTCGGCTTCCTGACCGGCCTGGACGACGAGTCCTACGCGGTTCCCACGAAGGGCAACCACAACCACCTGGAGTACTACAACCGGGTTCAGCTGGAGCGACCGCCGGTCAAGCTGACCGCGTCCAAGCCGGAATCCTTCGAGATCCCGGTCGACTGGGCACCGAAGTCGCCGACCTTCGTCGGAGACAAGGACCTCACCGCCGTCGACGCCGGGCACGCCACGCCCGAGGAGATCGCGGCACGTGAACTCAAGGGCAAACTCGCGGTGTTCACGTTGGGAGCCGGTGAGGAAGCGGCGTACGACGCCAGGGTCAAGGCGCTCGGTGACGCAGGCGTGGCCGCGGTGCTGTTCTACTTCTCCGACTCGGGGTCCGTCCTCGTCGACGAGAAACCGCCGGTCCCGGTGGCGTACACGCTCGACCCGTCCGGCGCACGGCTGGCCGAACTCGGGAACGCCACAGTGAAGCTGACCGGCCAGGCCGCGAGCCCGTACCGTTACGAGCTCGCGTTCCCGCACCACGGCAGCATCCCCGGTGACCTCGCCTACCGTCCGCAGCACAAGGACCTGGCGTCGGTCGACACGAAGTACCACAGCATGATCGACGGCGGTATCGCGTACATCGACTTCCTCACCCGGTCCGGGGATCTGGACATGGGCTCGGGCCTGTGGTCGACAGTCGTTCCGGTGCCGTTGCAGCGGACCGTGTACTACTCCCCGGTCACGTGGCAGAACTCGTTCCGCGCCGCGCCGAGTCTGGACGGCGGGCACGAGCACGGCTACATCACCGGGGAGAGGACGTACCGCGCGGGCGAGCGACTCACGGCCGAGTGGAACAAGTCGGTGGTCGGTCCGGGCCTGTCGGTGTCGCAGGAGCTGTACACGGGACTGCCGCACTTGGCTTTCCGTGAGGCGGACCAGATCACCGCGGTGCTGCCGTTGCTGTCCGACGCGGCACGGCACTCCGGATTCCCCCGGCCGGAGGAGTACAGCTTCGCCGACAAGGGCGACACGGTGCTCTACGCCGACGGCAAGGAGATCGGCCGCAGCGGGCAACCCGGCGACGGTACCTTCAAGGTCCCGGCCCAGGCGGCGGACTACCGGCTCACCTCGGATGTGACCAGGACCAGCCCGCTCTGGCCGGTGTCCACGAAGGTCGGTGCGGAGTGGACGTTCAAGTCCGGGCACACGGACAAGTCCGTCCCGCTGCCGTTGCTGGCGGTCGGCTTCGACCCGAAGGTGGACATCACCAACCACGCACGGGCCAACGGCGTGCTCGCGATCCCCGTGCGGGTCGACCGGCAGCCGGGTGCCCCGGGTGGCGCCACTTCGCTGCGCACGGTCGAGACGTCGCTCGACGACGGCAAGACCTGGCGTGGCGCACCGGTTGTCCGGGTCGGCGACCGGTGGTGGGCGTTGGTACACAATCCCGCGAGCGGATTCGTGTCGTTGCGCGCCAGCGCTTCGGACAAGGCGGGGAACACGGTCAGCCAGACTGTGGTCCGCGCTTATCGCGTCAAATAACGTGAAGCGGAACTGACCGGAAAAGGTCTCCCCTCGGGGGTGACGCACCATGATCAACCCGGTACCGTGGGTGACGGGTCGATGGCTGGGGGCGACTGACCTCGAGGGGAGATCTTTCACATGCGCGTGCTCACACACGCGGCGATCTTTGCCGTGCTCGTCAGCGGATTGGCGGTCGCACCAGCGACCGCTGAACCGCGAACGGCTGCCGCACAGGACAAATCCACGACAGTCACACTCGTCACCGGCGACAAGGTGACCGTCACGAGACGGGGCCCGAGTTGGGACGTGCGGGTCCAGCCCGCCGTTCGATTCGGCGCACAGCAAGGCTTTCTGCGGCACGCCGGGCCCAGCGGGGTCACAGTCATCCCGATGTCCGTCGCGCCGCTGGTCCGATCGGGTCAGCTGGACCGCGCGCTGTTCGACGTGACCAAGCTGATCGAACTGGGCTACGACGACGCGCGCACGCCGGACATCCCGCTGCTCGTCGAATCCCGTTCCGACCAGGCGCGCAGCGGTGTCGCCGCGCTCGGCAGGGTCACGCGTGACCTGCCCGCCGCGGGGATGACCGCGCTGATGACGCCCAAACGCGACGCGGCGAAGGTCTTCGATACCGCGAAGAACCACAAGATCTGGCTCAACGGCAAGGCATTCCCCACGCTGGACCAAAGCGTCCCGCAGGTCGGCGCGCCGGCCGCGTGGCAGGCCGGGCACACCGGTGCGGGCGCGACGATCGCCGTGCTGGACACCGGGTACGACAAGGGCCACCCCGACCTGGCCGGGATCGTCAAGGGCGAGAAGGACTTCACCGGCGACGGCATCCAGGACACGATCGGCCACGGCACGCACGTCGCGTCGACGGCCGCCGGTCGCGGCACGGCGTCCGGCGGCAAGTACACCGGCGTGGCCAAGGGCGCGAACCTGCTGATCGGCAAGGTCTGCGGCTCGTTCGGCTGCCCGTTCGACGCCATTCTCGACGGTATGCAGTGGGCCGCGGACAACGGCGCCAAGGTCGTCAACATGAGCCTCGGCGGCGGGCAGAGCGACGGCACGGACCCGATGGAGACGGCCGTGAACCGGATCTCCGCCGAGAAGGGCACGCTGTTCGTGATCGCCGCGGGCAACAACTCCGGCGCGAAGGTCTCGAGCCCCGCTGCCGCGGACGCCGCTCTGGCCGTGGGCAGCGTCAACAAGCAGGACAAGCTCAGTCCGTTCTCGTCGCCGGGTCCGAGGTACAAGGACTACGCGGTCAAGCCGGACATCGCCGCGCCGGGTGAGAGCATCGTCGCCGCCCGCGCCAAGGGAACGCTGGGCAACGTCGCTGTGGACGAGTTCCACGCCAAGATCAGCGGAACCTCGATGGCAACGCCGCACGTCGCCGGTGCCGCCGCGATCGTGGCCGCACAACACCCGGACTGGACCGGCCAGCAGATCAAGACCGCGCTGATGGGCAGTGCGCATCCGGTCGCGAACGCCACCATCTACCAGCAAGGTGTGGGGCGGCTGGACGTGGCGCGTGCGGTCGGTCAGAGCGTGACCGCGACCACCGGCAGCCTGAGCCTCGGCTACATCAAGTGGCCGCAGCCGGGGACCGTGCTCAGCAAGCCGTTGACGTACAGGAACTTCGGCGCGGCGCCGGTCACGCTCGCGTTGTCGGTGACCGACACGGCGTTCAAGCTCAGCGTCGCTGAGGTGACCGTGCCCGCCGGTGGCGAGGCCACAGTGACGGTCTCGTTCGACGGCCCGCAGGCGACGCCCGCGTCGTACGGCGGCCTCGTGGTGGCCAAGAGCGGGTCGACCGAGGTCCGTACCGCGGTCGGCGCGACCAAGGAGCCGGAGAGCTACGACTTCACAGCGCGCTCCATCGACCGCGACGGCGGCGTGAACGGCTCCGGGGTCGTCATGGTGCAGAGCCTCGACAATCCCGACATCACGTTCTTCCCGCTGTCGCCCGGCGACACGGCCCGGGTGCCCGCGGGTCGCTACGCGGTGATCTCCCACGTGCTCACCCCGCTGCCGTCCGGGTTCTCGGTGACCCAGGTCAGCAAGCCCGAGATCAGGGTCAAGGCCGACACGACAGTCGAACTGGACGCACGTCCCGGCGTGCGGGTCAGCACCTCGATCGACCGGGCGGACGCTGGCCGGTACGGCAGCGCGTCCGGCCAGTTGGTCAAGGTCGGCGAGGCCGTCGCAGGCGGTGTCGGGGGTGGCGACGACCTGTACGCGGTGCCGACGGCCGGCGAGTACGACCACTTCATGTACTTCGACAGCGCGTCGTTCGAACAGCCGCTGGTCCGGTTGACAGTCACGAAGCCGGAACAGTTCGAGCCGTCGGTCGACTGGGTGCCCGGTTCGCCGAAGATCACCGGCAACCGCGAGCTGTCCACTGTGGATGTCGTCAGGGCGCGGCCGGAGGATCTGGCGCAGCGGGACGTCCGCGGCAAGGTCGCGGTGTTCACCATCGCGGTGGGCGAGGAGCTGGAGTTCATCCCGCGGTTGAAGGCGCTGCGCAGTGCGGGTGCCGCCGCCGCGTTCTTCTACTTCACCGACAGCAACGGAGCCGCGCTGCCCGAGCCTCCCCCGCTACCGACGCTGTACCCGTTGGACGACCAGGGCCCGCGGCTGGCGAAGCTGGGCACGGCGACCGTGCAGATCGCGGGGATCGCCGTGAGCCCGTACCACTACGAACTCAGCTACCCCAGCCTCGGCGCCATTCCGGCCAACCTGACCCACCAGGCCAAGACCAAGGACCTGGCCGAGGTCCGCGCCAACTACCGCGCGGCCGGGCGGGAGGCGGACGTGTTCGCCGACCCGTTCGCCAACGACTTCCCGCTGGCCGGTGCCGGCGGCGCACCGATCCCGTTGCCGACCAGCCGGACCGAGTACTACACGCCGGACACGGTCGCCTGGCAGCAGGTGTCGTACATCGACCGGCGGTACCTCAACCTCGGTGAGCGGAAGGTCCACCGGCGCGGGCCGGTATCCACATCGGACTGGTACAAGGCCGTACTCGGCCCCGGCCAGGCGAAGCTGACCCGCACGAACGCCACGCTCACCGCGGAACTCCCGCTGTTCACCGACGCCGCGCAGCACGCCGGGCCGACGTTCGCCGACCGCGGCGACACCGTGTTGTACGCCGATGGCAAGGAGATCGGCCGCAGCGGCGAGCCGGGCTTCGGCGAGTTCACCTTGGGCGCCGGGCAGGCCAGGTACCGGCTCAGCACGGAGGCGACCCGCGACAACCCGGCGTGGTTGGCGTCCACAAAGGTCACGGCGGACTGGGAGTTCGGTTCGGCCAGTGCCGGACCGCTGCCGTCGATCACCTTCGACCCGAAGGTGGACAACCACAACGCCGCCAGAGCCGGGACGTACGCGGCCATCCCGGTCCGACCGGGCAAGGGCGGCGTGGTCGGCTCGGTCGACTTCTCCACCGACGACGGCACGACGTGGCGCAAGGCGCCGCTGGTGCGGGCGCACGACCAGTGGTGGGCAGTGGTGTGGAATCCGTCCGACGGGTTCGTTTCACTGCGTGGCCAGGCGTCCTACCCGGACGGCAACACCGTGTCACAGACGATCATCCGGGCATACCGGGTGAAGTAGGCAGCCCCGGCGCGGGAGCGACCCTCCCGCGCCGGGGGATCCAGCCCGGTGCCGGGTGAACCGACCGTCCAGGCAGGACCGATCTGTCCCACTTCGGGTTGGTCCCACCCTGGGATGACGCGCGCCGACCTCGGATGGGCCTACTGTCGGACCCATGTCGATTGACAACACGGCCGGGGACACGGCCCTCGGCACCGTCGACGGCGGGTTGAGCTCCGCCGAGGTCGCCGAGCGGGTCGCGGCCGGCAAGACCAACGACGTGCCCGCGCGGGCGAGCCGCACGGTCGGGCAGATCGTGCGTGCGAACGTCCTCACCCGGATCAACGCGATCTACGGGGTGCTGTTCGCGATCATCATGTCCACCGGGTACTTCCTCGACGGCATGTTCGGCCTGTTGATCATCTTCAACAGCGGGATCGGCATGATCCAGGAGCTGCGGGCCAAACGCACGCTGGAGAAACTGGCCATCGTCGGCCAGGCCCGGCCGACGGTCCGGCGCGACGGGGCGGCCACCGAGATCCCGCCGAACGAGATCGTGCTCGACGACGTGATCGAACTCGGCCCCGGCGACAAGATCGTGGTCGACGGCCTCGTGCTGGCGGCCGACGCGCTGGAGATCGACGAGTCGCTGCTCACCGGCGAGTCCGACCCGGTCGTGAAACACCACGGCGACCAGGTGCTGTCCGGCAGTTTCGTGGTCGCGGGCGGCGGCGCCTACCGGGCGACCAAGGTCGGCGCGGACGCGTACGCGGCCAAGCTGGCCGAGGAGGCCAGCAAGTTCACGCTGGTCAAGTCCGAGCTGCGGTCCGGTATCGACAAGATCCTGAAGTTCATCACGTACCTGCTGATCCCCGCGGGTGCGCTGACGATCTACAACCAGCTGTTCAACGTGAACAAGCCGCTCGCCGACGCTTTGCGCGGCATGGTCGCGGCGCTCGTGCCGATGGTGCCGGAAGGGCTCATCCTGATGACGAGCATCGCGTTCGCCGTCGGGGTGGTCCGCCTCGGCCAGCGCCAGTGCCTCGTGCAGGAACTGCCCGCGATCGAGGGCCTCGCCCGTGTCGACGTCGTGTGCGCGGACAAGACCGGCACGCTCACCGAGAACGGCATGCGGCTCGCCGAGGTGCGCAACGAGAACGGTGACGACTCCGTGAACCTCGCGCTGGCCGCGCTGGCACGCACCGAAGCACGGCCCAACGCCAGCTTGCAGGCGATCCTGGAGGCGTTCCCGGACGACCCGGGCTGGCACGCCACGACCGTCGCGCCGTTCTCGTCCGCCCGCAAGTGGAGTGGCGCGAGCTTCGCCGACCACGGCAACTGGGTCCTCGGTGCGCCGGACGTGCTGCTGCCCTCGGGGGACGCGGCCCGCGCCGAAGCCGAGCGGATCGGCTCGCAAGGCCTGCGTGTGCTGCTGCTCGGCAAGAGCGACCTTTCCCTCGACTCGGGCGACGCGCCCGGCACGGTCCGTCCCGCCGCGCTTGTCGTGCTGGAGCAGAAGGTCCGGCCGGACGCCAAGGACACCCTCGACTACTTCGCCTCGCAGAACGTGACCGTGAAAGTCATTTCCGGCGACAACGCGCTGTCGGTCGGCGCGGTCGCGTCCTCGCTGGGCCTGCCCAACTCCGAGGACCCGCTCGACGCCCGCAACCTCCCCGAGGACAAGGAACAACTCGCGGGCGTCCTGGAGGAGCGCGCGGTCTTCGGCCGTGTCACGCCTGCCCAGAAACGGTCGATGGTCGGCGCGTTGCAGTCCCGCAAGCACACAGTCGCCATGACCGGTGACGGCGTGAACGACGTGCTGGCGCTCAAGGACGCCGACATCGGCGTGGCCATGGGTTCGGGCAGCCCGGCGACCCGCGCGGTCGCCCAGATCGTCCTGCTGGACAACAAGTTCGCCACCCTGCCGCACGTGGTCGGCGAGGGCCGCCGGGTGATCGGCAACATCGAACGCGTCTCGAACCTGTTCCTGACCAAGACGGTGTACTCGGTGATCCTCGCCCTGATGGTCGGGATCGCGCAGGTCAACTACCCGTTCCTGCCGCGGCACGTGACCGTGATCGCATGGTTCACCATCGGCCTGCCCGCGTTCGTGCTGTCGTTGGCCCCCAACAACGAACGCGCCCGCACCGGTTTCGTCGCGAGAGTGATGCGAATGGCCATCCCCGCGGGCGCGATCATCGCGACCGCGACATTCGTGTCGTACATGCTCGTGCGCACCAAGGCCACCGACGAGCAGGCGGGCACGACGGCGTTGATCACCTTGATGATCGTGGCCCTGTGGGTGCTGGCGATCGTGGCGCGGCCGTACAAGTGGTGGAAGATCGGCCTGATCGCCTTGATGTCGGTGGCGTCGTTCCTGCTGTTCGTGCTGCCGTTCGCCCAGGAGTTCTTCCTGCTCGACCCCAGCAACACCGGCTTCACCACGCAGGCCGTCGGCATCGCGGCGATCGGTGTGGTCCTCGTCGAGATCGTGTGGTGGATCCAGCGGAAGCTGAACGCACCTGCGGAGACGGACTGACTGCGGCTAGGCGGCGCGGCGATCGTGACTGGCGGGGCGTAGCCAAGGACGGCTAGGTCCCGCGCGGCGGTCGTCATCCGGCGTCGCCGTGGCCGGCGGCGCTGTCTCGTCCTCTCCACGAGCCGTTGGTGTTGGGGCGCCACCGCGCTTGTGGTCGCGTTGCACGATGTACAACAACGCGACTCCGGCGAGCAGCGGCACGTGCGACAACAGCCGGGACGCGGGAACACCCACCGTTGCCAGGTCGACGACCGAGAACACGACCAGCGCCGCGACGAACACACCAACCGCGGGCAGCAAGCCACTGGCCCGTTTGGTTTGCCAGGCGGCTGCGAGCATCGCGAGGCCGAGCGCCAGGTTCCACGCCGCGCCTTCGCTGATCAGGTGCGGTGTCAGCGTCACACCGTGCGACGAGTGCGCGTCCGATCCGAACAGCTGGGCCACTGCCAGCAGCAACTGGATCAGTCCCACGCCCGCCAGCGCCATCCGGGCCAGCGGACGGCGGCGGGGCCGGGTTTCCTCGAGCACCGCGTCGACCAGGTCCGGCGTCGCCACGAGCTCACGCACCCGCACGCGGCGGTTGAGCGCGAACGCCGCGTCGTACCAGCTCTGGCAGGCCGCGCACGTCTCCAGGTGCGCGTCCACCTCGGCTGCCGGTACCGGCTCTTGCTCGCCGTCCAGCCGGGCGGACAGGGCCTCCGTGCACGTCCCACAGTCCATGTCTACATAGTCGCTCGTTGTGCCCGAGTAGTTCCCATCAGCCCTTGCGCTCGAACAGCGCCAGCAACTCCAGGCGGCCGAACATCCGTGCGGTGTCCACCGCCGACGGCGTGCCCGTGAAAGGGTCCGCTCCGCCGTCCAGCAAGGCCTGGACGACCTCGTCCTGGGCCTTGAAGACCGCTCCCGCGAGCGGGGTCTGGCCTTTGTCGTTCGCGATGTTGGCGTTCGCACCCAGTTCGACCAGCGCGGACACCGCCGGCGCGTGGCCGTGGTACGCCGCGAGCATGATCAGGGTGTCGCCTGCTTCGTTGCGGACGTCCACCGGGACACCCGCCTTGATCAGGGCCGTCAGGTCTGCCGCGGCGCCGGATCGGGCGGCGGCGAACGCACGCCCGGCCAGTTCGATCGCCTCGGGGCTCAGCTCGTCGTCTGACACGTCTGCAAGGGTCGCACAGACCCGGCGACCTGGCCCGTCCGTCCGATCATCGGGCCACTCTATCCGTCCATAACGTTTTGGAAATGTTTTGTACCCGGCGAATACGACCAGTCGCCGATTGACCGCCGTAAGTGATATCAATACGGAGCGTTTTCGGTTGATCGCCTGGCGTGAATGCGAGTCGGCCCGGACATGAGAACGGGTAGCCCACGTCCATAGCGATTCATGGACATGAACTACCCGGTCAGCGTGCCCCCGACCGGATTCGAACCGGCACTCCAACCCTTTTAAGGGGCTTGCCTCTGCCTGTTGGGCTACGGGGGCGCGTGAAGCCTAAACGCTCCAGCGCTCCCTTTGGAGCCACTTTGCTCGAACTCATCCGGCTGGCCTATTCAATTGGTCCGGTCAGCTCTTGGCCGCGCGGGTGAATTCAGTCTTCGGGTCCTGGATCTGTCCCATCGAGATGACCTCGCGCCGGAAGACGAATGCGCCGAGCCAGTCGAACATGATCCGGACTTTCCGGTTGAAGGTGGGCATCCTCGACAGGTGGTAGGCCCTGTGCAGCCCCCACGCGAGGAAACCCTTCAGCCGGATCACGCCGAGCACGTCCGTCACACCCTTGTACAGGCCCAGCGACGCCACAGAGCCCTGGTACTTGTGCACGTAGGGCTTCTGCTTCTTGCCACGCAGCGCGGCGAGCACGTTGGGAACCAGCCGCTTGGCCTGGCGGACGGCGTGCTGCGCCGAGGGGCTGCAGGTGGCCGTCGGGTCCTCGGTCGTACGCGACAGGTCCGGCACGGCGGCGTTGTCACCGGCGGCCCACGCGTCCGCGAGGCCCTCGATCTGCAGCTCGGCCGTGCACCGGACGCGGCCGCGCTGGTCGAGCGGCAGGTCGGTGTTGGCGAGCATCGGGTTGGCCTTGACGCCCGCGGTCCAGATGATCGTGTCCGCGTCGAACTCGGTGCCGTCGTCGAGCACGACGTGCCCGTTCTCCAGGGACTTGGCCCTGGTGTCGAGGAAGACCTGGATGCCGCGCTTCTCGAGCACCTTGACGGTGTAGACGCCCATCTTGGCGCTCACCTCGGGCATGATCCGGTTGGAGGCCTCGACGAGCACCCAGCGCATGTCCTTCGCGCTGATGCCCTCGTAGTACCTGATCGCGTACCGGGCCATGTCCTCGAGCTCGGCGAGCGCCTCGACGCCCGCGTACCCGCCGCCGATGACCACGAAGCTCAGCATCTTGCGGCGCAGCTCCGGGTCGGCGGTCGTCGCGGCCTGGTCGAGCCGCGAGAGCACGTGGTTGCGGAGGTAGATCGCCTCGCCGACGGTCTTGAACCCGATGCCGCGCTCCTCGAGGCCGGGGATCGGCAGCAGGCGCGACACGGACCCGAGCGCGCTGATCAGCAGGTCGTACTCGACCAGCTCGGTGTGCCCGTCGAGCGATTCGACGGTGGCCGTCTTGGTCGCGTGGTCGATCTTGGTCACGCGACCGGTCAGGACGTGGCAGCGGCGAAGCACATTGCGCAGCGGCACGACCACGTGCCGCGGCTCGATGGATCCGGCTGCCGCCTCCGGGAGGAACGGCTGGTAGGTCATGTGTGGTTGTGGGTCGACCACTGTCACCGACGCTTCGAGCGACCGCAGTTTCTTCTGCAGGCCCAATGCGGTGTACAGCCCGACATACCCACCGCCGACGATGAGGATCCGCTTCGGCTGTTTCTTGCCCTTGGCCATGGCTCTATGGTCGCACCATCCACGCGGCCCCGCGCGTCACCCCTGGTCAGGTGTGACGCCGGTCGCGGAGGGGTTGATCGGTTCACTGTGGACGCTTCATGATCAACCTCGTCGCGATGACCGCGAGCGCCGCGGTGCCGAGCAGTGCGGCGACTTCCATTGCCGCTGGTGTAACGGTTTCGGGCACCAGCGCGGCGACACCGGCGAGGCCGGCGACCACCAGCTGGACCAGCGCGAACCGGGCAGCCGCCGGGCGCAGCGCGCTGAGGTGGACGCGCGCAGTGCCGGGGATCACAGCGGCGAGCGCGCATCCGATGTGGACCAGGTGGACGAGCGGAACCAGTGCGAGAACGCGGATGTCGAAGGCATCGTCGCTGACCACAGCCACCGCGACGGCCGTGGCGACGATCAGGAACGCGGGCGCCGGCGTGCCCGGCGCCGTGACGGACAACACGCCGAGCAGTGCGACGATCCCCAGTGGGAACGCGCCGACTCCTTGTGCCGCCAGTAAGATCAGGATCAGCGCCGCTGCACACAACACCACGCCGCGCAAGGTCCACGCGGGCAGCCCTGCCGTGAGATTCATCGCCGCCCCCTCGCCAGCAGACGCAGTGCGGCCGACGCCTCATCGCCCCACCGCAGTACCGGGATCCCGTGTTCCCGCAACGTTTCCAACCGCACCGCGTGCTCGGCCCGCAGCACTTTCAGCACCGCGTCGCCCCACGGGTCCCGTGCGGCGGCCACGAGCGGGTCCGGCAGCAGATCCATTGCCAGCACACGGGTTCCACGCCGGGCGACGGTCGCGGTGAGCTCGACCATGGCGTCGTCGATGAAAGGTGAGAGCACCATCACCAACGACCCGGCGGGGGCCTGCCGCGGCCGGAGTACGGGCTTCGGCGCCCATCCGGCCGACCGGGCGCAGACCACCAGTTGGTGCCGCAGCTTCAACAGCTGCCGTTGCCCCGATCCGGGCGCGAGGCTCAGCTGCGGCCTGCCGAGGTCGACCAGCCCCACGCGGTCACCTTGCCGCAGGTAGCCGGCGGCCAGTGAGCACGCGGCGAGCACGGCCGTGTCGAGCGAGCCGCCTGGACGGACGCCACTGCCTGCCACGGGTGCCGACCAGTCCGCCAGCTCGCTGGCGACGTCCACGCGGGTGTCGATCGCGAGCACGAGCGACGCGTCGGCGTCCGCGTGCCGCTCACGAACGTGCAGCATGCTCGGCGACATCACGCCACCGGTGGCCGCCGACGCGCGCAGCGACACCCGCCAGTCGACGCGGCGCAGCCGGTCGCCAGGCTGGAACACGCGGATGTCCCGCAACTCCGTGCTGTCGCCGGGCCGTGGTGACCGGTGCACCCCGACCAGGCCGGACGGTCGTGGCGGCAGCGGACCGGCAGGCAGCAGCCGGACAGGGGGCAGGATCGTCCTGCGTCCTTCGGTACCCGCTATCGGGCCGAATACGCGGAGCGCGTCCGGTCCGGCGAAGAGCCGGTCGAGGCGCAGGTCCACACCTTCGCCCCACCCGCCGTGCCCGAGGGTCGTGCGGACCTCCCTGACCGTCCCCGGGATCAGGTGCACGGGTCCCGCGCCCCTGGTCCTGCCGTGGGGCGCCCGTAGCGCTGTCAGCTCGACGCCCGGGTCCGTGTCGATCTCGAAGACGGCCTCGGCCAACTGGGACTGCTCCAACGCGCGGGGCAACCGCGGTTGTCGGACATCCGGCGCGCCTGGCTGAGGGCGTGTCACCACGAGCAACGCGCTGATCAGCAGCGGCGCACCGAACAGCACGAGCGTGAGCTGATGCACGAGAACACCGGCGACGATCAGGCCGACACCGACGACCACCGCGCGGTACATCGCGTCGGTGTTGCGCCAACGTGCGGTGTCCCGCTGCGTCCGCATCCAGCGCAGAACGCGGCTGCTCACCTCGTGCTCGCCGGGCCGGGCACTGTGCCGAGCAGTTCGGTGACCACTTGGACGGCCGTCGTGCCCGTGCTCCAGGTCTCGGCGCGCAGCGTCAGCCGGTGCGCCAGCGCGGCGACCGCGCACTCCTTGACGTCCTCCGGCAGCACGAACTCCCGGCCGTCCAGGACCGCGAGACACCGGGAGACCAGCAGCAACGCCTGCGAACCGCGTGGGGAAGCACCGATCTCGACCGCTGTGTGCCGCCGGGTCGCCGACGCCAGGTCGACGCAGTAGCCCAGCACGCCCGGGTCGACTTCGACCCGTTCGACGCCCGCCTGGAGGGCGCGCAGCCGTTCGGCGTCGACGACCGGCGTGACCTCGGCTTCCTCCTTGCGGCGGGCCAGCCTGCGCCGCAACACCTCGGCCTCTTCGTCAGCGGGCGGGTAGCCGACGTCCAGGCGCAGCAGGAACCGGTCCAACTGGGCCTCGGGCAACGGGTACGTGCCTTCGTACTCGACGGGGTTGGCGGTCGCCAGGACGTGGAACGGGCGCTGCAACGGGTGCGTGTGGCCTTCGACCGTGACTTGCCGTTCCTGCATGGCTTCGAGCAACGCGGACTGGGTTTTCGGTGGTGTGCGGTTGATCTCGTCGGCCAGCAGCAGGCCGGTGAACACGGGACCGGGGCGGAAGCTGAACTCGCGCTCGGTCGGGTCGTAGAGGTACGAGCCGGTCACGTCGGCGGGCAGCAGGTCCGGTGTGCACTGCAGCCGCCGGAAATCCAGGCCGAGTGCCTGCGCGAGCGTGCGGGCGAGCAGCGTCTTGCCCAGTCCCGGCACGTCTTCCAGCAGCACGTGCCCGCCTGCCAGCACGGCTGCGAGCGCCAGCCGGGCGGTGCGCTGCCTGCCGACGACCACGGTGCCGACGGTGTCGAGCACCGACTGGCACTCGGCCGCGATCGCGGCCACGGCGAGTCCCTCGTGGACGTCCGATGTGGTCACTTCTCCTCCAGTCGGCCGAGCAGTTCGGCCAGCCGTCGCGGGGACGGCAGCCGCGCGTCCCGATCGGTGATCAATGCGTGCAGCTCGTCGCCGAGCACGTGCCGGGCGTGTTCGTCGGTGAGGCTGACCCCCCTGTGCCGCAACGTGTCGGCGGCGAGTCTGCGCAGTCGCGGCTGGACCCGGTTGCGGAACCGGCTCGGGTCCTTCGCGGCTTCTTCGAGACGGGCCGACAGCGAGCTCACCTGGTGTGTCGTCAGGGATTCCGCCGGTGCGGGCAGTGCCGACCACATCGGCGCCGCCACGCCGGCGACCATCGTGGCCATCGCCGTGACCGCGGCGACCGGGATCGCCACGACGATCGCCCAGAACAACGGCATCACCATCAGCCAGCTCGTCAGCACAGTCGTGAGCACCCCGGCGGCGACCGCGGCGAGAATGGCGGGCAGCGGCCTCATGCGATCTGTTCCAGTGCTCGCCGCGCCAGCACGGCGTCGTCGTCGGTGACGCCACCCGGCCGCCCGAACCTGGCCCGGTGGTACAGCTTGCGCAGCGTCGCCAGCGCTTCCGCGTCGGCGTTCTGCGCGGCCAGGACGGCAGCGGTGAACTCGGTCGGCGTCTGGTGCGGTTGCCGTTCGACGCCGGTCTCCGCCGCGGACCGCTCCAACTGGACCCAGGCGGCGATGACCGCGTCCGACGGCGGCCCGCCGACCTTGCTGTCCAGTTCCAGCAGGGCCCGTTTGCCTGCCCGCGCGAGCCAGGGCTCGGCGCCGTCGACCACCTCGTCGGCGACGATCCCCCGTTGCCGCGCCCGCTTGTGGCGGCGTGCCCTGATCCCGCTCAGCGCGACCAGCAAGATGGCCAGTCCGAAGAACGCGACGACGAACACCAGGACGATCACCACGCCGGCGCCGTAACCGAACACGTCGGACGAGACGGGTGGCGCTTCAGGCGGAGCACCACCGCTGGCCGCCGACCCGGAACCCGCCCCCGGCTCGACGACACCGGTCGGGATACCCGAACTCCCCCGCGCTGCCACCACGGCCAGCAGCAGGAAGGCCGCGACCGCGAGCAACACCGGCAATCGGACTTTCATCCCGAGAGCATCCCAAACTTTGCATTCAGGCACCTTGTGTCCCGCGTACACGCACCGGGAACCGGGGTGGGCGGCACAGGGCTACGGGGTGCGGGCGGCTTGCTTCGCCTTCGTGAGGATCTCCTCCAGCATCGCCGGGGTGAGTTTGCCGGTGAACGTGTTCTGCTGGCTGACGTGGTAGCAGCCGATGAGGACGAGGTCCGGGCCGTCGTCGGTGGCGGGCAACGTGACGGTGGCGCCGTGGGCGAATTTCGGCCGCGGCACGGGCATTTTCCAGTTCACCAGTGCGGGCATCAGCGCCTGCCAGCCGAACGCGCCGAGCACGACGACGCTGCGCAGTGTCGGGCGCAGCAGCGCGAACTCGTCGACCAGCCACGGGCGGCAGGTGTCGCGTTCGGCGGGGGTCGGCTTGTTCTCCGGTGGCGCGCATTTCACGGGTGCGGTGATGCGAACGCCGTGCAGGGTGAGGCCGTCGTCGATGCTCGTCGAAGTCGGCTGGGAGGCGAGGCCGACGGCGTGCAGGGCCGCGTAGAGGAAGTCGCCGGAGCGGTCGCCCGTGAACATCCGGCCTGTCCTGTTCGCGCCGTGCGCCGCTGGGGCCAGGCCGACGATCGCCATCCGGGCGTCCGCCGGACCGAAGCCCGGCACCGCTCTGCCCCAGTAGGTCTGGTCGCGGAACGCCGCCCGCTTCTCCCGCGCCACCTGCTCACGCCAGCCCACCAGTCGCGGGCAGGCGCGGCACTCGGTCACCGCGTGGTCAAGATCGGTGAGGCTCACGGTTCATGATTCTCCACCACATAGGGTTCAGGCATGGCAGACAACGACGAGCAGCCCAAACCCGCCGACCCGACCGATGATCTCGTCACGACCAGTCACGTCATCGGTGACCTCGCGTACACGACCACCGCCGGGCGCGTGGTCCTGCGGCGCGAGGTCATCACCGACGGCAAGGTCGACGGCCACGTCGCCAAGGCCGAGGTCTTCATGACCAGCTACACGGTCGACGGCGCCGACTCGGCCACGCGGCCGGTGACGTTCGCGTTCAACGGCGGGCCAGGGTCGTCGAGCGTGTGGCTGCACCTCGGTGTCTTCGGCCCCCGGCGGGTCCTGTCCGGTGACACCGGGGACCTGGCCAAGCCGCCGTACCAGCTCGTCGACAACACCGAGACGCTGCTCAGGCACAGCGACCTGGTCTTCATCGACCCGGTGTCGACCGGCTACTCGCGGGCCACCAAGGGCGAGAAGCCGGGCGACTTCCACGGTTTCGCCTCCGACATCGAGTCGGTCGGCGAGATCATCCGGCTGTGGACGTCCCGCAACCAGCGGTGGCTGTCGCCGAAGTTCCTCGCCGGCGAGTCCTACGGCACCCTGCGTGCGGCCGGTCTCGCTGAGCACTTGCAGTCGCGGCACGGCATGTACCTCAACGGGGTCATGCTCATCTCGTCTGTCCTCGACTTCGGCACGATCGACTTCACCGAGGGCAACGACCTGCCGTACGTGCTGTTCCTGCCGACCTACGCGGCGGTCGCGCACTACCACGGCCTGCACGGCGACCGGTCGCTCGAGGACGTGCTCGCCGAGGCCGAGGAGTTCGCGGCCCGCGACTACCCGTGGGCGCTCTCGCAGGGTTCGCGGCTGGCGGACCGGGAGGCCATCGTGGCCAAGGTCGCGGCGCTGACCGGGCTCAAGCCGGACTACGTCGACCGCGTGAACCTGCGGGTCGAGCACGTCCGGTTCTTCACCGAGGTCCTGCGTGACCAGCGGAAGGTGACCGGGCGGCTGGACGCGAGGTTCACCGGCCGGGACGTCGACTACGGCCGTGAGCTGTTCAGCGACGACCCGTCGTACACCGCCATTCTCGGCGCGTACACCGCAGCGTTGAACCACTACGTGCGCGCGGAACTGGAGTACGCCAACGACCTGCCGTACGAGATCCTCACCGGCAACGTGCACCCGTGGTCCTACAAGGAGTTCGAGAACGCCTCGGTCACCGTGGCGAACAAGCTCGCCGCGGCCATGCGCGCCAACAACAACCTCAAGGTGCACGTCGCATCCGGTTACCTGGACGGCGCGACGCCGTACTACGCCGCCGAGCACGTGCTGGCGCACCTGGCCATCTCCGACGAGCTGCGGGACAACATCGAGACGAAGTACTACCCGGCCGGGCACATGATGTACGTCCACGAGCCCAGCAGGCTGCAGCAGTCGGAGGACCTGGCCGCGTTCGTGCGAAACGCCTCGAACCGCTGAGCCCAGCCACTGGTGGTCACGACCGCAACCACTAGGTTTCCCGCATGGGGTTAGCGATCTCGGTAGGACCCGGCGAGTACGAGGAAGAGTTCGACGAGCTCAGCGCCGGGCTGAAGGAACTGGGTGTCGAGTGGAGTGCGCCGACCGTCCGGGGTGACCTGAGTGGACGGGCGGCTCACATGTCGTTCGGGTATTCCACTGTGCACTTCCTGCGCAGGGCCTACGCGTTGACGAAGGCAGGCCGACCGGTCACGCCCGTGTCCACCATCCCGGACATGGAGCAGGACAGCGATGTCGTGGCCGAAGAGGCGGAGATGTTCGAGTCGCACCTGTTGTGCCACTCGGACTCTGACGGCTACTACGTCCCGGTGGACTTCGAGACGCCGGAGGTGGTCGACGACCAGTTCGTCGGCTCAAGCCAGCGCTTGCTCGTGGAACTGCGGTTCTGCGCGGCGGCGCTGGGCATCGCCCTCGCCGAGGACGGCACGCTGTCCGACGCGGAGGCGGAGCGGATCAACGCGTTGGAAACGCCGTACCCGTTCGAATGGCTGGCATGGCTGGCGTTGCACGAGGCATGCCTGATGAGCATCGAGTCCGGCCACGCCATCGTCTTCAACTGAAAAACCTCGTGAGTGGTTAGTCCGGTTAGAACCGGACTAACCACTCACGAGGGTTTCTTGCTACTTGGCGAACTTCGCGCCGGCCACGAGCGCCTGGTAGGCGTCGATCTGGCCGTGGCCGTAGAAGCCGTTGAAGTTCAGGTCGCCCTCACACGTCGCCGTCCAGTCAGCCGGGCGGTTCAGGTGGGTGTAGTCGACCGTGCGCGGAGTCGGGCACGGCGTCTTCGTCGCCGTGTTCTCCAGGACACGCTTGACCTTGTTCGGGTCGAGGCCGGCGTCGCCGCCGCGGAACTTGCCGAACTGGCCGATGATCAGCGCCGCGACACCGGTCGCGTGCGGGGCCGCCATCGACGTGCCCTGCAGCGGGCGGTAGAACGCGCCCGGCCGGTCGAGCTTGACCACGCCCGCGGCCACGCCCTCCGGGGTGATGGTGCCCGCCGCGTCCACGAAGCCCTCGGTGACCAGCGCGTTCTGCGGGTACGTCGAGAGGATCATGTTGTCGAGGCTGTTGTACCAAGGCGTACCGAAGTAGTCACGGCGGAAGCCACCCGGCGCGGACACCGAGATCTGCTCGAGGCCGTAGCTGGAGAAGTCCGACTTGGCACCGGACGGGCCGTAGGACGACACGTTGATGACGTTCGGGTCCTCCGACGGCATCGACTGGCAGGTCGCGTTGTCGATCGTGCGGGGGTGCTCGGAACCCGCCGGGAAGTCCGGGCTGGTCGTGTCCGGCTTCGGCTTGCCCGCGTCGGTGGCGTTGTTGCCGTACGCCGAGATCAGCGTGACGCCCTTGTTGTGGGCGTAACGCAGGGCACGGCTGACAGCCGCCTTGATCATCCGCTGCTGGGCCCGTTGCTCCGGCGTGTCAGCCGGGTTGTTGTCGCAGTTGTACAGCCACGGGTCCACGTAGAACGACATGTTGACCACGTCGAGACCGACGTCGCCCGCGTAGGTCAACGCGTTGACCACCGGCTGCAGGAAGAAGAAGCCGGAGTCCTGTCCACCACGGATGTTCACAATGGACACACCGGGGGCCACGCCGGACAGGCCGAAGCCGTTGGCCGCCGCGGCGACTGTGCCCGCCACGTGCGTGCCGTGGCCGCCGTTGTCCACATCGGCCGGGTCGACGCAGCCGCGGAACTCGCACGGCCCGTCGACTTCCTGGCCGAGCTCGTCGTACGGGATGTCCTTGGTGAAGTTGCGTGACAGCCCGCGGTCGAAGTTCGGCGCGATGTCCGGGTGCTTGCCGTCCACGCCCGTGTCGAGGATGCCGACCTTGACGCGCCGGTCACCGATCGTCTTGTCCCGCGCGAGGTCCGCGCGAATGGACTTCAGGCCCCACAGCTGCTCGTCCAGCGGGTCGAGCCCGACCGGGGCCTTGGCCTTGTTCTGCGCCTTGTTGCCGTTGCCGCGGTCCTTCTCGATCGCGTCGGCCTTGCGCTTCTTGGTGGCGCGGTCCGGCGCCTGGCCGATCGACTGCACCTTGGCCGCCGACAGCACCGCGCCGTTTCCGGCGAGGCGCTCACGGAAACCGTTCACCGGCGCCTTGGCGGTCAGCAGACCGACAGCGTCGTTGCGCTCGACTACCGTGCCACCCGCGGCTTTCACGGCCTGCTCGACAGCCGCGGCCGAGACACCGTCCTTCGCCAGCACGTTGAACTCGACGGGCGTGCCGGACAGCTCCGGCTGCGCCGACACGGTCGGCGCAGCCACGAGCGTCACCAGCAAAGGCAACGCCGAGATGGCGATGATGGTTTTTCTCATAGGTGATCTGCTCCACTCACCAGTGCCTGGAAGGCATCGACCTGACCGGCACCGTAGAAACCGTTGAACTCCGGACCACCCAGGCAGGTCGCGGTGTACGAAGCATCCCTGCCTTCCTTGAGGTAGTCGACGGTCCGCGGGGTCGGGCACGGCGTCTTCGTCGCGGTGCCCTGCAGCACACGCTCGACCCGGTCGGGGTTCAACGTGACGCCACCGCGGGCATCGTAGTTGCCGTACTGGCTCACGATGAGCGCGGCGACACCGGCGGCGTGCGGCGAGGCCATCGAGGTGCCCTGCAGCCACTGGTAGTACGCGGGTGTGCCGTCCGCCTTCACCTGCTTCTGGATCTTCAGGCCCGCGCCGGCCTCGGTGATGTTGCCAGCCGCGTCGATGTGGCCGTTGGCGAGCGCCACGTTGCGCGGGTACGTCGACAGGATGGCGTTCTCACGAGCGCTGAACCAAGGCGTCCCGAAGTAGTCGCGGATGTAGCCACCGGGCGCCGACACCGAGATCTGCTCGGTGCCCCAGTTGGAGTAGTCGGCCTTCGCACCGGACGGACCGTACGAGGCGACACCGACGGTGTGCGGGCCCTCGATCGGCAGCGACAGGCAGGTGGCGTTGTCGATGGTGCGGTTGTGGTTCGTGTTCGCCGGGTAGTTCGGGCTGCTGGCGTCCGGCAACGGGTTGGCGAGGTCGGTGTGCTGGTTGCCCAGCGACACGACCTGGGTCACGCCCTTGCGGTACGCGTAGTCCAGCGCACGGGAGATCGCGGTCTTGATGGTCCGCTGCTGCGCCTGCTGCTCGGGCGAGTCAGCCGCGTTGTTGTCGCAGTTGTACAGCCACGGGTCGACGAAGAACGACATGTTGACCACGTCGAGCCCGGCGTCACCGGAGTATGTGATCGCGTTGACGACCGGCTGCAGGAAGAACGAGCCGGAGTCCTGCGCGCCGCGGATGTTGACGATCGAGACGCCCGGCGCGACACCGGACAGGCCGAAGCCGTCCGCGGCGGCCGCGATGGTGCCCGCGACGTGCGTGCCGTGGCCGTGGTCGTCCCAGTCGGCCGGGTCGACGCAGCCGCGGAACTCGCACGGGCCGTCCACGACCTGGCCCAGTTCGTCGAACGGGATGTCCTTGGCGAAGTTGCGCGACAACGCGCGGTCGAAGTTCGGCGCGATGTCCGGGTGCTTGCCGTCCACACCCGTGTCCAGGACGCCGACCTTCACCCGCCGGTCACCGATCGACTTGTCCCGCGCCAGGTCCGCGCGGATCGAGGTCAGGCCCCACAGGTTGCCGTCGAGCGGGTCCATGCCGACCGACTGGGTGGCGCCCAGCGACCGCGGCTTCGCCTGGTCCTTGGTTTCCTTCGCCTTTGCAGCTTTCTGCAACGCCGGGCTCGGCGAGGGCGCGAGGCCCGCGGCTTCCTTCTCGACGACGTCCGGTTTCGGGGCGGGCGCGGCCTTCGGCGAGTGGCCGACGACGCGGGTGCGAGCCGCCGCCGTCACGCCCCTTGCCTTGCTCACGCGCTCGGTGAATCCCTGTTCCGGTGCGGTGACCGTGATCAGTCCGACCGCGGCGTTGCTCGACACGACCTGGCCCCCAGCCGCCCGGGCGGCCGCCTCGATCGCCTCGACGCCCGCGCCCGGTGCGGCGAGAACGTTGTAGTCGACGCTCTTTCCTTGTAACCGCGGTAACGCCGACGCCGTCGGCGCCGTCACGGCGGTCAGTGCGGCGAACAGCGGCAACGCCGCCACCGCCAACACAGTTCTGCGTCTCACGAATTCTCCCTTTCTGCCCCTACTACGACATGCGCCTCAGCGAAATGACAGGCGCTCGGGTGCCCCGCCACCCGGGTGATGAGTTCCGGCTCCTGCTCTGCGCAGACATCCTGCGCCTTCCAGCACCGTGTACGGAACCGACATCCGGAGGGAGGATCAACGGGACTCGGCACGTCACCGGCCAACCGGATCACTTCCCTTCGCCCGCGCAGCTGCGGATCCGGCACCGGAACGGCCGAAAGCAGCGCCTGGGTGTACGGATGCGACGGCTGGCCGTAAATTTCCTCCTCGGTACCGATTTCGACAACTTTGCCCAGGTACATCACGGCGACGCGGTCGGAAAGGTGCCGCACGACCGACAGATCGTGTGCGATGAACACATAGGACAGTCCGAGGTCGCGCTGCAGCTCGCCGAGCAGGTTCATCACCTGGGCCTGGATCGACACGTCCAATGCGGACACCGGCTCGTCGCAGATGATCACCTTCGGCCGCAGCGCGAGCGCGCGGGCGATGCCGATCCGCTGCCGCTGACCGCCGGAGAACTGGTGCGGGTAGCGGTTGATGTGCTCCGGGTTCAGGCCGACCACGTCCAGCAGGTCGCGGACTTTGCCCTCGCGCGAGCCCTTCGGCGCGACCTCGGGGTGAATTTCGAACGGCTCGCCGATGATGTCGCCGACCGTCATCCTCGGGTTGAGCGAGGTGTACGGGTCCTGGAGCACGATCTGGATGTCGCGGCGCATCCGCCGCAGCTCGGCGCCGCGCAGCGCGAACATGTCGGTGCCCTCGAACGAGGCCGTCCCGCTCGTCGGCGGTTCGAGCCGCATCAGCACCTGGGCCAGTGTGGACTTGCCGCAGCCGGACTCCCCCACGATGCCGAGCGTCTCGCCCTTGCGCAGCTCGAACGACACCCCGTCGACCGCCTTGACGTGCCCGACCGTGCGCTTGAACAGCACCCCGACCCGGACCGGGAAGTGCTTGACCAGGTCGCGAACCTCCAGAATCAACCCGCTCATCAGTCCTCCTCCCAGCGTGGAGCTCGTGAGTGGTCCGGCCGGTTAGAACCGGACGAACCACTCACGAGCAGGTCTTCGGCGAAGTGGCAGGCGGAGTGGCGGCCACCCGGCAGGTGGTGGAGGTCGGGGACCTGCTGGGAGCAGCGGTCGGCCACGCGCGGGCAGCGCGGGTGGAACGGGCAGCCCGGCGGGATGCGGGCGAGGCTGGGCGGCAGGCCCTTGATCGCCTTGAGCTCCTGGCCCTTGAGGTCCAGCCGGGGCAGCGACTGGAGCAACGCCTCGGTGTACGGGTGTGCCGGTGTCCGGAACAACGAGTACACGTCCGCCTGTTCGACGATCCGCCCGGCGTACATCACCGCGATCCGGTCGGCGACTTCGGCGACCACGCCGAGGTCGTGCGTGATCAGGATCAGGCCCATGTCGCGTTCCCGCTGGATGTCCCGCAGCAGGTCCATGATCTGCGCCTGCACGGTCACGTCCAGCGCGGTCGTCGGCTCGTCGGCGATCAGCAGCTCCGGGTCGAGCGCCAGCGACATGGCGATCATCGCCCGTTGCCGCATCCCGCCGGAGAACTCGTGCGGGTAGCTGCGGACGCGCTGCTTGGCGTGCGGGATCTTGACCAGGTCCAGCAGGTCGACCGCGCCCTTGCGGGCGTCGGCCTTGCTCAGCCCGCGCCGGACCCGCAGCTGCTCGGCGATCTGGAAACCGACTGTGAACACCGGGTTCAGCGCGGACAGGGCGTCCTGGAAGATCATCGCGATCCCGTTGCCGCGCACTTCCATCCGCCGCGCCGGCCGGGCCGTCAGCAGGTCCTCGCCGTGGAACCGGACCTCGCCGCCGAGCACCACCGCGGGCGGTGTGTCGAGGATGCCCATCACGGTCTGCGCGGTGACGCTCTTGCCCGAGCCGGATTCACCGAGCACGGCGAGGGTTTCACCGGCGTTGACGTGGTAGGAGACGCCGTTGAGCACCTTGGCGGCACCGTCGCCGGTGCGGAACTCCACCCGCAGGTCGTCGACTTCGAGCAGCGGCGCGACCGCGGGCCCCGGTTCGGCCACGAACTCGCCCCGCTCCCCGTCGTACACTGTGGACACTTTCGGCTCCTACCGTGACTTCGGGTCGAGTGCGTCACGCACCGCGTCGCCGAGCATGACGAACGCCAGTACCGTGATCGTCACCAGACCGGCGGGGAACAGCAGTTCGTGCGGCGAGGTCTGCACGTAGTCCTTGCCGTCGTTGATCATCACGCCCCACGACACCACCGGCGGCCGGACGCCGATCCCGAGGTACGCCAGCGTCGCCTCCACGGCGATGAACGCGCCGAGCGCGATCGTGGCGTACACCAGGACGGGTGCGATCGTGTTGGGCAGCATGTGCCGGAAGATGATCCGCCGCGTGCTCGCGCCGAGCGCCCGCGCGGCTTTGACGTAGTCCAGCTGTTTGGCCACGATCGTCGCCGAGCGCATGATCCGCATGGACACCGGCCAGGACAGCACGCTGATCGACAGGATCACCTGCACCAGGATCGAGGTACCGCTCGGGTCGGAGCCGGGCGGGTTGAACGTGGTCAGGATGACGATCGCGCCGAGCACGAACGGCAGCCCGGCGAAGATGTCGCCGAACCGGGAGATGAACGCGTCGACGAACCGGCCGTAGAACCCGGCGAGGATGCCCATCAGCGAGCCGATCAGCACCGTCAACAGCGTCGCGAAGATCCCCACTAGCAACGTCGCCCGCGACCCGTGCACCGCGCGTGCCCAGATGTCGTAGCCCTGGAAGGAATACCCGAACCAGGCGGCCGAGGACGGCGGCTGGCTGGCGAAGTCCAGGTTGTTGAAGTCGGCCGGGCGTGCGGTGAACAGGCTGGGGAACGCGGCCATCAGCACGACGACGAGGATGATCACCGCGGAGATGTGGAACATCGGCTTGCGGCGCAACTGGATCCACGCGTCGCCCCACAGGCTGCGTGGTTTCCGTTGCCGCGCATCGGACTCGGCCGTCGCCAGGTCGGCGACCTCCGCGCTGGCGAAGCTCTCCAGCGCCGGGCCGCCGCCGACGGAACCTGGGTCAGTCATAGCGGATCCTCGGGTCGAGAACGGCGTACAGCAGGTCGACGAACAAGCTCATCAGCAGGTACACCAGGACGAGCAGCGTCACGATGGTGGTGACCATGACGCCTTCCTTCTCGGCGATGTTGCGGAAGATCAGCCCGCCGATGCCGTTGATGTTGAACACGCCTTCGGTGACGATCGCACCGCCCATCAGCGAACCGAGGTCCGTGCCGAGGAACGTGACAACCGGGATCGCCGAGTTGCGCAGCAGGTGCACGAAAACCACCCGGCGGTTCGGCTGTCCTTTGGCGATCGCCGTGCGGACGTAGTCGGCGCGTCTGTTCTCGGCGATGCTGGTGCGCGTCAGCCTTGTCACGTAAGCCATCGAGATGGCACCGAGGACGAACCCCGGCACGATCAGCTCACCCCACGTGGCTTCGGCGGACACCGTCGGGTTGATGATCCCCCACTCCACCCCGAGCAGGATCTGCAGCACCGAACCGGTGACGAACGTCGGCAGCGAGATCAGGAAGAGCGTGGAGACGAGCACGAGGTTGTCGAGGAAACCCCGGCCGCGGATGCCGGTCACGACACCGGCGACCACGCCGATGACGATCTGGATCAGCAACGCCACGATCGCCAGCCGGACCGTGATCGGCGCCGAGTTCAGCAGCTGCTCCGAAATGGACACTCCACTGAAGGTCTCACCGAGGTTGCCCGACACGACTTTGCCCAAGTAGGTGAAGTACTGCACGACCAGCGGGTCGTTGAGCCCGTAGCGGTCGGTCATCAGCGACACGAACGTCTCCGGGCACTGCCGTTCACCGCACTTGCCCGCGAACGGGTCGCCGGGTACCGCCCAGACGAGCGTGTAGACGATGAAGGTCGTGCCGAGGAAGACCGGGATGAACTGCAGCAACCGCCGCAGCAGGTATCGACCCATCACGTGCTCCTCTGAACAGGACACCGGGCCGGGTCACTCGAACCCGGCCCGGGTGTGCTGGATCGTTCAGCTCTTGGCCTTCACGACGACCGACGCGTACTCCAGGCGCCGCTTGAAGTTCAGCGTCGCGGACTCGAGGTTGCTGGACTTCGCGCCGACTCCGCGTTCCATCCACACCGGGATGGACGGGAAGTACGTCGGCAGCACGTGGTGTGCCTGCTGGTAGAGCTTGATCGCGTCGGCGCGCTGCGCGGTCGCGTCCGCCTGCGCCAGCAGCGAGTCCAGCTGCGGGTTGGAGGTCTTCGAGTCGTTGGACGATCCGCCGGTGCGGTACAGCGGGTTGAGGAAGTTCTCGATCTCCGCGTAGTCCGCGCCCCAGTCCGAACGGCCGAGGCCGGTCAGCTTCTGGCCGTCGATCAGGTTGCGGAAGTCACCGAAGTTGGTGGCGCCGACGAACGTGCACTCCACGCCGAGCGCGTTCTTGATGCTGTTGCACGCGGCCTCGAGAGGTTCCTTGCGGCCACCGTCCGAGTTGGACTGGATGGTGATCTTGCCGGTGTGCCCGGACCGCGCGTAGAACTCCTTGGCCTTGGCCGGGTCGTACTGGCAGAACTCGCCGCAGACGCCCTTCTCGTAGCCCTCGATGTTGTCGTTCACCCAGCCGTCGGCGGGCACGTAGGTCTCGGCGAGCACGGTCTTGGTGATCTGCTCCCTGTTGATCGCCAGCGCGATCGCCTTGCGCAGGTCGAGGTTCTTGTACTCGGGCAGGTATTCGGGGAGCGTCAGCGTGGAGATCGACAGCAGTTTCGCGGTCAGCAGCCGGTCGCCGAGTTCGGTCTTGTACTTGCTGCCCGCCTTCGCCGACGGCGGCAGGGCCTCCATGAAGTCCAGCTGCCCGGACAGCAGGTCCTTGTACGCCGCTTCCTGCTGCGAGTAGATCTTGATGGTCAGGTTCTTGAACTTGACCTTCTTCTGCTCGAGCGGGAAGTCGTCGTTGCGGGTCAGCTTGATGTCCACGTTCGGCGTGAACGACACGAACTTCAGCGGGCCGTTGCCGATCGGCGCCTTGGCGAACCCTTCCGGGTCGGCGAAGAACTTGTCCGGCAGCGGCGCGAACGGGTTGTACCCGATGACCGTGCTGAACACCGAGAACGGCGCTTTCAGCGTGATCTCGAACTCGTGGTCGCCGATGACCTTGAGGCCCTTCATGGTCTTCGACGCGGGTGTGGGCGGCTTCTGCGGGCCGGACGGGCCGTCGGGGTCCTTGGTGTACACGTCGGCGAAGCCGTCGATCTGCTTGAACCAGGTCGCGCTCAGCTGCGCGTTCGGGCCGTAGGCGCCCCAGTTCCACGCGTCGACGAAGTTCTTGGCCTTGACCTCGGTGCCGTCGTGGAACTTCCAGCCCTTGCGGAGCTTGACGTTGTACACCTTGGAGTCGGTCGTGGTGATCGACTCGGCGACCTGGTTGAACGGCTTGCCGTCGGCGGGGGCGTAGCCGACCAGCTGGGAGTACACGCCTTCCTGCATCTTGGCGGAGCCGGCGTCGGTCGCGTTGGCGGGCAACATGTTGCCCGGCGGGTTGGTGCCGTAGATCGTGATCGTGGCGTCGGCCGTGGCGTTGCCCGAGGGTGTCCCGCCACCACCGCCACCACAACCGCTGAGAACCAAGACCAAAGCCAACGGCGCAGCCGTCAGCGCACCCGCCCTCGTGCCCATGAAGTCCTCCGTCCCGAAGTGTGAGAGGACGTTAACTTGGGCATCGAGTGGCAATCAGGGCACAGGGCGTCACAAAATCATGACGATGTGACTGGCGTCACCCACTTGGCTCAGGCCGAAAGTTGTGAACACCGTCACAGCTGAGCGAGGGCGATCCCATCCAGGATGTCGTGCTCGCTCACGACGAGTTCGTCCACGCCGGTCAGCCGCTCGGCCAGCACCTGGAAGATGAGACTGCCGCCGCCGATCACGTCGACCCGGCCGGGGTGGATCACCGGGTCGGCGGCCCGCTGGTCGTGGTCCAGCCGGAGCAGGTCCTCGCTCGTGGCGACGAGCTTCTCCTTGGCGATCCGGGAAAGGTGGATCGCGTCGGAGTCGTACTCCGGCAGTCCCAGCGCGATCGCCGCCATCGTGGTCGCCGTGCCGGCCACCCCGATCCACGTCTTGGCCTCGTGCACCGGGACGACGTCGAACGCGGACTGCAACACCTGGCCGGCCAGTTCACGCGCCTGCGCGATCTCCTCGGCGGTGGGCGGATCGCTGCGCAGGCACCGCTCGGTGATCCGCACGCAGCCGATGTCGGTCGAACGCGAGGCTTTCGGCGTCGCCTTGACACCGTCCCACGTGCCGAGGACGAGTTCGGTCGAGCCACCGCCGACGTCGACGACCAGGAACGGCCCGTCCTCCGGGTCGAGGTCGCCGACCGCGCCGGTGAACGCCAGCGAGGCCTCCTCGTCACCGGAGATCACCTCGGCGGGCACACCGAGGACAGCTTCGGTCATCCCGAAGAAGTCGTCCCGGTTGCCCGCGTCGCGCGTCGCCGACGTCGCCACCATCCGGACGCTCTCCGCGCCCTTGCGGCGCAGGATCGCGGTGTAGTCGGCGAGCGCGATCCTGGTGCGCTGCAACGCTTCCGGGTTGAGCATCCCGGTCGCGTCGACCCCTTGGCCGAGCCGGACCACCCGCTGCTCGCGGTGGACGTCACGCAGCCAGGACGTACCGTCGTCCCGTTTGGTCACGTCCGCGACGAGCAAGCGGATCGAGTTAGTCCCACAGTCGATGGCAGCAACCCTTGGCATGCCATCAACTTACAAGGTCTGCTACGCGCCCGAGGTCTTGCTGGTCGACGACTGCTTGGTCGATTCCGCCGGAGCACCCGAGGTCGGCGAACTCGCCGGGGGCTTGTCGGACGAACTCGTCGCAGGCGGCTCCGAAGGCGGGTTGGACGGCGGATTCGACGGCGGGTTGGACGGCGGGTTCGAAGGAGGGTTGGACGGCGGGTTGGACGGGGGGTTCGAAGGAGGGTTGGACGGCGGGTTCGATGGTGGGTTCGACGGCGGTGTGCTCGGCGGACTCGTCGGCGGCTTCGGCGTGATCGTCGTGTCGTGGCTGGGCGGCGGGTTCGACGAGCCGGGGTTGCCACCCGGCGTTCCCGGCGGCGGGGCCGGGGTGGTCGCGATCGGCGTCTGCGCGGGCGCCGCCTGCGCGTTCGGGTTGGTGTTGTTCCCCGTTGTCACACCCGTGCCGTCCGGGATGGTGCTGACACCGGCCTCGTACGCCTTCGCCCAGAGCAGGACGGTCCGGACGTAGCTCTCCGAGTGGTTGTAGCGGAACACCGCGATGCCACGCTGCTGGTCGTTGCTCATGTCCAGGCCGCCGGAGCACAGGTACTTCCCGGCCGCGAGGGAGGCGTCGTAGAAGTTGTGCGGGCTCTTGACGTTGTCACCGTTGCCGTCCGCGGCGTAACCGGCCCAGGTGGACGGGATGAACTGCATCGGGCCGACCGCGCGGTCCCACTGCGTGTCGTCGTCGAGCGCGCCGCGGTCGGTGTCCTGGATCGCGGCGAAACCGACGCCGTTGAGCACCGGGCCGAGGATCTTCTCGAGCGTGTTGCCCTTGGCGTCCACCGCGCCGCCGCGGCCGTGGTTGGACTCGATCCGGCCGATGCTCGCCAGCAGTGACCAGTGCATCCTGCAGGTCGGCTGCTGCGTGGCCAGCAGGAACTCGGCCTTCTTGTACGCCTGCAGCGCGCTGCCGGGGATGCCGAGCGGGCCGCTCGGGGTGTTGATCGGGTCGCCTGCCGAGGCGAGCCCGTCCGGGTCGCCGATGACGCGCATCAGCTCGCTGGACAGGCCGTCCACCTCGGGCAGCTGACCGCTGGCGCCGAGGTCTTCGAGGTCGATGCCGAAAAAGCCGCGCCCGAGGCCGTTGGCCAGCGGCGTGATGGACTTGTCCTCGGCACTCCACCCGCTGACCGCGTCGCCCGCCAGTGCGGCGGGCACGAGCAGCAACGCCGCTGTCACGGCCGCCAGCCCGCGCCGGCGTCGCAGGTAGCGCAGCATTTTCCGTCGGGCAGCCCTATTCGCAGGCGCTGGCACGAACGACACGGACCGGCCTCCCCGGTTTCGGATTTCCTGTGGCTCCGGTTCCCTAGGGTGCCTCATTCGAGCGAACTTTTCACCGGCCATTGGTCTGATCGGAGCAACGTCACTTTGTTCGACAGTTACCAGACATCTCTTGTTAGCGGCCGGTGAGTGTTTTCGGTTTCCCGACTCGTGCGGGCGTGCCAGATCTCAGCCGGCGTGGTCGACTGCCTGACAATCGCCGGCAGGCCATTGGTCCTCGATCAGCCGCAGCGTCTCGTCGCCGAACGGGTTCACGCCCGGCCCACTGGCCATCGCGTGTGCCAGGTGGACGTGCAGGCACTTCACGCGCCCGGGCATGCCGCCCGCGCTGACCCGCGTACCGAGCGACTCGATCGCGTCCCGCTGCGCGAGGTACGACTGGTGCGCCTGCTCGTAGTGCTTGGCCAGGTCCTCGTCCTCGGCCAGGCGTGCGGTCATCTCCTTCATCACGCCCGCGGCCTCCAGCGTGCTGCACAGCGAGGTCAGCCTCGGGCAGGTCAGGTAGAACAACGTCGGGAACGGCGTGCCGTCCTCTAGTCGTGGATTGGTCTGGACTACGGCGACGTGACCGCTGGGGCACCGGGCCGCGACGGCGCGCAACGCGCGCGGCGGCCTGCCGAGCTGGGCCGCAACGACCGCGCGGTCCGCCTCGGTGACTGGCTCGAACTGCACCTGGCTATCTTTCCTTGATCGAGTCCCAGAGCTGCTGGAACCACGGCTGCTGCGGCCCGGGTGGGGCGACAGGCTGCTGACCAGGCTGGGCACCGGCGTCGCCGGGCAGCTGGACCATGTACGGGGTCTCGCCGGGCATCACGTAGCGCAAACGCTTGCGTGCCTCGGCGAGGATCTGGGCCGGGTCGGACAACTGGGCCTTGCGGGCCTCCAGCTCCTGCACCTGCGCCCGCAGTTCGGCCTGGCGGCGTTCCTGCGTGGCGACCTCGTCCCGCTGGGAGAGGTACGTCCGCAGCGGGACGGCGACCGACAGCGCCAGCGCACAGACCACCGTGGCGACGATCGCCGCGCGCCGCGTGGTCGCCTGACCCATCAGGGTCTTGGCGAACCGCGAGCGCTGCTTGGGCGCCGGACGCCTGCGCGGCGGCGGACCGTCACCGTCCGCCCGCGCCGAGGCGGGCCTCCGCCTCGGCGGGGGCTCCGGGGCGTCCTTCGCCGTCTTGCCCGCTGCCGGCTTCGACTTCGTCGAGCCGGGGCGGCGCCCGAACCGGCCGCGCCGGTCCGGGCGCTCGGCGCCCTCTGGCTTGTCGTCGGACTTCGCCGACGTGACGAACCCGCGCGTGAACCGGCCGCGCCGCGAAGCCGACCGCTCCGGGCGCTGCGGAACCTCACCGGGCTCGTCAGCCATCAGCTCTCCGGGTTGAAGCGCGGGAACGCGAGGTCCCCGGCGTAGCGCGCGGCGTCACCGAGGGTCTCCTCGATGCGCAGCAGCTGGTTGTACTTGGCGACGCGCTCGCTGCGGGCGGGCGCGCCGGTCTTGATCTGGCCGACACCGGTCGCGACCGCGAGGTCGGCGATGGTGGTGTCCTCGGTCTCACCGGACCGGTGGCTCATCATGCTCTTGTAACCGAAGGATGTCGCCAGCGACACGGCGTCGAGCGTCTCGGAGAGCGTGCCGATCTGGTTGACCTTCACCAGCAGCGCGTTGGCCGCGCGGCGGGAGATGCCCTCCTCCAGCCGCTCCGGGTTGGTGACGAACAGGTCGTCGCCGACCAGCTGCACGCGCTCGCCCAGCTCCGAGGTCAGCCGCACCCAGCCGTCCCAGTCGTCCTCCGACAGCGGGTCCTCGATGGAGACGAGCGGGTAGTTGTCCACCAGCTCCTTGTAGTACGCGGCCATCTGCTCGGCGCTGCGCTTCTCGCCCTCGAAGGTGTAGGCGCCGTCGTTGAAGAACTCGGTCGCGGCGACGTCGAGCGCCAGCGCGATCTCGCGACCGGGGCGGTACCCGGCCTTCTCGACGGCCACGAGGATGAGGTCGAGCGCTTCGCGGTTGTTGCCGAGGCTCGGCGCGAAACCGCCCTCGTCACCGAGGCCGGTGGCCAGGCCGCGGCTCTTGAGCACCGACTTGAGGGAGTGGTACACCTCCGTGCCCCAGCGCAGCGCCTCGCGGAACGACTCGGCGCCGATCGGGGCGATCATGAACTCCTGGATGTCCACGTCGGTGTCGGCGTGCGCGCCACCGTTGAGGATGTTGAGCATCGGCACGGGCAGCACGTGCGCGTTCGGCCCGCCGATGTAGCGGAACAGCTCGAGCCCGCTGGAGTCGGCCGCGGCCTTGGCGACCGCGAGGCTGACGCCGAGGATGGCGTTGGCACCGAGCCGCGACTTGTCCGGCGTGCCGTCCAGGTCGACGAGCTTCTGGTCGACCACGCGCTGCTCGACCGCCTCGATCCCGGTCAGCTCCGGCCCGATCTCGTCGAGGACGGCGGTGACGGCCTTCTCGACCCCCTTGCCGAGGTACCGGTTGCTGTCGCCGTCACGAAGCTCGACCGCCTCGTGTTCACCGGTCGAGGCACCCGACGGAACGGCCGCGCGGGCCAGGGTGCCGTCGTCGAGCGCGACCTCGACCTCGACCGTCGGGTTGCCCCGCGAGTCGAGGATCTCGCGTGCGCCGACCTGCTCGATTACCGCCACTGGTTCCCTCCCAGCTCACACCTTCTAGTCCCCGCACAGCCTAGTGGCCCGCGGATCGGCCCTGTTGAAGGCACGCGTCCCGGCAGGAGGGACTAGCGCGTCGCCTCTCGCCCGAACGGCGGTCCGCTCCGTAAAATGGAGTAGATGAGCGACATGGTTGCGGCGTTCCGGCAGGCCGAGCAGCTCGTGGCCATGCGCAGGCCCCTTGACGCTCTGGCGGCGCTGGCGCCGGTGCTGGAAGCGGAAGCGGACAAACCGAGCGTGCAACTGCTGGCCGGGCGGGCCTATCTCGGCTCTGCGCAGCTCAGAAGGGCGGAAGAGGCGTTCCGGAAGGTGATCGACCTCGACCCCAACGATCACTACGCCCGCTTCGCGCTGGGTCGCGCGTTGCAGCGGCAGAGCCGGTACACCGAGGCCCGGCGGCAGCTGCGGCTGGCCACGGCGATGCACCCGGTGCCCGAGTACCAGGAGGCCCTCAGCGAGGTCAACGCCCGGATCGCGCTGAACGAGGACGTGGACTGAAACCGCCCGGGCCGACGGCCCGGGCGGCTCTCGTGCGCGGTGGTCACTTCACGTGCAGGCCGCAGTCGAACGGGTCGGCGAGGCGGAAGTGCTGGCCGGTGATGATGGCCTGGGCGTCCTCGTCGTTGCAGATCCAGCCGTTCGGGCCGAACACGTTGTCGTACTTCGGCAGCGTGGCGTCGGAGTTGCGGACCACGTTGTACAGGCCGCGGTCGTAGACGTTGACCGTGGCGACGGAACCGTTGGGCGGCGTGTCCTGGGCGATCAGGTTGGCCGGCAGGCCCGCCGGGCGCTGCGAGTCGTCGACGTTGCCCAGGCGCAGGCCGGTGACGCCCCAGCCGCGGGCGACGGAGAACGGCGCGATGGCGTTCGGGTTGCCGACGACGACCGACGCGTCGTGCTCCTGCGAGGTGGTGGCGCAGTTGCCGAGGGTCGACTCGGTCAGGCCGATGCTCGCGAGGAAGAATTGGCGCGTGCCGGAACCCGCCTGCGGGATGTACGGCTTCACCAGCGGCACGCAGTTCGGCGTGCTGCGCTTGTAGATGTCGTTGAGCTGGGCGGTGGTGCGGGTGGCGGGCACGTTGCTCGTCGCGGCCGTGGCGAAGGTCAGGCCGTCCCTGGCGAACTGCAGGAACCGGTAGTTGGCCTCAGCCGGGTTGGATCCGACCCAGCGCGACGAGCGCGCGAAGTCGATGGTGTGGGCGTTGCCGTCGGCGATCAGCGCGGTGATGCCCGCGCTGGAGCCGTTCGGGCGGGTGATCGCCGCGGCACCGGACTTCGGCGTGATCGTCGCCGAGCCGGTGGCCTTCCACGAGGCGAGCCAGTCGGCCGGACGGCCGTTCTCGCTGTTGTACTGAGCGGCAAGGCCGTCGAGCACGTCCTGCGAGGTGTCCGAGCCGACACCCACGATGTCACCGGTCAGCGGCGCGAAGCCGGGGTCGGCGACCGCGTTGCCCGCGGCGAGACCGATCACAGCCGCTGCGGCACCGAGGGTGACCGCTGCCTTCCCTAGGATGGAGCGCATCGAGATTCTCCTTGTCCTCCAACGGTTTGCCCCGAGCGGGGCTGATACAACCGTCTCGCAGCGCCAAGATCCGAACCAGTGGTGATCGGCGAAGTCTGGTTTCCCGCCACACGCCCAGCTACTTAACGAGCAACAAACAACCCAGGGCGCCATGCGGGGTGAACCGGTCGTTCACCGCCGCGCCCGGCGGCGCGCATACCGTGGGACATCGACGAATATGTCCGAAAAGGAGTGCCGTGCCGACCCAGGAACCACCGCTGCCGACCGACGAGGACTTTGCCGACGACTTCCGGGGCAGTGAGCTGGAAGCGGTCGGCGTGTCCGCCTGGTTCGGCAAACGCAAGGTGCTGCAACGGGTTTCCCTGACCATGCCGCCGGGCAGCGTGACCGCGCTGATCGGTCCGTCCGGCTGCGGCAAGTCGACGTTCCTGCGCATCCTCAACCGGATGCACGAACTGGTCGCCAGTGCGTCGCTGGCAGGCGAGGTGCTGCTCGACGGCGTGGACGTCTACGAGCCGGGCGGGCGGATCACCGAGACGCGCAGGCGCATCGGCATGGTCTTCCAGAAGCCGAACCCGTTCCCGGCCATGTCCATCGCGGACAACGTGACCGCGGGCCTGAAACTGACCGGCGCCAAGGCGTCACGCGACGAAAAGCACCACCTCATCGAGCAGTGCCTGACCAAAGCCGGGCTGTGGAAGGAAGTCCGCGACCGGCTCAAGCAGCCGGGCGGCGCGCTCTCCGGCGGCCAGCAGCAACGGCTGTGCATCGCGCGGTCACTGGCCGTGCGGCCGGACGTGCTGCTGATGGACGAGCCGTGCTCGGCGCTGGACCCGACGTCGACCCGGCGGATCGAGGAGACCATCGCCGAGTTGCGCGACGAGGTCACGATCGTGATCGTCACGCACAACATGCAGCAGGCGGCCAGGGTGTCGCAGCAGTGCGCTTTCTTCCTCGCCGAGGACGGCACCCCCGGTCAGATCGTCGAGGCCGGGCCGACCAGGGACATCTTCGATGACCCGGTCGACCCGCGCACCGCCGACTACGTCAACGGGCGGTTCGGCTAGAGAAGGTTCGGCAGCACGGCCACGGCCGCGGACTGGTAGACCTGCCAGGTCGCGGCCACCACCACCGGTACGCCGACCAGCCACGTCTCCCAGCGGCCCCAACGGATCCGCGCCCACACGAACAGTCCGAACGCGAGCGCCAGCACCTGCAGCCACAGCACCAGCTCGATCAGCACACCGCTGTCCCGTTCGAGCGCGGCTTCTTCCGGCAGCATGGTCGTGGACCGGCCACCGGGCGGGGCGGCCACGTCACCGGTGAGCGTCGAGTCCACGAACACCGTGCGTTCCGGCCCGGTCCAGTCCCCGCCTTCCGCGCTGATCAGCATCAGGCGGCCTTTCCCGGCAGCGGGCGGTCGTGGGTCACCTTCCCGGCGCACCCGGTCGACGCGGTACGTGAACCTGCCCTGTGCCGTGGTGACGTCGACCTCGTCGCCCGCCTGGAGTTTGCCGATCTCCTTGAACGGCGCGCCGTACGTCTGCGCCCGTCCCATGAGGACGGATGTCCCCGGCTGGCCGGGCAGCGGGCTCGTGCGCCCGTGCCCGGGGCCGAGCGCGAGCTGACTGCCCGCGGTGCCTTCGACCACGACTTCACTGAGGCCGAGGCCGGGGATCTCCAGGAACGCGACCGGTGTGCCCGCGTCGATCTTGCCGCCGGTCGGCATGCTGGTGTCCGCGAGTGTCTCGCGTGCCTTGGCGTACAACACCGTCTGGGCGCGGTCGTATTGCAGCGGGGACAGCAACAGCAGATACCCGGCGAAACCCAACGCAAGCGCCGACAGCACGAGCAGCGCTTGCGTCAGGACACGGCTCTTGTTCATCGGGTTCTCAACCGCCGGATCCAGCGGCGGATCGGGTGTTGCGGCTGAGTCCACACCATGGCGCCGAACGCGATCACACCGGCGAGCACGGAGATGCCGAGCAGACCGGGCAGTACCCACTTGGCGAAGCCGGACTGGTCGGTGCGGGTCGCGACCGAGGTCGCGGCCTTCTCCACGGTCGGCGGCGCGGTCGAAGCACTGGCCGGGGCCGCCGAGGTGGGCGCGGCACCGGCCGGTGCGCCACCGGACCCGGTTGCGTTCGCGGAGCCACCGCCGCCCGAGCCGCCGCCGCTCAGGCCGGTGCTGTCACCCGGCGGAACCATGCCCTTGGCGGGGTCCTCGGACAGCCCCGGCGGCGGAGGCGGGACAGCGCCCTTCTGCTCACGGACAGCCTTCGCCGCGTTGGCGGCCTGTTCCTTCAGCGGGTCGCTCAACGGTACGTACCCGTCGGACAGCTGCCCTGCTTCGTAGCCACGGACCTGGCCCGGCCCTGCGGCGTGTTCCAGGAACTTCGCGTAGTTGTCCGCGGTGCCCGTGCTCAGGCCGGTCGTCGGAATCGCCGCGTACACGACGGACATACCGGGGTACGCGACCGCTTCCATGGCGGGGACATCCGGCGTCAGCACACCGGTCTTCTCGTCGAGTTTGGTGCTGCGCAGAGCGATTGCGAGCGAGTAGTCATCGGGCTTGGCGAACGTGCCGTCCTTGGTCTGCAGCGCTGCCTGGCGCAGGCCGAACACCTTCGAGTCGCCGAGGCTGGTGATCGCCAGCATCGCCCGGCTGCCTCCGCGTTGCCGTTCGCTGATCCGCTTGAGCGTGCAACTCGGTGGCGTGCCGACGCAGGTCTGGCCGAGGCTGGCGTACGGCCACGCCTGCACGGCGGTCACGGCCGCGTTGTACGGGCTTTCGGCGACGTTGGCGTACGCCGACAACATGATCTGCCCGAGCAGCGGGCTGTTGGGGTTGTCGTCGATGACCCAGTCGTCCCGCAGTTCGAGCTGCCCGATCGGCAGCTTGTAGCCCTTGAACTTGGGGTTGACGACCATGCCGTTCCCGTCGTCCGCGCCGCCGAGCCACGCCACCGCGTCCTTGTCGGCGGCGATGTACGAGGTGAGTGCGTGGATCGCGTCGGAGTCGCCGAGGGAGACCACCGGGTACTCCGAGCCTTCCCTGAGCATCTCGGCGTACCCGGCCAGTTCGGGGTTGAGCTTGTGGAACTCTGGATCCGCACCCCACCAGGCCGGGTTGTTCTTCACGCCGGGGTGGCTCGTGCTCGACGGGGAGTTCGTGCGGTAGGACTGGGTCAGCAGCTTGGCCAGCAGCCTCGCGTTCAGCTTCAGCTCGGTGACCTCCTTGTTCCGCGGATCGTCCAGGACGAACGAGATCGCCACCCCGGTGACCGCGACCGGTGCGTAGACCGTCGGTTTGGGGAGTTCGCCCTCCACCACCCGGGAGGTCAGCAACGCGTTCGTCGACCCGTCCTGCCACGGACCGCCGAGCGCTGTCATGTACTGGCCGCGAGCTTCACCGTCGCTCAGCGCGGTGTACCCGAGCTTGAACAGCTTCGTGTCGTGGCAGAACTTGGGCCGCCAGCTGTTGTTCAGCAACTGGTAGGCGTAGTAGGAACCGGAGAAACCCGTTTCCGGACGGCTGTCGATGGCGCAGCTGTCGGGCGACTCGCGGAACGACAGGTCGAACGTGAACCGGCGGGACCAGTTCGTCGGCGTGGCCCAGAGGTCCGCGCTGCGCAGCGTGGGCCTCGTGGTGTTGCGGCACATGCCCTTCAGCTTGGCCGGCAGGTTGGCGTCGGGCTGGCAGGTCGGGTCGCCGACCGGGATCACCACGAGTGAGCACGCCGCGGTGCTGGAGCAGCCGAGGTGCGGGTTCTCGAACGACGTCAGCAGCTCGATGTCGGCCTCGCCGGTACCGTCCGGCCTGGTGGACCCGATGTAGTTGTCCGGCATGATCGCGGTCTTCGTCGCCTCGCTGAACGCGGGCGGGTTGCTTTTGAGCACTGCCCCTTCCGGCCACCCGGTCGCGTCCTGGGTTCCGCTGTAGAGCTTGTGCTTGCCGTCGTCGCCGACGTCCCTTGCCTTGAAGGGCACAACGCTCTTGGGGGTGTCCTTGATGGGCAACGGGTTCGGCCCGTAGATGGTGCCGTCGTACGGGTGCGGGTCGGCCAGGACCACACCGGTGTTGATCACCGTCCCCAGGCTGGGGCCGCCGTTCCAGCACGTCTGCGGGGTGATCTCGTCCTTCGTGCCCCAGCACTGCATGACCACCACCGGATACGGCGTGCTGGTGCCACCGCTGATGCTGCCGGTGGGTTTCAGCCCCGACCAGGACACCTTCACGCGCTGACGGACCAAGCCCTTGGTCTGCGCCACGGTGATCGACGCCTGGTACTTGCCAGGTGCCTCGTTGAAGCTGTACGCGTCTTCCATCGCGCGGGTCTGGGTGACTGCCGAGGTCTCGTCCTGTTGCCCGGCCGCGGTCATCGGGAGGAACATCACGAGCCCGGCCGCGAGCAGCGAGACGACGCTGGTCAAGGCCAGCAACGGTAGGGCCTTACGCATCAGTATGTCCCCTCATGGTCGGCGCGGGCCGTACGCCGTTTGATCACTGTTCGAGCCACGATCGCGGGTACTACGAGGACGAGGAGCAGTTCGACGACGGCGAGGACACCGAGCGCGGTGTCGGTCGCGGCCCTGCTGGCCGCCAGTTCGGTCGAGACAGCGCTCGCTCCCGCGCCACCGCCCCCGCCGCTTGCACCGCCGATGGGCTCACCGGTGAGCGGGTCGATCGCGCCGCCACCGCTGGGGTTGTTCGGATCCCCTGCGCCGTTGGCGGGATTGTTGGGCTCTCCCGCGCCGCCGCCGGCTCCGCCACCCGCGCCACCGGCACTGCCGGAACCTCCAGCGCCGCCTCCAGTACCGCCACCTGCGCCACTACTGCCGCCTTCGGTGCCACACGGACCTTTGCCGACCTGGTCGCAGTCCTTGGGGAACGGCGCGGTGGCCGCGAGCTTGTTCGAGCCGGGGTTGGCTGGGTCGAAGGTGGGGTTGTTGCAGCCCGCGGCGTTCAGGCTTTTCTTCTCCGACCCCGGGATCTTGTGGACCTGCTCGTAACCCGCCTGCACCAGGTTCAGCGGCAACGGCGAATACCCGAGCGGACCGGCTTTCTGCTGACCCTGGCACAGGAAGTAGTACCCGAAAGCACCCAGGGTCTTGCCGGTGGCCTCGGTCAGCTGCCCGCTCAGCGAAGTCGGCAGGATCATGTACGAGTAGGACGACAGCGGATAGGCCCGCTTGTCTGCGTTGTTGTAGACGCCGTCCAGGATCTGGGTCAGGTACGTCGCCGGGTCGTTCGGGTTCGACTTGTCGATCTGCGCCTGGGTCAACGCGACCGCGACGTTGTAGTCGGTCGGCTCGGTGTAGAACCCGGCCTTGTTGAGCACTTTGGCAACCGGGAAGTTCTGCGCGCGGGCGTAGGAGTACTCGACGTAGCCGATCGCGCCTTCGCCGTACTGCGCGGAGATGTACGTGGCCATCTCGGTCGAGTTGCCCTTGGCGACCGAGCCGGGGAAGATCGGGAAGTACGACGTGACCCCGTTGTTCCAGATGGTGCCGTGCTGCTTCATCATCCACATGGTGAACTGCGCGGACGTGCCGGACCCGTCCGAGCGGACGATCGGGATGATCTTCTTGGACGGCAGTTTGCGGCCGTTGTTGTCGGCGGTGATCGCGTCGTCGGCCCAGTTGGTGATCTTGCCGGTGAAGATCTTGGCGATCGTCTCGCCGGACAGCCGCAGGTTGCGCACCAGCTGACCGCCGACCTTCAGGTGATACATGAACGAGGTGCCACCGGCGACGATCGGCATGTAGGCGTACGGCCGGTCGGACTTGTCGGTGTTGTGGTTGTTGTCCTTGATGCCGTACGGGATCTCGGAGACACCGAAGTGGGTGAGGTTCGCGGCGAAGTCCTGCCTGCCCCGGCTGGACCCGACCGAGCTGTAGTTGACCTGCATGCCGAAGCTCTTGACGTCCGCGATCCACTGCGCGATCGCGTTGGCGCTCCACGTCGAGCCCGAGCCGCTGATCGGGATGTAGGCCTGTGCGTGGGCCGGTCCGGTGGCCGCGCTCAACGCGAGCAGCACCGCACTGGCCAAGACCGCGGCGATCCGCCTGACCATCGTCAACGCCTTCCAGTCTTCGATCGCTGCGCGACAACACGCGCGACCACGAACAACAGCAACACGAGAATCAGCAGGACTGTCGCAGCGCCGAACGCACGCGACTGGTCGACTGCCTCGGACGAACGCGACAGCTGATACGTCATCAGCGGCAGCGACACCATCGGGCCGGATGTCGGATCGAACGTCAGGTACGTCGTGTACCCGGCTGTGAGCAGCACGGGTGACGTCTCACCGATACCGCGGGCGACGCCGAGGATCAGCGCGGTGGCAAGGGAAGGGCGCGCGGTCGGCAGCACGACCCGCCACACGGTCTGCCATTGCGACGCGCCGAGCGCGAGGCTGGCTTCCCGCAACCCGCCTGGCACGACGCGCAGGACGACCTCGGCCGACCGGGCGATGATCGGCAGCATCATCACGCTGATCGCCAACGCCGCCGCGAACCCGCTGCGGGGCAGGCCTGCCATCAGCAGCACGGTCGTGAAGATGAACAGACCGGCCACAATGGACGGCAGTGCGGTCATCGCCTCGACGACTGTGCGCACCACGCGGGAGAACTTGCCGCCGACCTCGTTGAGGTAGACGGCACAGCCGACCCCGAGCGGCAGCGTGATCACGACGGCGATGCCGATCTCGATGAGCGTGCCGACGAGCGCGTGCAGCACACCGCCGACGCTGAGCGGGTCGAGCGGACCGGCGGAGCTGAGGTCTTGCGTGAAGAAGTTGCTGTATCCCAAGGCGTCCACGCCACGGAAGACCGTGTAGCCGATCACGAACAGCAGGGCGACACCGACGAGCCCCGCGAAGGCGTGGATGACGGCGGCGGCGACCCGGTCGGCCATCACCGTGCGCGGGTGGCGCATCGCCGTGACTCCCGCGTACATCGCGAGGAACACGACGAACCAGGACACCAGCAACCCCAGGGTTCCGGATGTGGGCAGCAGGTTCTGGTAGGTCACCCACACCAGGCCCAGTGCGCCGAGCAGCGACCCGAGCGCCGCGAGCACGTCGTCCAGCGTCGTCGTGGCCAGGTCGCGTTTGCGCGGTTCGTCGTCCGGTACGGGCCGGGGTTCCTCGTCGATCTCCGGTTTCGCGGCGGTGGGTGCGGCCACGGCACTCCCTAGATCTCGGTGGCCGAACCGCTGCGGGTCCTGGCCACGATCGTCGACGCGACCGTGTTGACCGCGAGCGTGAAGAGGAACAACATCAGGCCCGCGGCGAGCAGCGCGGACAGCTGGCTCGGGGTGGCCTCGCCGAACCGCAGCGCGATCAGCGACGAGATCGTCACGCCGCCGTTCTCCAGCACCCGGAACCTGATGTCGAACACCGGGGCGAGGATCATCACCACGGCGATCGTCTCGCCGAGCGCACGGCCGAGCGCGAGCATCGAGCCACCGATGATGCCGCCCTTGCCGAACGGCAGGACGACCGAACGGATCACGCCCCAGCGGGTGGATCCCAGTGCCAGCGCGCCTTCCCGTTCACCGAGCGGTGCCTGCGCGAACACCTCGCGCATGATCGCCGCGGCGAACGGCAGGACCATCATGGCCACGACGAAACCGGCGATGAACGGCGACGACGTGTACATCGACTGTTCCCAGGCCGCCGCGTTCACGTCGGTCTTGACGTCGAAGAACGGCAGGAACCCCAGGTACTTCGACAGCCAGCGGGACAGGTAGATGATCTGCGGTGTGAGGAAGACGAACCCGAACAGGCCGTAGACCACGCTCGGGATCGCGGCCATCAGGTCGAGCAACGCGATCAGCGTCCGCTTCAGCCGTGCGGGCGCGTATTCCGAGATGTACAGCGCGGTCGCCACTGCCAGCGGGAACGCGATGACGATCGCGACACCGGCGACCTGCAACGTGAACAGGCCGACCGCCGCGATGCCCAGCCGCGGCCGGTCGGGCACGAAGGACGGCTCGGTGAAGAAGACCCAGCCGAACTCCCGCAGTGTCGGAATCGCCTGGTATGCAAGGAATATCCCGATGGAGCCCATGATCACCAGTACGGCGGCGCCGCTCGCCCGCACCACACCGCGGAACACCCGGTCGGACACGGGCACTGATGGCCGTACCGGGCGTGGCCGGTCGGCTTGCGTGGTCATCAGCTGCTGGTCCCTCCGGGCCGGGATTTCCTTGCCATGACAGCGAAGCTGGTGGTTGTGTCCGGCTGCGGCACGTCAGGTGAACGCACACCCAACGTGCCGCTGCCGCCACACGGATACTTGTTGGTGGCTACTTGGTGGTGGCGTATCCGCCGAACACGAAGCCCTCGGCGAACAGAGCGTCGAAACCGAGGCCCTTGTTGAGTGCGTCCGCACCCGCGGTGGTCAGTACGAGGTGCTGACCGTCGAGGGTGAACAGGTCGACCCGGCGGCCGGCCACGACTGCCTTGACGACATCGGTCCTGGTGTTGATGACGACGGAGTTCACCTTGACGGACTTGGCGTTCGCGGTGAACTTCAGGCCACCGGCGAGCTCGGTGACGCCGTTGCGCCGCACGCAGGCAGGGAAGGTGTACGTGGACGCGCCGCCGCTCGCCGGGCGTAACGCGTCCAGCGTGATGCCGAAGAAGTCGAACGCCGCCGTGGCGCCCGCGTCCACGGTGACGACGGTCCGCGACTTGTGGAAGCTGAGGTCCTGCACGGTTTCCGCACCGGCCTCGGCACCGGGGGCGGCCAGTGCGGGGGTCGCGCCGAGGCTGAGCACGAGCAGACCGCCGACCAGGCCGGACACGATTCGACTCTGCATGATCTCTCCGTTCGCGTTGGAATGGGAGAATCTTCAGACTCGTTGTGGTGGAAGGGAAACCCACCCCGACGGGTGTTCCCCGACCGGCCGTGACCGGCAGGCGGCGCGTTCATCTGGTTGTCAATTCACGGCGTTGGTCGTCCGGCCGCGGTGCCCGGGCTGGAAGACCATCACCGACGAGTCGAGTGACGCCTCGCCGATCCGGCGCAGGAACCGTTTCGCCGCCAGGTCAGCGTCGATCTTGCGGGCGAAGCCCTGCGCCGACCTGGCGACCGGTAAGTCCGATACGGACAGGTGCCACCACCACTGGCCGGTCGCCGACCGCTCGAAGTCGAGCCGCGCCGTGCCCGTCTCCGCCCTGAGCGCGTCCAACTCGCGGACCGCGGCGCCGTGGTCCGCGTGCCCCCGCACCGACACCCCGAGCACGCGGTTGTTGCCGCCGAGCAGCCGCCATCTGACGCCGCTCGAATCGGACCTGAAACACTGGAATCTCGCCATGTCCCCTCCCCGGCCGCGGACGGATCCCAGTCCGGCGGCCGGGGCAGACAATTCATCCCATGGGTGGACGCCACGGCGTGTGCCCGGTTAACGCCACACGCGGATCGGATTAACGCGGGATGATCAGCGGCACGCGTTGCGCCAAACGGATTGCGCCTGCCGTCACCGAACAGCCGAGGCTCACTGCGGGTTGACCGCTTTGGCGTACGCTTCCTGGCCGCTGAACACGTCCCGGCCGTAAGCGACCGACTCGTTGTACGTCAGCACGGCCTGCCACCACCCCTGGGGGTTGGTGAGCTTGTTGCCGCCGGATTCACAGAGGTACCTGGCCGCTGTCGCGGCCGCGTCGTCGAGGTTCTGCGGGTCCGCGGGTTTGCCGTCGCCGCTGGACCGCACGCCCCACCGCTTCCACGTCGCCGGCAGGAACTGCATCGGGCCGAGCGCCCGGTCCCAGGTGGTGTCCTGGTCCAGCACTCCCTTGTCGGTGTCCCTGATCGCCTTGAAGCCGGGCGAGCCGTCCAGCGGGACGCCGATGATCGGTTTGGACAGCGTGCCGTCCGGATTGATGGTGGTGCTGTTGATCCGGCCGTGGAACGACTCCTTGCGGCCGATCCCGGCGAGCATGGTCCACGAGATGCCGCAGCCGGCGTCGACCTCGCGCTGGCGCTGCTCGGCCTTGGCGTACGCGATCAGCGACCGTTCGGGTATCTGCATCCGGCGGCTCATGTCCTGCACAGCGGCCATGTCGACCGGCGGCGCCTGGAAGGGCACGGTCGTGCGGGCCGCCGGGGTGAGCGCGGGCACGGGGAACTGCGGCTGGCGGGCGCTGCGGCGGGGCTCGCCGTCGTCCCTCAGCACCAGGTACGCGGCCACGATGACGCCGATGAGCAATCCGACCATCAGCAGCTTGGGCAGGCCGCGTCGCTTGGGCCGAGGTCGCTCAGGCGTGGGTGGCGCGATCGGCAGCGAAGAAGTCATCGAACCCCACAGTACGCAATACGGCTGCCCGCCCGCAGAAACAGACCTTTCCGGCAAACCCGGCATCGGACTGAACAGTACAGGCGAGCCTTACCTGGTCACTCGACCGTCCGGGATCTTCGGCAACGCCCTGACCGGGCTCCGAGGCAGTCCTCGTAACCAGCATTCTAGTGGCCTGCCTGGCCAGGACGGGCGACCGCGTGCCGTGGCGCTGCCGGTTCACTCTCCCGTACGGCATCGCGACCGCGGGAGCTGCCGCCGAACCCGTGCCCTCTGACGCTTCACCCGTGCACCAGGTTGCCGTGATAGTTGTCGCATTCTTCCGGTGGCATGGCTGACGTTGTCCGGTAAGGACAAAGCGGGGGTGCCACCGGGAGTGGGAGGAGGCGGACACCGGGAAGAACACCGTTCGGACGATAATGGCGCCATGAGCATCGCCGACGACCTGGCCCCGGCCGGAGTCCTGCGCGCATCGATAAACCTGGGCAACCCGATCCTCGCCCAGGCAACACCCGCCGAACCCACAGGCGTGACCGTGGACATCGCAGCCGAACTGGCCGGCCGCCTCGGGCTGCGAGTGGAGTACGTGTGCTTCGACGCGGCGCGGAAGTCGTTCGAAGCAATGACAACCGGCGATGCGGACATCTGCTTCCTGGCCATCGAACCCGCACGAGCGGCGGAGGTGGCGTTCACGGCGCCGTACGCACTGATCGAAGGCGTGTTCGCAGTGCCGGCGGACTCGGAGCTGAGAACCGTCGGTGACGTCGACAGGGACGGCGTCCGGATCGGCGTGAATCAGGGCTCGGCGTACGACCTCTACCTGACCAGGACACTCCGGCACGCGACCGTGGTGCGCGGCGAGGAGGGCACAGCGGAGTTCCTGTCGGCGGGCCTGGAAGCAGCCGCGGGAATCCGCCAGCCGATCACGGAGTTCGTCGAAGCGAACCCCGGTCTGCGGGTGATCGGCGAAGCCTTCATGCAAATCCGGCAGGCCGTGGGCACACCCAAGACCAAGCGGCCGGAGACGGTGGAGTTCCTGCACGGCGTGGTGGAGGAACTGAAGGCCAACGGGTTCGTCGCGGAGTCCCTGCACCGCTCCAACCAGCCCAGCGCCCGCGTCGCCCCACCGGCGTAGGAAAGCAGACGCGGGCACGCACGGTCGCGGGACTACGAGGGCAAAGCGGGTGGACCGACAGCGGGGCGAGTCTCCAGGGCTTCCAAAGCCAGCCGGACAGCCGTGTCCAACTGCGGGTCACGTCCGGCCGCGTAGTCCATCGGAGTCGTGGGGACTTCGACGTCCGGGTCGACGCCGTGGTTTTCCACGCCCCAGCCCGGACCTTCCAGCCAGGTCCCGTATTTGGGCTGGGTCACCAGGGTTCCGTCGATCAGGTGGTAGCGCATGTCTATCCCGATCGTCCCGCCCCAAGTCCGCATCCCGACCACCGGGCCCAGCCCCAGTGCCTTGATGGCGGCGTTGACGATGTCACCGTCCGACCCGGCCTGCTCGTCGGCGACGGCCACGATCGGGCCGCGAGGCGCGTCCTGCGGGTAGGTCTCGGGGCGGCTTCCGTCCCTGGACACCTGCCAGCCGATCACGCGCCGGGCCAGCTTTTCGATCACCAGCTGGGAGAGGTGGCCGCCGCGGTTCTCGCGGACGTCGACCACCAGCGCGTTGCGGCGCATCTCCAGGCGCAGGTCGCGGTGCAGCTGCGCCCAGCCCGCGGAGAGCATGTCGGGTACGTGCAGGTAGCCGACCTTGTCCGCGGACAAGGCATGCACGTGCTTCCGGCGTTCCGCGACCCACGCGTGGTAGCGCAGGGGCGTGTCGTCCAACAGGGGCACGACGACCACGCGCCGGGGCGCGCCGCCTGCTGCTGGGCCGAGGGTCAGTTCGACGGGTTTGCCCGCCGACCCAGCCAACAACGGCGCTGGACCGGCGGATCCGACCGGGCGGCCGTCCACAGCCAGGATCGCGTCGCCGACGCGGGCAGCGACGCCTGGTGCGCGGAGAGGCGAACGGGCCTCGGGGTCCGAGGTCTCCGACGGCAGGATCCGGTCGAGACGCCAAACGCCCGCGGCGTCCGGCGACAGGTCCGCGCCGAGCAGACCGACGCGCACCCGGGAGTCCGGGGAGTCCTTCGTCTCGAAGACGTAGGCGTGTGACGTCCCGAGTTCGCCCTGCACCTCCCACAGCAGGTCGCACAGGTCGTCGTAGGACCCCAGGCGCGGCAACAGGAACCGGTAGCGCTCCAGCTCGCCCGCCCAGTCGAGACCGCCCATGTCGCTGCGCCAGAAGTGGTCGCGCATCAGCCTTCCGGCTTCGTCGTACGACTGGCGCCACTCCGACGGCGGGTCCACGGTCACGCGGATCCTGGACAGGTCGACGTTGACGTTGTCCGTGCTGTCGTCGTCCACCTTGTGGTCGGACGGCAGGGCGCGCAGGGTTCGGCCGTCCTGCACCACGATCCGCTTGCCGTCGCCGCTCACCCTGAACTCGTCGAGCACGTCGACCAGGGATTCCGCGCGGCGCTTGGCGAAGTCGAAGCGTTCGAGCGATGGCCGGGGCGGGCTGTCGTCGGTCGACGCGAGGTCGTGGCCGAGTTCACCGGTCAGCGGGCGCGTCATCCACAGCACGCTGTCCTTGGCCGGGTAGAGCGACCAGTACCGCGCCGACTCCACCGGGAAGGCGACCAGGCGGTCCTCGATGCCTTCCACGTCAACGGAAACACGAGGTGTCTCGTCGTCGTCGGAATCCTTGTCGTCGTCGGACTCGATCACCGGCCGCCCCTGGACCTGCGGCGCGAACGGCGAAGGCGTGGTGGCCGCCAGGGGCACCAGGTACGGGCGGGAGCCACCGGCGAAGTACATGTCGAACACGTGCGCGTCGTAGTGCGGGTCGAAACTCCGCGCCGACAGGAACGCCAGGTACTTGCCGTCCAAGGTGAAGACCGGCTCGTGGTCGTCGAACCGGAGCGGCGTGACGTCCACAATGGACAGACTGGTGGTGTCGGCCATCTTGATCTGGCGCAACGGCTGCGGGCCGGGGTGCGACCAGGCCATCCAGCCGGAGTCGGGCGAGAACTGCAGGCCGGACGGATCGCCGTCACGCACCTGCGTCACGGTCCGGATCTCACCGGTCTCCACCTCCACGAGCAACACGCGGCCGTCGTTGGTGACGAGCCCGGCACGCCGCCCGTCCGGTGCCGCGACGAGCTCCTGCACATGACCGATCCGGCCTGCGCCGATCCGCCGCGGCACGGACTCCAGCGACGCGGGACCGTCGACCGGCACGATCTCCAGCGCCTCGTCGCCTTCGACGTCCGTCACCAGCACGACGTGCCCGGTCGTCCCCAAGACCTGCGGAAGCCGTGCGCGCACACCGGGTTCCGCGGACAACGCACGCGCGGGACCGTCCTGGTGGGTCAACCAGTGCACGGTGCCGCGGACCTCGACCGCGCTGGCGCGGCCGGTGTGGTCGGGCGTGGCCTCGTTCAGCGCGTACCGGGCCGAGATCGGGTACTGCTGACGGGAAACCCGTGGCCCGCCGAGCTTCACGGGCAGCTGGCGCGGTGCGGCGTCGAGGCTGTCCAGGACCCAGATGTCGCCGGCCGAGTGGTACACGACGCGTGTGCCGTCCGTGGACGCGTTGCGGGCGTAGAACTCGTGCGTGGTGTGCCGTCGCAGGTCCGTGCCGTCCGGCAGGCACGAGTACACGCTGCCGATGCCGTCGTGGTCGGACAGGAACGCGATCCGGTCGCCGACCCACATCGGCGACACCAGACCGGAGTCCAGTTCGGACAGGATGCGGGTGAACTCACCGGATCCCGCGAGGTCCACCCACAACCGGCCGACTGTGCCGCCGCGGTACCGCTTCCACCACGCCGGTTCGACCGATTCGCGCGTCTGCAGCAACACCGCGCCGTCCTCGCGGTAGGTGATGTCGCCGAGCGGCCCCCACGGCAACTGCCGCGGCTGCCCGTCGAGCGGGACGGCGTACGCCCAGGTCCGGCGGAACTGGGCCTGGGAGGCGGAGCTGATCGCGAGCACCTCACCGGCGGGGTTCCAGCCGAGCGCGGTGGTCTTGACCGATCCCCAGTAGGTCAGCCTGCGGCTTTCCCCGCCGTCCACCGGCGCCACGTACACCTCGGGTTCGACGTCCCTGGTGCTGGTCCACACGACGTGCTGCCCGTCGGGGGAGATCCGGGGCCGGGTGACCGGGACCTGGTCGGCCGACACCCGCCACGCACGGCCCCCGTCCGTCGGCGCGAGCCAGACGTCGTCCTCGGCGACGAACGTGACGAGATCGCCGTGCAGGTGGGGAAACCGCAGATACGCGTTGCTCACCAGACCCAACTTACCTGGGCCAGAACCTGCGCCACTCCTGCTCGGACAATGCCGCCGGGTCGAGGCCCGCGTCCTTGGCCGCTCGTTCGGCCGTCCGGACGTCCTCAGCGAACTTCCGGGCGACCGCCCGGACGTCGCCTTCGGGTTCCTCACCGGCGATCTTGGCGCGGGCGGCGGTCGCGAAGAGCTGCTCAGCCGGGCTGTCGCCGGACGGCAGCAGGTCGGCCGGGAACCCGGCGCGGGCGGTGCGCTGGGCGAGTTTCGCGGCCAGCGCCAGCGCGGGCGCGCCGAGCGCGACGCCGTCGATGCTGGATTCGCGCTTCTTCTCGACCTGCTTGAGTTCTTCCCAGCGCTTCTCCTGCGTCGCGGAGTCGCGCACTTCCGGGTCGGTGGCGAAGACGTGCGGGTGGCGGCCGATCAGTTTCGACGACAGGGTGGCGGCCACGTCGTCGACGGTGAACGGGTCGTCCGGGTGTTCCTGGGCGACCCTGGCGTGGAACAGCACCTGCAGCAGCACGTCGCCGAGTTCCTCGCGCAGCGCCGCGCGGTCGCCGTCCTCGATCGCCTCGATCAGCTCGAAGCATTCCTCGACCAGGTACTGGCGCAGCGACTCGTGGGTCTGCTCGGCGTCCCACGGGCATCCGCCCGGTGAGCGGAGGCGGTCCATGACCACCACCGCTTCGAGCAGCTTCTCGCCCGGGGTCACGGCTTCGGGGTCTTGGCCTGCAGGACGGTGCTGACGACCGACGATTCCTCGACGGAGACGACCTTCAGCGTCACCGGGTCCCACGTGCCGAAGCGGGGGTTGGGCTGCACGCCTGCCTGCTGGGCCAGCGGCACGAGCAGGGCCTGGCCGACCTGGGCGAGTTGCATCGGGTCGACGGAGGTGGGGTCGAAGCCGTTCGGCGGCTGGGCCGGCTGCTTGCCCTTGAGGTGGAAGACGATGTAGCCGCCCTGCTCGCCGTTGAGCCTGGTGGCCACGACCGACCCGACCGGCAGGTTGAACAGCGGCGACGCCGAGACCTGGAGCAGCTGCTGCGGGTCACGGGCCTTCGACGGGTCCTGGGTCTGGCCGATGCCGGGCTCCTGCACCGTGTTCGGCGCCTTCTGCATCAGCTCGGCGGACCTGGCCGGGTCTTCGGCGACCTTCTTGGCCAGCGCCCGCGCGTCGCCGAGGTTCTGCAGGAACGCGACGTCGAACGTGACGGCGTTGCGGCCGATCGCGCGCCCGCCCAGCTCGATCAGCGTGAGCCGGTAGCGGGCGATGTCCTTGGCCGGGAAGGCCGCGTCGACGATGCCCTGGAACGGTTCGCCCTGGGTGGCCTGCTCGCCGGTGAGCGTGGGGATCGACTGCTCGACGAGCTGCTCGTCGAGCGTGATGCCCAGCTTCTTGGCCGCGTCGGCGGCGAGCTGGATGCGCGCCTGCTGCTCGACGATGCCGCGGGAGATCTCGGCCAGCTTGCGCTGACGGGCCTGGTCCTGCGCGCCCTTGTTGGTGGCCAGCAGGTCGTTCAGCTTCTGCTGGACCTGCTCGACGGTCGACACGTTCACGTCACCGACGGTGAGGGCGACCTTGGGGTCTCCCTGTCCGGCACTGCACCCGGCCACGAGCAGGGTGGTCGCGGCGAGCATCCCGATTGAGCGGCGCATGGCAGTCGTCACATTCCTTAGCCTCTCACAGCCGGATCGTTCACCCGACTGGGGCCGGGGCGATCACCAGGCTCTCCAGGAAGTCCGTGCACCACTTGAGCAGCTCCTGGTCACGCAGGTGCGGCGCGCCGATCCGGCCACCGGCCGGTCCCTCGGTCGGGCGAGGCACCACGACGGTGTTGGTGACCGCCTTGTAGTTGGCCTTCGGGTGCAGCCGCTTGAGCCGGACGATCTGGGAGTCGCGCAGGTCGAGCGGGGCGAACCGGATCATGGCGCCCTGGGTGATGACCTCGGTGACGCCGTGGCCGCGGCATGCCTGGCGGAATGTCGCCACCGCGAAGAGCCGCTCGACCGGCAGCGGCGGCGCGCCGTAGCGGTCCTTGAGCTCCTCCATCACGCCGGTGAGCTCGTCGGCGTCGCGGGCCGCGGCGATCTTGCGGTACGCCTCCAGCCGCAGCCGCTCGCCGGGCACGTAGTCGTGCGGGATGTGCGCGTCGACCGGCAGGTCCACGCGGACCTCGGCCAGCTCCTCCTCGCCTTCGGGCCCGTCCGCGCCCGCGTGCCTGCGGAACGCTTCGACGGCTTCACCGACGAGCCGGACGTAGAGGTCGAAGCCGACGCCCGCGATGTGCCCGGACTGCTCCGCCCCGAGGATGTTGCCCGCGCCGCGGATCTCCAGGTCCTTCATGGCCACGGCCATGCCCGCGCCGAGTTCGGTGTTCTGCGCGATCGTGGCCAGCCGGTCGTGCGCGGTCTCGGTGAGCGGCGCCTCCGGCGGGTACAGGAAGTACGCGTACCCGCGTTCGCGGCCACGGCCGACCCGGCCGCGCAGCTGGTGCAGCTGGGCGAGGCCGAGCAGGTCGCCGCGCTCGACGATCAGGGTGTTGGCGTTGGAGATGTCCAGGCCTGTCTCGACGATCGTGGTGGACACGAGCACGTCGTGTTCGCGCTCCCAGAAACCCTGGATGATCTTCTCCAGGCGGTCCTCGTTCATCTGGCCGTGCGCGGTGACCACGCGGGCCTCCGGCACGAGTTCGCGGATCCGCTTGGCGGCGCGTTCGATCGACGAGACGCGGTTGTGCACGAAGAACACCTGGCCGTCACGCAGCAGCTCACGCCGGATCGCCGCGCCGACCTGCTTGTCGTCGTAGCCGCCGACGTAGGTCAGGATCGGGTGCCGGTCCTCCGGCGGGGTCAGGATCGTGGACATCTCGCGGATTCCGGCCAGCGACATCTCCAGCGTGCGCGGGATCGGCGTGGCGGACATGGTGAGCACGTCCACGTGCGTGCGCAGGGCCTTGATGTGTTCCTTGTGCTCGACGCCGAAGCGCTGCTCCTCGTCGACGATCACCAGACCGAGGTCCTTGTAGCGGATGCCGGTCTGCAGCAGCCGGTGCGTGCCGATCACGATGTCGACCTCGCCGTCGGCCAGCGCCGCGAGGGTCTGCTCGGACTCGCCGGGGTCGGTGAACCGGGACAGGCCCTTGATGTTCACCGGGAAGGACCGCATCCGCTCGGCGAACGTGTTCAGGTGCTGCTGGGCCAGCAGCGTGGTCGGTACGAGCACGACGACCTGCTTGCCGTCCTGCACCGCCTTGAACGCCGCGCGCACGGCGATCTCGGTCTTGCCGTAGCCGACGTCACCGCAGATCACGCGGTCCATCGGGACACCGCGCTGCATGTCGCCCTTGACCTCGTCGATCGCGGCCATCTGGTCGACGGTCTCGGTGAACGGGAACGCGTCCTCCAGTTCGCGCTGCCACGGGGTGTCCGGCCCGAACGCGTGCCCCGGCGCGGACTGGCGGGCCGCGTAGAGCTGCACGAGCTCGGCCGCGATCTGCTTGACGGCCTTGCGCGCCTTGGCTTTCGTGTTCTTCCAGTCCGAGCCGCCGAGCTTGTTCAGCGTCGGCAGCTCGCCGCCGACGTAGCGGGAGACCTCGTCGAGCTGGTCGGTCGGCACGAACAGGCGGTCGCCGGGCTGGCCGCGCTTGGACGATCCGTACTCCAGCACGAGGTACTCACGCGTGGCGCCCGCGACCGTGCGCTGGACCATCTCGATGTACTTGCCGATGCCGTGCTGCTCGTGCACCACGTAGTCGCCGGCCCTGAGGGCCAGCGGGTCGACGGCGTTGCGGCGCCGGGACGGCATCTTCGCCGACATGTCCCTTGTGGACGTGCCGTGCCTGCCGCCGGTCAGCGCCGTCTCGGTGAGCACGACGAGCGCGGAGTCCGGCGCCGTGAAACCGTCTTCGAGCGCACCGCGGACAACCGTGACGACACCCGCTTGAGGCGCCTCGGTCAGCCCGTCGGCGGCGAACCTGGCCGGGACCTCGGCCTCGCCCATCTGCTCTACCGCACGCTGCGCGGTGCCGCTGCCGGGCACGACGAGAACCGCCGCTCCCCCGGTGGCGGTGTGCGCCCGAAGGTCAGCGAAGGCGCGTTCGATGTCGCCGCGGTACGAGTCGATCGGTTTGATGCCAAGGGAAAGCACGTCGTCGGCGCCGGTGAGCTGGCTGAGCGTCCACCAGTTGCGGCCGGTTTCGCGTGCGTGCGTGACGATTTCGCCCAGTTCGCGGTACGCCGACGCGCCGAGGTCGATCGGCGCCTTGCCGCCACCGGCGGCGGCCATCCACGAGGCTTCGAGGAACTCCTGGCCGGTGCGGACCAGGTCGTGCGCACGGGTGCGGATCTTCTCCGGGTCGATCACCAGCACGTGCGAGCCCTCGGGCAGGACGTCGGTGAGCAGCTCCAGCTCGCCGTCGCAGAGCACGGGGATCAACGCCTCCATGCCCTCGACGGGGATGCCGCCGGAGAGCTTGGTCAGCATCTCGGCCAGGTGCGCGTCGCCCGCGTGGTCGGTCGCCAGGTCCGCGGCGCGGAGCTTGACCGACTCGGTGAGCAGCAGCTCGCGGCACGGCGGCGCGGTCACCTCGGTGACCTTCGTCGGCAGCGAGCGCTGGTCGGCCACGGAGAACGGCCGGATCTCGCTGACCTCGTCGCCCCAGAACTCGACGCGGAACGGGTGCTCGGCGGTGGGCGGGAAGAGGTCGAGGATGCCGCCGCGAACAGCGAACTCGCCGCGTTTCTCGACCATGTCGACCCGCGAGTACGCGAGCACGACGAGCTGCTCGATCAGCTGGTCGAAGTCGTGCTCGTCGCCGGTCTTGAGGTACACGGGCGCGAGATCGCCGAGACCGGGCGCCATCGGCTGGATGAGGCTGCGCACGGTCGAGACGATGACCTTGACGGGCTGACCGTCCGGGTGCGCGAGTTTGTGCAGCACGGACAGGCGTTGGGCGACCGTGTCGGCGCGCGGTGACAACCGTTCGTGCGGCAGCGTCTCCCACGAGGGGAACTCCGCGACCGCGTCCTTGCCGAGCAGATCCCTCAACGCGGCCGTCAGGTCGTCGGCCTCGCGACCGGTGGCGGTGACGGCGAGGACCATCGAGTGAGCGGCGAGCGTCGCGGCGACCACGGGTCGCACCGCGGGCGGGCCTTCGAGTTCGTAGACGGGTGCGCCAGCGGCTTCAGCGACAGCCGTGACCGCGGGATCAGCGGACAGGCCGGCCAGCAGACCAGTCAGCGGAGCGTGAGACACGGAAGCTTCCCCTTGCCGAAGAGTCGGACTCGACAAGCTTACGTCGGACGTCCGACAGCGCCGATCGTCCGCGCTCCACGACCGGGTAAGCGGGCCGGGAACTCCGCTCTGACCAGTGGTTTCGACTGAGCACGCGCAACTCGGTGTGGTCGCTCGCCGCGAAGCCGACGACGCCGGGAACCGGCTGGCTCGGTGGTCGCGATCGGCGGTCTCGCCACCGAGCCCGGTGAGCCGGCGGTGGAGGCACCGGCGAGTTCTCCGGGTGGCTGTTCGTCTGACAGGTTTCCGCTCGCCGGGGCCGAAGACGCGGCACTGCGCCGAATCCGGCCACGCCGAGGTGTTCCCCGGCGTGACCGGCGGGCACGCACGACGCCGACGGAACCGCCCTCACCCGGCCAGGTCGTCCAGCTCCACGCCGTCCCGCTCCGCGGCTTCCCGCTCCGCGGTGCGCGCCCGCAGCGCCCGCAGCGCCTCGGTGCCGACCTCGATGAACTGCTCCAGGCCTTCTTCCGTTGCCACGAAGTCGAATCCGTTGGTCCTGCCGCCCAGCGTGAACTCCACTTCGTCGATGCAGGTGTTGTACTCGATGGCACACCCGCCGCTGATCTTGAACCAGGCGCACACCGCGACCCCGTTGGACGACAACACACCGACCACTCCCATCCGATGAGGACCGAGACTTGCTACGCTCGCCCGTAAGCGACCTTGAGCGCTCAGAATAAGGTGCGCGGTCAAGAAAGTCCGGTACTCGAAAGGGTGAATCTGATGCCGTCCGGTCAACGCCGAACCGCGGAACGCATCCAGGTGGGCACGACGCTCAAGCGGATGCGCCTGGAAGCAGGCCTCACCAGGGAGGTGCCAGCCGGGAAACTCGGCATCTCCCCGACGACGATCGGCAACATCGAACAGGGCCGGACCAAGATCGCCCACACCAAGCTGGCGGCGTTGCTGGAACTCTACGGCGCACCCGCGGACCAGGCCGCAGACCTGATGGAGGTCAACCGCGAAGCACACCGCACGGTGGTTCGTGTGCCTTACGGCGGCGAGATCTGGCCGCACCAACGCCGTTCCTCGGATCTGATCAACGCGGCGACCAGAATCGGCTACTACAGCCCGGAAATCTTCCCCGGCGTTCTCCAGGCAAGGGGCTACGCCCGAGCAATCATGGCGCCAACCGGCCACATGACCGACAAACTGGAGATCCGGATCAACTTCCGGCTGACCCTGGGCGAAGCCCTGACGCGCGAGGACGACCCACTCGAACTCTGGGCAGTCATCGGAGAAGCCGCACTGCACAAGAACATCGGCGGGTGCGAGGCGATGCGCGAACAGTTGACGCATGTCGTCGAACTCTGCCGACAGCGCGCGAACATCACCGTCCAGGTGCTGCCGCTGAACGCCCGCGAACACCAACTCCTTGGCACCACAGTCACCATCTACGAGGTGGACAACCTGGCGACGATCGCCAGCGTCGACACCAGTGTCAGCGAACACTTCCTCGAACACGACCCGCTCGTGGCCGACGCGGCTCGACGGTTCAGCGATGTGCGACTTAAGGCCCTGGATCCACTGACCAGCGTCGATATGATCGAGGAGGTCGCGAATCGTCGATGAAGCGAGGCAACCATGGCGCTGGAACCCCACGTCTGGACCAAGTACTCGACAAGCGGGAACAACTGCGTGGAGGTCATGCTGACCGACACAGAGGTCATCGTCCGCAACTCCAACCACCCCGACGCAGGCACCCTTTCCTTCACCCACGCCGAATGGGACTCCCACACCCAGGGGCAGAAACTCGGCGTCTTCGACCTGCCCGGCTAGAACCTCGGCGTACGCTTCTCCAGGAACGCCCGCACACCTTCCGCGTAGTCCGCACTGTGCACGGCCTCGTCGTACAGGGCACGGACACTGTCGTCCTCGTGCTCGCCGTCAGCGATCCGGTTGATGATCTTCTTCGATCCCCGCACGGTCACCTGGGCGCGGCTGGAGATCGTGTCCGCCAGTTGCTTGGCCCGTGCTTCCAGGTCGCCTTCCGGGTGCAGCTCGTTGACCAGGCCGATCCGCAGTGCCGTCGCCGCGTCGATGATCTCGCTGGTGAACAGGATCTGCTTCGCCCACGCCTTGCCCACCGCGTCGACCAGTTGTTTCGTCGACGTGAAGTTGTAGACGATGCCGAGCTTCGCCGGGGTGATCCCGAACCGCGCGTCGTCCGCGGCGATCCGCATGTCGCAGGCCAGTGCGATCTCACAGCCGCCGCCGATGCAGAAGCCGTTGATCACCGCGATCGTCGGCTGCGGGAAGTCGGTGATCGCGCGCTCGGCCGCGTGCACGATCTCGCTGTAGCGGGCGGCGTCGTCGGCTCCCGAGCGCAGCGCCTCGAACTCCGCGATGTCCGCACCGGCCGAGAAGTGCTCGCCGCCCTGGATCAGCAGCACCCGGGTGTCCGGGCCCAGTGAGCCGACCAGCTCCGGGATCGCCGTCCACATGTCCAGGTTCAGCGCGTTGCGCTTGCCCGGCCGGTCGATCGTCAGCGTCGCGACGGCGCCGGCCGTCTCCATCCTGAGATGCACGTCCCCAGCGTGACACGCCGCGACTCATGCGACACGTGCGCAACCACACACGAACCGGACATCGCGGGGCGCATGCTTGTCCTCATGCGACGAACAGCTGTGCTCCTCGTCACAATCGCCGCCCTGTCCGCGTGCAGCGAGTCCTCCGCGGGCAGAGTGCCACCGCCGACCGGCGCGAACGGCCAGCAGCCGAGCACGCCGCAGGAATCCAAGGCCCCCGGTCTGAAGATCGAGACGGTCGCGGGCGGCCTCGAGCACGGCTGGGACATCGCCTTCCTGCCAGACGGCAAAGCGCTCGTCACCCAGCGCACCGGCAAGCTCGCGCTGCTGTCGTCGACCACGCAGGGCGCCACTGTCACGCAGGTCCAGGCCGATTTCGGCGATGTGCTCGTCGCCGGTGAGGGCGGGCTGATGGGCATGGTGCCCGACCCGGGCTTCGCCACGAACCGCGAGTTCATCACGTGCCAGACGTACAAGGAGAACGGCACCGCCCGGGACATCCGACTGGTCCGCTGGCGCCTGGCTCCCGACGGCGCGAGTGCGCAGCGCGTGAAGGTCATGCTTTCGGGTTTCCCGGTGGCTCAGGGTGGCAGGCACTCCGGTTGCCGCCCGACCATCGCCCCGGACGGCGCACTGCTGGTGGGCACGGGTGACACGGCACGGCCCGCGCCGTCGCAGGACCGCACCGACCTCGGCGGCAAAGTCCTCCGGCTGGACGTCAAGACCGGCGGACCGGCGCCCGGCAACCCGTTCGCCGGTTCGCAGAACGCCAACGAGCAGCGCGTCTACACCTACGGCCACCGCAACGTGCAGGGCGTGGCGATCCGGCCGGGCAGCGGCCAGGTCATCACGGCCGAGCACGGCCCGGACAAGAACGACGAGGTCAACCTCGAACTGCCGGGCAAGAACTACGGCTGGGACCCGTCGCAGGGCGGTCGGGTCACCAGCTATGACGAGGACGTCCCCATGACCGACCTGCAACGCTTCCCGGACGCGGTCCCGGCGCTGTGGGAGTCCGGCGACCGCACCGAAGCGGTCTGCGCGTCGGCGTTCCTCGATGGCCCGCAGTGGGGTGACCTGAACGGCTCGCTCGTGGTGACCGCGTTGAAGGGCGCGAAGCTCCTGCTGTTCAAGCTGGACAACGCGGGCAAGGTGCAGTCGGTGTCCGTTCCGCCCGAGTTCGACGACGACTACGGCCGGTTGCGCGCCGCGCGCCAGGGCCCGGACGGCGCTCTCTACGTGACGACATCGAACGGAACCGACGACAAACTGCTGCGAGTCACGCGAAGCTAGCCGGGTGGAGTTCGAGGTACTCGGGCCGGTGGCGATCCGGACCGGCACCGGCCGCTCGACCATGGGCGGACAGCTGCGGAGCACCCTGCTCGGTGTCCTGCTGGCACGGGCCAACCGGCCGGTCCCGGTGAGCGCCTTGGCCGACGCGATGTGGAACGACGCCGTGGACGACCGGACGCCGCAGAAACTGCACCTGCACGTGCACAAGCTGCGCCGGTTTCTCGACGACCCCGATCGCGTGTCGTCCAGCGCCGGTGGCTACCAGCTGCGAGTACTGCCCGGTGAGCTCGACGCCGAACGGTTCGAGTCACTGGCCGACGAGGCCGCCGCGCGCGTGGCGGCCGATCCGCCCGAATAGTGCAGGTTCTCGGCCATGGCCAGCAGCGCGGACTGGCAGTTGTGCCACCCGGCCGCGCACCTGCCGTACGGCTCCCAGTCACCGCTGAACAGCTTCACCACCTCGTCGACCGGGTCGACGCCGAAAGGTGTCCGTCAGGAACCGGCGCAGGTAGTACGCGATGCTGATGCCGTCACCGACGGTGTGCACCAGCCAGTCGACCTGCAAGACCTTCGGCACCAGGGCCGCCGCGTCCGGCTCTTTCAGTTCGTCCTCGGGCTCCGCCAGGTCCTGGAACGCGTACGCCGCGTCGGTGACGCCCGCCTCCGCGGTGTCATCGGGCGGGTACGGCGCTGTGCCGACCGGGTACGTGGCGTCCAGCGAGGCCACCGTCCCGCTGTCGGTCTGCCGGTACCAGTCGGCCGCGAGCCGCACGTTGCCGGCGGAGTTGACCAGGATGCGGCACAGCTGGTTCATCCGCGTGGTGGCCTCCGCCTTGACCCATCACGTGCGACCTGCCGAGATAGCCGAACAGCACGCCTTCCTGCGCGGCACCCGGCGTCATGGCGTTCCAGTCCATTCCGGCCTGCCGCTCGAAGTACTGCCTGATCGCCTCAGCGTCGGCGGCTGAGCGGTCGACCAGGTCCGCGAACTTCTCCAGCCCGGCTTCGTCGACCTTGAACGACGACATGGTGGTGACTCCCCTCCTCGGCCCCGGGCGGCATGGTGCGGGCGGGTGCTTTCCTCCGGCTTTCCCGGCGTGCCGATCACTAGGGTGAGGCGTATGTCGTTCCCGGACGCGGTCTTCGCCGCACTGCGCACCGAACCGCCACGAATCGCTGTCGAACACGGCTCCCGCAGCGTGACCAGGGCCGGCCTGCTGCGTCTGACCGGCCGGATCGCCGCCGGGATGCGCGCGGCCGGGGTCAAGCGCGGCTCGGGCGTCGCGATGATCACGTCGGTGACGCCGGAGGCTTTGGCGGCGTATCTGGCCGCGTGGGCGCTGGGCGCGCGGCTCGTCGGGATCCGGCCGGGGTTCAGCGAGAAGCAACTCGACCACATCCTCGGCGACGGCCACGACCTGATCGTCACCGACGACAAACTCCCTGACCTGCTGGAAAACGACGACGAACCACTGCTGCTGACCTCACGGCCGCAGGACGTGGCCCGGTTGGTCCACACGAGCGGGAGCACAGGCCTGCCGAAGGCGTGCGCGCAGACGTACGAGGCGCTTTCCGCGCACTACACGTGGAATCCGGACAGCTGGGACGCCGCGACGACGGCGATGGCCGCGGCGTGTGACCGTTATCTGCTGTTCGGCAGTCTCGCGAGCGTGGTGGTGCAGGACTACCTCGCGTTGTGCCTGCTGCACGGCGGAACCGCGGTGATCCCCGAGGAGCTGGACTTCCCGCGGGTGCTGGCGGACCTGCGGATCACGTTCACGATCATGAACGTGCCCAGGTTGTACGCGATCCTGGATTCGTTGCGGGACAACCCTCTTGACCTTCGAAGCCTGCGCGGCATGATCGTCGCGGGCTCGCCGCTGGCCCCGCACCGCCTGCGTGAGGCGATGGACCGGATCGGCCCGGTGATCTACCACCACTACGGCCAGAGCGAGACCAACGGCCTGACCGTCACCACGCCGGAGGAAATCGCCGCAGGGCACGACGACACGGTCGGGAAACCTCACGGCGGCGCGGAGATCGAGATCCGCGACGGCGAGATCTGGGCCCGCACACCGTGGATGATGCGCGAGTACTGGGAAAACCCCGCCGAGACAGCGGAAACCCTGGTCGACGGCTGGATCCGCACCCGCGACCTCGGCGTGCTGGAAGACGGCCGGCTGCGCCTGACCGGCCGCGCCCGCGACGTCGTGATCGTCAACGGCTACCCGTTGTACGCAGGCCCGATCGAACGCGTCCTGGCCACCCACCCGGACGTCGACCAGGCGTACGTGCTCGGCCCGGAGGAAGTGCTGCACGCCTTCGTCATCCCCCGGCCAGGCACGCAGCCGGACCCGGCCGATCTGTCCACATTGGTCCGTGACGAGCTCGGCGCGGACAGCGTGCCGTCGACGATCACGTTCGTCGACTCGGTCCCGCTGGCCCCAAGCGGCAAACCGGACAAGCAGGCGCTGCTGGGCGACGACTAGCCCGGTATTCCCTTGGCGCATGGCACTTTCATGCCAGGGACGACCGTCACCCTTCAGTGCGGGGTGTCGAACGATCGGAGTAAGTTCGACACATTGGTTCAATCTTCAACATCCGAGGGGACCACGGAAATGGCAAAGCACGAGGCACGACCGCAGACTCCGCCGTTCGAGATCCCGGCCTTCGAGAACACGGCGGCCGACCGCGATCACGCGCCCAAGCACAGCAAGGACACCCCTCGGCCGCCGCGGTTGCGCGTGGTCATCGACGTGAAGAATTCTCGCAAGGCCAGCTAGTTCAGCGGTGGGCCTTGGGCTTGTGCTCCAGGTGCGACAGGCCGTTCCACGCCAGGTTGACCAGGTGCGCCGCCACGTCGGACTTGCGCGGCTTGCGAACGTCCAGCCACCACTGCCCGGTCAACGCGACCATGCCGACCAGCGCCTGCGCGTACAACCCGGCCAGCTTCGCGTCGTAGCCACGCGACGAGAAGTGCACGCCGAGGATGTGCTCGACATGGCTCGCGATGTCCGACAGCAGGCTCGAGAACGTCCCGTGCGAGCTCGCCACGGGCGAATCCCGCACGAGAATCCGGAAACCGTCGGTCGACGTGTCCACGTAGTCCAGCAGCGCCGTCGCCGCGTGCTCCAGCAAAGTCCGGGGGTGCATGTCCTCCGACAGCGATTCGGTGATCGCCGAGAGCAGGTAGTCCATCTCGCGGTCCACCACCACCGCGTAGATGCCTTCCTTGCCACCGAAGTGCTCGTAGACCACCGGCTTGCTCACGCCGGCGCGGTGCGCGATCTCCTCGACCGACGCGCCGTCGAAGCCCTTCTCGGCGAACAGCGACCGGGCGACGTCGAGCAGCTGCCGCCGGCGCTGGGTTCCGGTCATCCGTACCCGCGCCGGCGGCCCTGCCTCGTTGCGTCTCACCGGCTTACAGTAGCCAGCTCAGTCCTTGCCGACCGCCAAACGGGCCAGCCGCTGCTGGGTCGGCCAGCGCACGTCGTACACCCAGCCGAACTTCTCGAAGATCCAGATCAGGCGGGCGGAGGTGTCGATCTGGCCGCGCTGCACGCCGTGCCGGGCGCAGGTCGGGTCGGCGTGGTGCAGGTTGTGCCACGACTCGCCGAAGGACAGGATCGCCAGCGGCCAGAAGTTGGCCGCCTTGTCGCGGCTCTTGAACGGCCGCTCGCCGATCATGTGGCAGATCGAGTTGGTCGACCACGTCACGTGGTGCAGGATCGCCACCCGGACGAACCCGGCCCAGAAGAACGCCGTGAACGCGCCCCACCACGACCACGTGATCAACCCGCCGAGCACGGCGGGCATCAGGAACGTCAGGACGGTCAGCGGGATGAACAGCTTGTTGACCTTGACGATGTCCTTGTCGGCCATCAGGTCGGGCGCGAAGCGCTCCTTGTTCGTGACGTTGTTCTCGAAGATCCAGCCCATGTGCGCGTGCCAGAAACCGCGCGCCAGCGCCCACGGCGACGTGCCGAACAGCCACGGCGAGTGCGGGTCGCCCTCGCGGTCGGAGAACGCGTGGTGCCTGCGGTGGTCGGCGACCCAGGTGATCGGCGGCGACTGGACCGCCATGCTGCCCATGACCGCGAGCATGATCCGCATCGGTCGCTTGGCCTTGAACGAGTTGTGCGTGAACAGCCGGTGGTACCCGACGGTCACGCCGAGCCCGGAGAAGTAGAAGAAGAACAGCGACAGACCGACGTCGACCCAGCTCAGCCCCCAACCCCACAGCAGCGGAACAGCCGCGATGAGCGCCGCGAACGGCACCAGGATGAAGACGTACACCGCGATCTGCGTTGCCAGGTTCCGCTTGCCCTCGAAGAGCGGTTTCGGGCCCTTGTCGCCCGCCGCCGACTCCTCGGACTTGTCGAGGGTTGATGTCATTCGCCCACCTCACGCGTGACTTTAGGTCAGCCTTACCTACGATGTCGTAACTTACGACAGGGTAGGTTGCCTTGACGGCGGCGCGCCACCCCGCGATCCGTGAATCCGGTCGCCTACCACGACACTTCGAGTACCCCCATGTGACGCTCCTAACGCCCATTCGGGTAGCACCGGAGAACAAAATCCACCGGGGGTCTGTCGCCCGCCGACCGCGCTCGTGCGACGATGTCCAACCGTGAGCCCTCACCGGCTCTGGTCCGCCGTGGTGTAAAGGCAGCACCTCAGATTTTGGTTCTGATGGTCCAGGTTCGATCCCTGGCGGCGGAGCGGTTGAAGCTGAACGGGTTGAGGCAGGGGGTGCACCGCTGCGCAACGAGTCGGACGAGGGGCACCCGCCCGCGCTGGATGAGAAGTCCGACGCGTGGCTGGTCGGTCGTGCCAGCGAGTTGTTGGCGATCACGCAGAGCGCTGGACATGCCATGCAGGTCCAGAACGTGCAAGAGGTCGACAGCATGTTGGCGGAAGCACAGCATCGGGGCGAGCCGCGCATTGTCGCCCAGCTCCTGCGTTCTGCCGTTGCCATCCGCCTGGTGACCTCCGGCGAGGCGAGCACGGCCCAGCCGTACCTCGAAGAGATGATGGTGCACACCCGCAGGCACGGCCTGCTGGTGCTGGAAGCCGACGCCCACGCCCTGCTCGGCCGCCTGCTGCTGATGGCGGGCGCCGAGGACGTGGCGCTCACCGAGGCGGCCATCGCGCTCGCGATGCTGGACGACCCGCTGGTCCCGGACGGCACGCTCAGCAGGCGGACCTGGAACCTGCTGCTCGCGACCACCCTGATGGACATCGGCCTCGTGCTCACCCAGCTCGGCGTGTACGAGGAAGCCGACCAGGCGATGAACCGGGCGAGCCGGTACATCCGCGACAGCCCGGTGCCGCACCAGATCTCGGTCCACCTGATCAACCGCATCCGGATGCTCGTCGGCTGGGGCCTGCGGCTGGAACGCGTCGACCAGTCCGAGACCGCGCACGAGAAGTTCCAGACCGCCGCGGCGATCTCGCAAGCCGTCGAAGGCCCGTTCCGCGAATCGCTCTTCCCGCGCAAAGCCGACAAGTCCGCCTCGGAACAGGTCCCGGTGATCGCCGCCGCGCTCGCCCTCGCCGACCCGTCACCGGACCACGTGGAGCGGCTGTTCGAGATCAAACCGACCGCGAAGTACGCCCGCGAGCTGATCATCACCGCCATCGCGCTGGCCCGCTGCCTCGAGCAGACCGGCCTGGTCGACGAGGCCGTCGACGTGCTCGCCGACGCCCGGATCGCGCTGGAGGACGACCCGTCCGAGCCGACGCTGCGCCTGTGCCTGATCCGCGAGTTCGCCCGGCTGTCCGGACCGGACGGCGGTGAACGCACGATGAGCGCGTTGGAGAGCTACGCGCACGAACTCGAGACGCAACTGTGGGACATGCGCGAATCGCGGATCGCGACGCTGAACACCCGTCGCGAACACGAACGGCTGACGCGCAAGCACGGCGAGACCGAGCACAAGGCCATGCACGACCCGTTGACCGGCCTGCCGAACCGCCGAGCGCTGGACGAACGGCTGGAACTGCTCTCCGCCCGTGCAGACAACCACCCGATGGCGCTCGCGCTCGTCGACCTGGACGGGTTCAAGGAAGTCAACGACCAGTTCTCCCACGCCGACGGCGACGACGTGCTGCGCGTGGTGGCGAGCACCGTCCGTGACACGTTGCGCGGCGGGGACATGGTCGCCCGCTACGGCGGCGACGAGTTCGTCGTCCTGCTGCCCGGGGCGCCGTTGCACGCCGCCGAGGCGGCACTCGGCCGCGCCGTGCAGGCGGTCTCCGATCTGCCCCATGATCTTTCCCACGGTGTGACCTTGTCCGTCGGCGTGGTAGCGCTGCGTCAGAACGAGACCGCAGCGCGTGCGCTCGCTCGTGCCGACGCGGCGATGTACGAAGCGAAACGCAACGGCGGCAACGGAGTCGCGGCCGTCAGGATGAGCACCGAGACCGCGCAGTCCGGGCGAGTTGTCGATGACCCCGCGTGGGTCGTGCCAGAGGCAACGTAGGATCGTTACCTGGTGTTATCCGTACGGATTCCGCAGGGAGATCGCTGATGCCCCAGGGTGGGAACGCCCAGCTCAGCACCGTTGTACTCGCCGCAGGCGAAGGCACTCGGATGCGTTCGTCGACCCCGAAGGTGCTGCACCCGATCGCGGGGAGGCCGCTCGTCGAGCACGCCACGCGCGCGGTCGCCGGGCTCGACCCCGAGCATCTGGTCGTCGTCGTCGGCCACGGCCGGGAAGCGGTGACCGAGCATCTGGAAGGCCTCACCACCGCGCTGGACCGCAAGGTGACCACGGCGGTGCAGACCGAACAGAAAGGCACCGGACACGCGGTTTCGTGCGGCTTGTCCGAGTTGCCGCCTTCCCTGAGCGGCACAGTGATCGTGACCTACGGCGACGTGCCCCTGCTTGAGACGAACACGCTTTCGGCGTTGCTGGCCGAGCACACGTCGTCCGGCAACGCGGTGACGGTGCTGACAGCGGTCGTCGAGGACCCGACCGGCTACGGCCGGATCGTGCGCGACGCGGACGGCGGCGTGACCGCGATCGTCGAGCACAAGGACGCGGACGAAGACCAGCTGGAGATCGCCGAGATCAACTCGGGCATCTACGCGTTCGACGCCGAAGTGCTCAGCGACGGCCTGTCCCGGCTGAGCACGGACAACGCGCAAGGCGAGCTGTACCTGACCGACGTGCTGAGCATCGCGCGTGGCGACGGCCGCGGCGTAGGTGCGCTGGTGTGCGTCGACGCGTGGCAGGTCGAAGGCGTGAACGACCGCGTGCAGCTGGCCCGGCTCGGTGCCGAGCTCAACCGCAGGCTGCTGGAGCGCTGGATGCGCGAGGGCGTCTCGGTGATCGACACCGGCAGCGTCTGGCTGGACGCCGGGGTGACGCTGGCCAGGGACGTGCTGATCGAGCCGAACGTCCAACTGCGCGGGTCGACCAGTGTCGGCGAGGGCGCCACCATTGGTCCCGACACGACGCTGACCAACGTGACCGTGGCCGAGGGGGCGAAAGTCATCCGTACTCACGGCTCGGACTCCGCCATCGGCGCGGGCGCGTCCGTCGGCCCCTTCGCCTACCTGCGGCCGGGCACCTCGCTCGGCGAGAAGGGCAAGATCGGTACGTTCGTCGAGGTCAAGAACTCCCGGATCGGGACGGGGACGAAGATCCCGCACCTGTCGTACATCGGTGACGCGGACATCGGCGAGTACAGCAACGTCGGTGCCGCGAGCGTCACCGTGAACTACGACGGTGTGAGCAAGCATCGCACCACGATCGGCTCACACGCCCGCACCGGCTGCGACAACATGTTCGTCGCCCCGGTGACGGTCGGCGACGGCGCCTACAGCGGCGCCGGCACCGTGATCCGGCGGGACGTGCCGCCGGGCGCGCTCGCAGTTTCCGGCGGTCCGCAGCGCAACCTCGAGGACTGGGTGGTCAACCGCCGCCCGGGCACTGCGGCGGCCGAAGCGGCATTGGCCGCACAGAAAAGAGTCGAGGAGCAGCAGCCATGAACGCCAAATCCGGGACACCGAAGAAGCACCTGATGCTCTTCTCCGGCCGTGCTCACCCGGAGCTGGCCGAGGAAGTGGCACGGGAGCTGAAGGTGGAGATCACGCCGCAGGCGGCGTACGACTTCGCCAACGGTGAGATCTTCGTGCGGTTCAACGAATCGGTGCGGGGCACGGACGCCTTCGTGATCCAGGCGCACACCAGCCCGATCAACCAGTGGATCATGGAGCAGCTGCTGATGGTGGACGCGCTCAAGCGCGCGTCGGCCAAGCGGATCACCGTGATCATGCCGTTCTACGGCTACGCCAGGCAGGACAAGAAGCACAAGGGCCGCGAGCCGATCTCGGCGAGGCTGATCGCGGACATGTTCAAGACGGCGGGCGCGGACCGGATCATGACGGTCGACCTGCACACCGCGCAGATCCAGGGATTCTTCGACGGGCCGGTGGATCACCTGTTCGCGCAGTCGCTGCTGGCCGAGCACGTCGCGAAGACGTACGGCTCGTCGGACATCACGGTGGTCTCACCGGACTCCGGCCGCGTGCGGCTGGCGGAGAAGTGGGCGACGCAACTGGGCGACCGCCCGATCGCGTTCATCCACAAGACCCGCGACCCGCTGAAGCCGAACGAAGCGGTGGCCAACCGCGTCGTCGGTGAGGTTTCCGGACGGCTGTGCGTGCTGGTCGACGACATGATCGACACCGGCGGCACGATCGTGAAGGCCTGTGACGCCCTGATCGAAGGCGGCGCGTCGGACGTGGTGATCGCGGCGACGCACGGCATCCTGTCCGACCCGGCGTCGGAGCGGCTGGCCAACTGCAAGGCCAGGGAAGTCATCTTCACCAACACGCTGCCGATCCCCGAGGAGAAGCGGTTTCCGGGGATGACCGTGCTGTCGATCGCGCCCCTGCTGGCCCGTGCGATCCAGGAGGTCTTCGAGGACGGCTCGGTGACGAGCCTCTTCGACGGCAACGCCTGATCCTTCTTCTCCCGCCGCGGGCCACCGTCCAACTGGACGGTGGCCCGCATGCGTATGACTACTCAACTTGGGGGATCACGGGTTCCTGACCGGTCCCGGTTGCGTCAGAGTGCGACCAACCGACTACCGGGGAGGAAGATCGGGATGAGTGGCTACGCGGTGGTGATCGACGCGCTGAGACGCTCGTCGACAGCCGCCAACGACCTGAGCACGCAACTGCGAGCCGTCGACCTGGACACACCGGTCTCGAAGCTGGACACGGCCCTGCCAGGAACAAGCGCGGGTCCCGCCCTGACGGGACTGGGCGAACTGTGGCGCGGAGCGGTCCAGTCGATCAGCGACGCGGCTGCCCAGTTCGCACGTGACCTCGGCGCGTCCGCGGACCTGTACAGCACGAACGAGACCGCTGCGGCAGCTGACCTGCGCGTCCCCGGCGACGGGATGAGGCCGTCCTGATGGCGACCTTGGGTGACGTCCGCACGTGGAATGCCGAGCCGCTGAACACGGCGGTCGGCGAGTTGAACCGCCGCTACGACCAGCTGATGGGCCTGGCCGACGAACTCGCCGCCGCATGCCAGCCGAGCGGCTGGGTCGGCGAAGCCGCCTACAACGCGGCCACTTCGGCTCGTAAGCGAACAGATCGTCTGGAAGAACAGGTCGCAGGTGTCGCCGCAGTGCGCCGGGCCCCGGCCGAGTCAGCCGACGCGATCACCGCCCTGCACCACGCTGTTGCGGAGATCGACGGCTTGGCGAGGGCCAACGGCCTCCTGGTCGCGGACGACGGCGCGCTCGTCAGCCAAACGTGGGCGGGCCGGGTGCATGACCTCGATCGGGTGAAAGCCGAGCTGGTTGACCGGATCGAGCAGGTGCTCCGCCGGGCGAACGCGATCGACGAAGACCTGACCACGGTCGTGAACCGGGCGAGAACAAGCCAGACTCTCGACGGCGACGCGGACGGCCTGACCGGCGCAGCCCAAGCAGGGACGGCTCGCGGCGGCCTGTCAGTCGCCGGGCCGCCGCAGGGCGGCTCGCCGTCCGACAACGCGGGCTGGTGGGACACGCTGTCGGACATGGAGAAGCAGCGGATCACCAAGGAGCACCCGGACTGGATCGGCAACCTGGACGGCGTGCCCGCCGCTGCGCGAGACGCCGCCAACCGCGCCAGACTGCCCGGCGAACGAGCCGCCCTGGGACGCCACCTCGCCGAAGTGGAGGCGAAGCTGCGCGAGGCCGGGGAACGTGGCGGCGAGTTCGCGGAACTGCGAGAAAAGACGTGGCGGGCGGAGCTGGACAAGATCAAGGCCAAGCTGGAGTCCATCGACGCACTGGAACGAATCCTGCGAACGGACAACCGGCACCTGCTGGTGGTGGACATGTCAGGCGAGCGCGCCAAAGCAGCAGTCAGCGTCGGCGACGTGGACACCGCCGATCACGTGGCGGTTTACACGCCGGGGATGAACTCAACGGTCAATGGCAACCTCAAAGACTACGTAAACGACGTTGAAGGGCTGCGGAACAGTTCCCAGCTTGAGTTGGACAGAGCTGGGGGCGGCACTGTCGCGACAGTCGCTTGGCTGGGATACGAACCGCCGAACACATCCAGGGAAATTTTGGACGCCGCAAGCGACGCACGCGCCCGAGAGGGTGCGAATCGACTCGCTCCATTCTTGAACGGGATCGACGCATCCCGGGAAAATGATGCGCATTTGACCGCCCTCGGCCATTCCTACGGTTCACTCACCACGGGCATCGCGCTTCAGCAGAAGACCGGGGTGGATGACGCGGTCGTCTTCGGTTCACCCGGTCTTGGCACGAGCGATCCGGGAAAGATCCAGGTCGCCCACGGCCACCTGTACAACATCGAGGCCGACGGGGACCCCGTCGCCGACCTCGGCGATCCACTGGCCCATGGGGCCGATCCCAGCTCGCTGCCCATCCCACAGCTGTCCACCCACGAGACCGTCACACCGGACGGCCGACATCTCAGGGCGTCCGCGGGACACAGTCAGTACACCTGGGAGAACACCACGAGCCAGTACAACATGAGCCTGGTTGTCGCCGGCATGAACGACCGTGTCATTCCCGGACGATGAGGAGATACGAGTTGCGATTGCCGACATCGATGTTCGCAGCTGTGATCATCCTGGTGAGTGGCTGCGCCGCCGAACCGGCCAGTGACGACAAGGAGAAGACTTTGAACAGCCAGTTCGCCGAGTTGCAGAAACGGCCGGACATCGATTCAGCCGTTCAGCGATACGGCGAGGTACTGACGAAGATACGGGACAGACTGGCTGCTTCGAACTTCGCGACCGGGTGGCGTGAAGCCAAGGATCGGGCCAGTTCACGTGGTTGCACCAGCGGCTTTTCCGGCGCGTGGTCGGAGATCGACGACGAAACCGGTGAGATACGGACCCTGCCGACGTGGATCTCGTCGGGAAACCTGCCGGACGAAAAGTGGGACAGTGCTGTCTCGGCCATCGTCGAGACCGTGCGCGACCATGGATTCGACGGACCTGGGGTGGTGGCGAACCGCCCGGGCGACCATGAAGTGATCTTCCGCGACGGATACGGCGCGCAGATCACTTTCGGGACGTTGACCAACACGGTCCTCAGCCTCACCACGGGCTGCCACCTGACCGTGGCCGCGCACCAGCGGGGCACGCCGCCGCCGAAGCGCACCTACTGACCGGCGCGACCCAGCCGAAACGCCAAGTGGCACCCCGATTTCGGCCCCCCGGCGATGCCTGGATGAAGCTGGCGTAAACTATCCGGGTTGTCTCGGCGAGGCTGGGCTCTTTTGAGCCTGGCGTGATCGACGCGGCTGGTTGGGTAGCCGTGTGTCTTCGCGCCTGCCTCCGCCGCGGTGACGACCCCTACTTTTGCCTTTTGTGTTGAAGGAGAGCATCACCGTGTCCGAGGTCCGTCTTGCCGCCGAGTCGCGTACCGAATTCGGCAAGGGCGCCGCACGCCGTACCCGCCGCGCCGGCAAGATCCCCGCGGTGCTCTACGGTCACGGTTCCGACCCGAAGCACCTGGCTCTGCCGGCGCTCGAGTTCGCCCGTGTAGTCCGTGAGCACGGTCAGAACGCCGTCCTGACGCTGGATGTGGACTCCAAGTCCGAGCTGGCGCTGACCAAGACCGTCACCACCCACCCGATCAAGAACTACATCGAGCACGTCGACCTGCTGCTCGTCCAGCGCGGCGAGAAGGTCAGCGTCGAGGTGCCGATCGTGCTGACCGGCGACCCCGCCGCCTCCACCCTGGTCACCCAGGAGGTGACCGTGATCACCGTCGAGGTCGAGGCGCTGCACATCCCCGACCAGTTCGAGCTGTCGATCGAGGGCGCCGAGGCAGGCACCCAGTTCACCGCGGCCGACATCAAGCTCCCGCAGGGCGCCACCCTCGCCACCGACCCCGAGGCGCTCGTCGTCGCCGTCAACCCGGCGCCGACCGCGCAGCAGCTCGAGGGCGACACCGGCGAGGCCCCGGCCGACGAGGCCCCCGCCGAAGAAGAGGCCTGATCCCGTGAGCGAAGGGCCGGGGACCGTGGTGATCGTTGGCCTCGGCAACCCCGGCCCTCGCTATGCGGCCAACCGCCACAACGTCGGCGCGATGGTGCTCGACGAACTGGGCGACCGCGTGGGCGGCGGGAAGTTCAAGGCCCACAAGGGCCTCGCCGACGTCCTGGAAGGGCGGCTCGGCGCACAACGCGTGGTGTTGATGAAGCCGCGCTCGTTCATGAACGTCTCCGGCGGGCCCGTCTCGGGCGTCGCCAAGTTCTTCAAGGTCGCACCGGCCGACCTCGTCGTGATCTACGACGAACTCGACCTGCCGTTCGGCACGGTCCGGCTCAAGCTCGGCGGCGGCGAGAACGGCCACAACGGCCTGCGGTCCATCTCGAAGTCCCTCGGCACCAAGGACTACCACCGCATCCGGGTCGGCATCGGCCGCCCGCCCGGCCGGATGGATCCCGCGGACTTCGTCCTCAAGGACTTCTCCGTGGTCGAACGCAAAGAGTTGCCGTTCGTCTTCGATCGCGCGGCCGACGCCACGGAAGCCCTGATCAACAACGGCCTGGAAGCCGCGCAGAACGCCTTCCACGCCCTGAGCTGACCACTACGGGCGACCGCGCAGGCTCCCCCACATCTTGTCGCGCACCGCGGTCCGGCGACCACCTTGTGACCAGGACGCCCGCCCCTTCTTCTGGCTGGTCCGAGTGCGGAGGGTCTCCTCGACCTTCTGCAGCCGTTGGCGGAGCTTCCCGTTGTCCTCCATCGCCCACAGACTTCGCACCTTCTGCCACGCCTGGTCCGAGGTAAGCGACGACAGCATGTCGGCGACCGCCGAACGCACGTGGACATCGGCGCCCTCCTGCATCAGAGCCCCATAAAGCCCGATCAAGCTGTCGTCGGAGAAGCCGAGCAGCCCGAGCAGTTCAACGCCGAGGAGCTGTTCGGACTCGTCGCCGACGTTGGGCAACTGCTCGATCAGCTGCCGTAGCGCGACCTCGGTCACCGCCGGACTCGTATTCGCCCTGGCGGCGAATATCGCGATGCCCCGCTCGACCACACCGACGCCGTCGAGTTCGATCACGCGCTCGAACAGGTCGCGTTCGACGCACTGACTGCTCGCCGCCTCGAAAAGCAGGTACCGCCAGGCGTCCATCGACAGGACCGCACGGGCGGCCAGGACGAACTCGAAGTCGACAGCGCCATCCACCTTCGTGAGCGCGGCGCAACACGAAGCGCTCACCAGGTCGTGCAACTCGCCTCGGTCCTTGGCGAACACGAAGTTCTTTATTCCAGCCACGTTCGCCTGGATGTAGTCCGTGCGCTGTGCCTTTCGCAGGATGTCCGATATCACCGATGCCCTGGCAGCCGAATCCGCCGAGGCGAGCAGCCGGTCGACGGACAGCTCTCGAACGGCCGCGTACTCCGCCGCGAAAGTGGCGATCTCCGTCGAGGTTATGACGCCGCTACCCGCGAGCTTCATCTTGTCGAAGATCCGGCCAGCGTGCCGCTCCAGGTTCGCGAATATGGCGTCGTTGACGTCGCCGTGCACAGCGGCCCTCGCCCAGCGCGCCTGCCGCACCTTCGGGAACATCTGCGCCTCATAGGCGCTGTGCACGGCTCCGAGAACACTGGGCTTGCCGGAACCAACGTGACCAAAGTAGACAAAACGCGCGCGACCGTCCATGGTGACGGCGATCTCCCTGAGCGAATTGATTGACAGGCCGTGGATATCGGCCCGGATCCCTGTCGGAAACGGCTCGCTCTCCGCCTCGACCTGTGCCTCTTCACGCCGGTTGATCAGATTGTCCACGGCGCGACGCGCGACGAAGAACTCCATGAAGGACTTGTGCGCGAACCGGAACTCGTCGGCGGCCGACCGTGTTAGGAAAGAGCAGGTCTGGATGTCGGAGCGCAGTTCTTCGAGCTTCTCCGGCACATCGGCGAACTCCGCCATGGTGGTTGCCACGATTTCGTTCAACTGCGCGGCCGAGATCGACAGAACGTCCACCCTGTGCATGAAGAACGCCAGTTCTTCGCAGAAGGACTGGCGCAACGTCGATGGCGTGTTCACCCGCCAGTTGTCCCGCAACGTCCACTTGCCGGTGTACTGCTCGTACAGGGCCGCGGAGTTGATCGGCGTACGCGCGGCCAGCAACTCCGGCATCGTCTGCAGGACCATGTCGAGCAGCACAGGACGCGAACACAGGTCGGACAGGTCGTGGATCTTCTCTATCGACGCGATGATGTCGTCGGCCTGCGCGCCCGCGTGCGTGGTGATGAACGTCCGGACGCGCTGCTTGTCCCAGGGCTCGACGGTGAGGATCCGGCCGTGGTGCTTGAAGGAGATCCGGAAGTCGTCGCCCGACTCCGGGTCGGGCACGTCGATCGAGAAGTTCCGGACCAGCTCGAGCAGGTCTGCGTGGCTGGAGAAGAAGTTCGACCGGCAGGTCAGCAGGACCTTCACGTTCAGCGCCGCGAGGATGTAGAACTGCCCGAAGCACTTGGCGATGGTCGACTCGTCTGCTGTCGCCGCCATCTCGTCGAAACCGTCCAGCACCAGCAGGATTCGCCCGGTCGAACACGCTCGTTCGAACGCCTGGAACGACGCGAGCGCGACGCCGTACTGGTTGATCAGGCTGTCGGTGACGAGTTGCCTGATGTTCAAAGCGTCACGGTACTCGCGCAGGTTGAACAGAATCGGCAACGGCATGTCCGGGCCCACGCCCTGGCTGCCGCGTTCCCTGAGCAACTCGTAGGTGAAGTTCCGGCAGAACGACGTCTTACCGGAGCCGTACTCGCCGAGCAGGAACAACAGGTTGTCGTTCGGGCGCGCGAGCCAGTCCTTGGCGGCCTGCGTCAGCGAAGGCAGGATCCGGCGATCCTCGGCGCGGGCGGCAGGCTCGACGAAACGCCCGTAGATATCACCGTCGTGGAACATTCCGTCGCTGCGCTCGTACGCGTAGCAGTATCCGTCAATGTACGGCGTGAAGTCGACGAGCTGGCTTTCGAGCTCGTCGAACGTCATGACCGAAACGTTCGCGTGGCTTCCAGCGAACGTCCTCGCTTCCGCGGTGAACCCGTTCCGCGACACGTACAACATCCGGAACATGTACCGCGGATCGGTCAAGGACATCAGCACCGCGGACTTCTCTTTGATCATCTTGATGCCGACCGGCTCGGTTCGGTCGCCGCACTCGACCACCAGGCAGACGTTGTCGAGAATGTCGTTGCGGCGGGCTACGAGATCGATCTGGGTGCCACTGAGCAGCACATTCCGCTCGACCTTGTAGCCCTTGAGCCGCAGCAGTTTGGCGACTTCTTCTTCGAACGCGTCGCCCTTGAGGTTTCCCGATGACATCCGCAGGCTCCCCGCCCTCGTGCTGTCATGACCGTGTTGCCACGGCTGCGGTTGACTTCGTCAACGACTCTCGGTCTTGCGGATGCTCTCCGCCAACTGCTCCCCCGCCGCCGCGCGGCGGAGCTTGCCCGACGGTGTCTTGGGCAGCGAGCCCGGCGACAACACCAGCACGGCCACCGGGCGCGCCTCCACGGCTTCGAAAACGCGGCTGGCGACTTCCTTGCGCAGCTTGGCTTCCTCGGCCGTGTCGCCGGCCAGTTTGGACTCGACGACCACGGCGAAGCGCTCGCGCCTGCTTCCGGCGTCCAGGCGGACCGCGACCGCGTTGCCCGCTCGGACGCCTTCCACGCCGGTCGCGGCCCGTTCGATGTCCGTCGGGTAGATGTTGCGGCCACCGAGGATGATCACGTCCTTCTCCCGGCCGCACACCACGATCGCGTCACCCGCCAGGTAGCCGATGTCCCCTGTGGACATCCAGCCGTCCTCGGCCTGGATCGCCTTCGGGCCGTCCACCGTCAGGTATCCCGGGGTCACCGACGAGCCGCGGAGCTGGATCTCGCCGACCTCGCGGTCACCGCGGATCTCGCCGTCCTCGGTGATCACGCGGGCTTCGACGCCCGGCAGAGGTGGGCCGAGCACGGCGAACGAGCGCACCTCGGCACTCGGTTCCACCGGCACCGCACGGCGGTCGACCTCGAGCGCGTGCGGGTCGATGTAGTCCAGGGTCAGGCCGGTGAACAGCGGCGCGAAGGACACTGCCAGCGTGCATTCGGCCATGCCGTACGCCGGGAACACGCACTCCCACGGCATCTTGAACCTCGCGCCCGCATCGGTGAACGTCTTCACCGCTGACGCGTCGATCGGCTCGGCGCCGTTGAGGGCCAGGCGCAGGGTCGACAGGTCGTAGGCGCCGTCTTCGGCGTTGCCCATCCGCTTGCCGACCATGGCGTACGCGAAGTTCGGGGCCGCCGTGATCGTCGCGCGGTAGCGGCTGATCAGGTCCATCCACAGCAACGGGGCACGCAGGAAATCCGCGGGCGTGACCTTCACCAGGTCGATGCCCAGCGTCATCGGCGTGGTCAGGAAGCCGACCATGCCCATGTCGTGGAACAGCGGCAGCCACGACACCATGGTGTCGTTCTCCCAGTCCAGCGCGGCTTTCTCGGCCATCGCCCCGATGTTGGCGAACAGGTTGCCGTGCGTGATGCGGACTGCCTTCGGGTCGGCCGTCGACCCGCTCGTCAGCTGCAGCAAGGCGTGGACGTCTTCGCCGACGTGCACCGGCTCGGCGAGCGGCTGGCCGTCGACCAGGTCCGTCAGCATCCGGTACGGGATGCCGTGCTCGGCCAGCACCGGCGCCAGCTGGTCGAACGGCGCACCGAGCAGCACCAGCTTGGAATCGATCATGTTGAGCACACGCAAGGTGTCCTCGGCCCACACCGCGAGGTCCGTGCGCGGTGTCGGCTGGTGCAGCATCGTCACACTGCCGCCGGACAGCCACACCGCCTGGATCGCCGGGGCGATCAGCACGGGGTCCGCGGCGAGCACAGCGACCGCACTCTGCGGTCCGAGACCGCCTTCCACAAGCGCGCCCGCCATCTTGCGGGCCTCATGGTGTACCTGCTCCCACGTCCGGCGAACGGGATCCCCGGGCTCACCGGTGACGATCCCCTTGACCTTGCCGCGGGTGGCGGCGTTGCCCAGCAGGGCGTCCACGAACCGACTCATAGGGCGCACTCTAGTCGTGAGTGGTTTCCGGGGGTTCAACCCCGACAACCACTCACAATCGATCAGAACGGCACGGCCCGCGCCTCGTTCCGGTGCCGCCTTTCGCCTCTCCCCCGGCGAAAGGGCGCGTGCCGCTACTCGACGCTGTCCGCGATCTCCATCCAGCGTTCCTCGACTTCTGCCTTCTCCTTCACCAGGTCCCTGAGCTGCGCGTCCAGTTCCAGCAGACGGTCGGGATCGGTCGCGGCCTCGGCGAGCGCGGTGTGCAACTGCGCCTCGCGTTTGCTGAGCTTGTCCAGCGCGCGCTCCAGGCGTGCGAGCTCCTTGCCGGCGGCGCGCTGGTCGGCCGCGGCGGACTTCGGCTTGTCCGCCTTCACCGGCGCGGCGACGGGTGCGGTCATCGTGGCGCGCCGGGTCAGGTACTCCTCGATCCCGCCGGGCAGGTGCTTCGCGCGGCCGTCGCCGAACAGCGCGTACACCTCGTCGCAGACGCGTTCGACCAGGTAACGGTCGTGCGAGACGACCACGAGCGTGCCTGGCCACGAGTCGAGCAGGTCCTCCAGCTGCTGCAACGTGTCGATGTCCAGGTCGTTGGTCGGCTCGTCCAGCAGCAGCACGTTCGGCTCGGCCATCAGCAACCGGGACAGCTGCAACCGGCGGCGCTCGCCACCAGACAGGTCCGAAACCGGTGTCCACTGCCGGTTGGCGGGGAACCCGAACTTCTCCGCCAGCTGCGACGCCGACAGTTCCTGCTTGCCCAGGGTGACGCGGCGGGCGATCTCCTCGATCGCCTCGAGCACACGCAGCTCACCGGGCAGATCAGCGAGTTCCTGGCTGAGGTACGCCAGGTGCACGGTCTGGCCCTGGATCCGCTTGCCGGTCTCCGGCTGCGACTCGCCGGCCAGCAACCGCAGCAGAGTCGTCTTGCCCGAGCCGTTCACGCCGACGAGGCCGATCCGGTCGCCGGGGCCGATCCGCCAGGTGACGTGGTCGAGCAGCCGGCGGCCCGGCACGCTCAGGGTCGCGTCCTCCAGCTCGATCACGGTCTTGCCGAGCCTGCGCTTGGCAAACGCCATCAGCTCGACGGTGTCCCGTGGCGGTGGCACGTTCGCGATCAGCGCCTCGGCGGCGTCGATGCGGTAGCGCGGCTTGGACGTACGCGCCGGGGCGCCTCGACGCAGCCACGCGAGTTCCTTCGCGGCGAGGTTGCGGCGCTTCTCCTCCAGCGTGTCGGCCAACCGTCCACGCTCAGCGCGTGCGAACACCCAGTCCGCGTAGCCGCCTTCGTATTGCTCGACGCGCCCGTTCTGCACCTCCCAGGTGCGTGAGCAGACCGTGTCGAGGAACCACCGGTCGTGTGTGACGACGACCAACGCGGTTCGCCTGGCCAGCAGGTGATCCGCCAGCCACCGCACGCCTTCGATGTCCAGGTGGTTGGTGGGCTCGTCCAGGATCACCAGGTCCAGCTCCTGGACCAACGCGGCCGCCAGCGCGACCCGTCGCCGTTCACCGCCGGACATCCGGTCGAGCGGGGCGTCCAGTCCCAGCGCGGAGATGCCGATCCCGTCGAGCACCGCGCGGACCTTCGCGTCCGCGGCCCATTCGTGATCGGCGCTGAACCCGAGCGGATCCAGCACGGCGTTGCGCACGGTCCCGCCCGGCGGCAGGTCCGTGCGTTGGGTGACCACCGCCATCCGCAGGTCACGCGTGCGACTGACGCGTCCGCTGTCCGCGGGCTCGATGCCCGCCAGTACCTCGAGCAGCGTCGTCTTGCCGCCACCGTTCAGACCGACGACCCCGATCCGGTCGCCCTCGCCGACTCCCAGCGAGACCGCATCGAGCAACGGCCGGACGCCGTACGACTTGCTGACCGACTCCAGGTTGACCAGGTTGGCCATCTACCCGCGCTTCCCTCGTGATTTCATCTCACCGACGAGGGTATTAGGCTCGTCGGCCCGGTCAGGCGTGCACCTCTGGCGGAGCCGGGCGCGGCGCCTCGTCGCCACCGATCACACGGGCTCCCGGAACGGGCCCGTGCGCCACGCGGACGGTCCGGCACACGCCCGCGCCTGCGAGTTCGGCCGCGACACGCAACGCGGACTCCCCGTCGGAGCAGAGGAACGCGCACGTCGGGCCGGAGCCGGAAACGGTCCCTGCCAGCGCACCCGCGTTGACGCCCGCGCGCAGCGTGCGCCGCAGGCCGGGACGCAGGGAGATCGCCGCGGACTGCAGGTCGTTGCCCAGCAGCAGCGCCAGCTGACGCGGATCGCCGGACGCCAGCGCCTCCAGCACGGGCTCGACGGCGCCGATCCGGGGCGGGTCGCCGTCGCTGCGCAGCCGGTCGAGCTCCTCGAAGACCTTCGGCGTCGACAGGCCACGCCGGTCGAACGCGATCACCCAGTGGAACGTGTGCCTGGTCAGCACCGGGATCAGCTGCTCACCGCGGCCGGTGCCCAGCGCCGTGCCGCCCTGCAGGACGAAGGGGACGTCACTGCCGATCCTGGCGGCCACGGTGGCGAGTTCGTCCCGGCCGATCTCCAGCCGCCACAGCGCCGCGAGACCGACCAGCGCGGCGGCCGCGTCGGCACTCCCGCCAGCCATGCCACCGGCCACCGGGATGCCCTTGCGGATCACCACCCGGATCTTGGGCTCGGTGTGGTCCTTGCCGACGTGCTCGGCCAACGCCTGCACCGCGCGCCACGCCAGGTTGCTCGGGCCGGTGGGTACCTCGTCGGCGCCTTCGCCGACCACTTCCACACCGGGATCGTCGGTCACGGCGACCGTCACCTCGTCGGTCAACGAGAGCGCCTGGAAAACCGTGTTGAGCTCGTGATAACCGTCGGGCCGCACGTCGCCGACGGCGAGGTGCAGGTTGACCTTCGACGGCACACGCACGGTCACGGGTGGGGGAACGACAGCGAGCACAAGTGCAGCCTACGTGTCCGAGTACTCGCCGTCGTCCAGATGCCCTTTCGGACCCCTGTATCCGCGTCCGGTCCACAACAGCCGGGGAACACGCCACCGCCGGAACGCCCGGACACGACTGGTGTCCGTGGCGTTCCGGCGGTGAACCCCTGCCGAAAGCTCTGTCGAAGTCCTAGCGGGCTACGCCGCGACGACGCCCTGCGGGCCGGCCAGCGGCTGGTGCACGATGCCGCCGCGGTCGCCGATCCACGCCAGCGCACTGTCGGAGCGCTCGCCGCGCAGTCCGATCCGGAACCGGGCCACCGGCGTCTCACCGAGCCTGGTCAGCCCGCCGCCGAGCACCGACACCTGAACGCCGAACCGGGACGCGGCCTCCGGCAGCAACGCGCCGACGGCGGCGAAGCCGATCAGCACGATGTCGGCGATGCGGTCCTGCCCGACCGACGGGGTCGCGTCGATGACCGGCAGAAGTTCCTTCACCGCACGGCTTTCCGGGTCGTGCAGCAGTTCGAACAGGTTGCCGTGCTCCACCAGCCTGCCGGCGTCGAGCAACGCGATGTCGTCGCAGATCCTGCGCACCACACTGGAATCCTGTGTGGTGACCAGAAGCGTCACGCCGAGTTCGGCACGCGCCCGGTCGAGCACCGCGAGGACACCGGCCGTGCCGTCGGCGTCCAGGCCCGCTGTCGGGTCGTCGGCCAGCAGCAGGCCGGGCTCGCCGACGAGCGCGCGGGCGACGGCGATGCGGCGGCGCTGGCCGACAGTCAGGTCCTCCGGGTACGCGGCTGCCTTGTCCGTCAGTCCGATCAGGTCGAGCAGCCTGCCGACCCGCGCCCTGCGCTGCGGGCCGTCCACACCGGACTGCTCAAGCGGGAGCGCGATGTTGCCCGCCGCGGTGCGCTGCCGGAAGAGCTGCGCATCCGCTGTCACGACACCGATCTGGCGCCGGGTCGCACGCAGGCTGCGGGTGTCGAGAGTGGCGGTGTTCAGCCCGTCGAGGCGGACGATGCCCGCGTCGGGGCGCTCCTGCAACGAGATGCAACGGGCCAAAGTGGACTTGCCGGCCCCCTGCGGGCCGACGACACCGAGCGCCGCGCCAGCGGCGACTTCGAGCGAAACGCCGTCGAGCGCGACGACGTTGCCGGTCCGGCTCCAGAACGACTTGCTGACATTCTCTACGGTGATCACAGTTACTCCAGCGCAGCACACGGCTCGGCCGCGGTGACGGCCGTCCGACGTCCTTCAAGGACCGTCCTGATAGGACGGGGCGAATTTCGGGTGTGAATCAGGAAGATCAGGCGTTGTGGCTACGACATGCGGTGACTGTCCGCCTGCCCTGATCTATCACCCTGCGCTGAGTGAGCATTTGCGCGACCACGGATTCCTCCATCGGTCCTGGCGGTAGCACCTGCCCTCGGAGGGTGGTTGCTGCGGCGTCAGGGAGCCAGGTCTCTCGGCCGCTCGGGATGGATGCACTTGCATTGAAACCGACCGAGCGGCGTGCGCGCAAGTCCTGGGCGATACATCACACCGACGGACCAGCGCCGGCGGCCGGGCGTTTCACAGATGGTGGTCGGCCGCTTCCAGAATGCGAGAGAAATCTGTCACCGTCAGCTGCTCGCCGCGCAGCCCGGGATCGACCCCGGCGGCGGTGAGGATCTCGGCCGCCCGGGCCGGTGATCCGGCCCACGTGCCGAGCGCGGCCCGCAGCGTCTTGCGGCGCTGCGCGAAGGCGGCGTCCACGAGCTTGAAGAGCCGCTCGCGGTCCACGTCGGCGGGCGGCGGGCGGCGAACCATCCGCACGAGCGCCGAGTCGACGTTCGGGACCGGCCAGAACACCGATCGGGACACCGTCGCGGCCCGTTTGGTCTCGGCGTACCAGGCCAGCTTCACGCTGGGCACGCCGTACACGCGGCCACCGGGACTCGCGGCCATCCGGTCGGCGACCTCGGCCTGGACCATCACCAGGCCCGTGCGCAGGCTCGGCAGGATCGCCAGCAGGTGCAGCACGACCGGCACGGCGACGTTGTACGGCAGGTTCGCCACGAGCGCCGTCGGCTCGCCGATCTGCTCCTGGGTCACGCGCAGGGCGTCCGCCTCGATGACCGTCAGCTTCCCCTCCGGCGCGCGCTCCGCGGCCGTCTCGGGCAGTTTGCGGGCCAGTACGGGGTCGATCTCCACGGCGACGACCTCACGGCACGCGGGCATCAGCGCCAGCGTGAGGGAGCCGAGGCCCGGCCCCACCTCGAGCACGACGTCGTCCGGGCTCAGCTCGGCGGTCGTGACGATCCGCCGGACCGTGTTGGGGTCGTGCACGAAGTTCTGGCCGAGCTTCTTGGTCGGCCGCACATCCAGCTCACCGGCCAGCCTGCGGACCTCGGCTGGGCCAAGCAGCGATGTCACCGTTCGAGCTTACCCACCCGAAAGGCCACCTCGATCGAGGTGGCCTTGTCGTGGGAAAGGCACTGCTTACCGGGGCAGGTTGAGCTTCTTGGCGCAACCGGGCCAAGCGCTGTAGGTGCCGCCTCGGCCGTCGCGGACCTTGGTCGCGATGGCGATCTGCTGCTCACGGGTGGCCTGGTGCGCGTTCGGCGCGTACGCCTGGCCGCCGTAGGCCTTCCACGTGCTGGCGTTGAACTGGAGACCGCCGTAGTAGCCGTTGCCGGTGTTGATGGCCCAGTTTCCGCCTGCCTCGCACTGGGCGAGGCGGTCCCACACCGCGCCGTCGGAGACCGGCGGGCTCGGCGGCTTCTTCGCGCCGATCTTCACGACCTTCTTGACCGGCTCCTTGGTGACCTGCTCGCCGATCTTCTCGCGCTTGGTCTCCTGGCCGTTCTTCATGGTGATGCGCCAGGTGACCATCTTCTCGCCAGGGACACCGGCCTCGACGACCTGCTGGGTGCCCTTGTCCATGGTCTCGTCTTTGATCTCCTCGACCGGCGGCGCGATGGCCTCGGCCTTGTTGACCACGGTGACGCCGTTGCGGGTGATCGTGACCTGGGCGCCGTCGGTGATCTTGACGTCGGCCGCCACGTTCACCGAGTCCTCCGGACCCAGCGACGTCTGCAGCTCCTTGAGCAGCTCGTCCACGGTGACCGCGGTGGTCTGGACCTGCTTGGGCGCGTTGGAGCCGTCGAAGACCGTGACGTTCTTGATGGTCTGGACGTTGACCGACATGCCCTCGGCGGGGATGGCCGAGTTGAGGTCGCCGGAGATCTTGCCCTCGGTCGGCACGCCCGCCTGGCGGAGGCCTTCGCCGAGGGTCTTGACGCCGCGGACCCACTTCTCCTGGGTCTGGCCGTCGACGCTGTACTTCAGCAGCTTGCCGCGCTGGACGACGATCTTGCCGCCGTCGCCGATCCCGGCGTTGGGCGACGGGCTCATCGTGTCGTGCTCGCCGGTGGTTATGCCCTCGTCCTCGAGGACCTCGCCGACGGTGCTGGAGTACGTGCGGACGTTGTGCTCGACGCCGTCGATGTCCACCGTGACGGACTTGTTCATCGCGATCGCGGCGGCACCGCCACCGGTCAGCGAGAACAGCACGGCGGCGATAGCGCTCCTGAGGAAGGTGCGCTTCCACTTCTTGACCGCGGTGACCAGGCCGGTCTCGGCGGTCTCAGTCTTGGGCTGCGGGGCAGCGAGGGTGCGGTCGCCGGACAGGTCGTCGGGGACGTCCAGGATCGGCGGCAGCATCGTGGTCTCGGCGTTGATCAGCCGGATCAGCTCGTCGACGTCGACGTCGACGGAAGCCATCAGCTCATCGGCCTGGGGACCGAGCGCCGCGTAGATGTCCTGCGGGACTACATCGAGCGAGTCCGAGTACTCGTCGTGCCACTGGTCCTCGGCGGGCTCCAGAGTGGCGGTGGCCGTCGTCGGCTTGGCGACCGGGGTGAACCAGTCGGTGTCGACGTCAAAGCCAGATCTCTGCTGATGTTCGCTGTCAGTCACAGGGTCGTTCCTCCGGGAGGCGCAGCCGACACAGGTGGCGCGCAGTTGCTTGAACTGGTCGAGCGACTACGTGCCTGGCTGGTCCTCCGAGTACGTCCGCGGCGCGGGGGTGCGCCTCGCGTTTGTCAGTCCGACTCCCCCAGCCACCACCGACGCTGCTTTCCGGGAATAGTCCCGGCCCCGACGTGCGTTGGCCTTGACTGCGGGCTGCACCCGGTTCGACGCCCACCGGGTACGGTCACGGGACCGTAACGGGTCCCGGGAGGTTGCGCAAACACCCCCAGACATCTTGTGACCTGTGCCACAGCTCGGAAGACGCATCCGCTAGGCCGATCAGGTGACTCGACCACCGCTCGAATCGTGGGATGTCACGGATGGCAACCGGAAAACCCGCTCTGCGGTGTCCCGGACGGCGGCGGCCACGTCACCCACATCCTCACCACGGAGTTCTGCCAGGTCCCGCACGGTGTAGGCGGCGCAGTAGGGCTCGTTCGGCCGGCCGCGGAACGGATGTGGCGTCAGGAACGGCGCGTCGGTCTCCACGAGCAGCTGATCACCGGGAACGATCCGCGCGGCGGCCCTGAGCTCTTTCGCGTTCCGGAACGTCACCGCACCGGCGAACGACAACACGAAGCCCTCGTCGACGCACTTTCGAGCGAACTCCTCGTCGCCGGAGAAGCAGTGGAAGACCACTCGTTCGGGCGCGCCTTCCTCATGCAGGACGCGCATGACGTCGTCGTGCGCGTCCCGGTCGTGGATCATCAGCGGCTTGCCCGCCCGCTTGGCCAGGTCGATGTGCCACCGGAACGCCTCCTGCTGCGCGGCCGGCGGCGAGTAGTCCCAGTAGTAGTCCAGCCCGGTCTCGCCGATCGCGACGACCCGCGGCCTCGTGGCGAGCCGCTCGAGAACCGCCTTGTCCTCGTCGGTGAACTCGGCGGTGCGGGTCGGGTGCACAGCGGTCGCGGCGAACACGCGGTCATCCCATTCCGACGCGTCGGCGGCCCACACCGCGGCGGCGAGATCGTCGGCAACCGTGATGACACGGGCAATGCCGACCGACTCGGCCCGGTCAACCAATGTGGACACGTCGGCCGCATCCTTGGCGCCGCACGCGTCCAAGTGCGTGTGCGCGTCGACCGTCGGTACCGGCAACGGCTCGGGCAACGGCGGGCGCTCACCTTTTCGTGGGGTCACTGCGCATAGCCTAATGACGTGTCAGCGACGCGATTGCTCGTGCTGGGCGTAGTCCGCATGCGCGGGGAGGCCCACGGTTACCAAGTGCGCCAGGACCTGCAACTGTGGGCGGCCGACCGGTGGGCGAACATCAAGCCTGGTTCGATCTACCACGCGCTGCGCAAGCTCGCGGCCGACGGCCTGCTCCAGGAAGTCGCGACGCAGGACAGCGACATCGGCCCGGAGCGGGTCGTGTACCGGATCACCGGGCACGGCGAGGGCGAGTTCTTCTTCCTGCTGCACAAGGCGATCAGCGATACCGAGGCCGGCGTCGCGATGTTCAACTCGGCGCTGCCGTTCTTCACCACGCTCGACCGCGGCAACCTGGTCTTCCTGCTGCGCAACCGCATCCAGCAGACCAAGGCAGCCGCCGAGCAGACCCGCCTGCTGCTCGACCAGAGCATCGCCCCCGCGGAGGGCGGTCCGGGCAAACCCGCGCACGTGCGCGAGATGTTCACGTACTGGCTGGTCACCGTGGAAGCGCAGCTGACCTGGCTGCAGGACCTGGTGAGCAGGCTCGAAGCCGGCGAGTACACGCTTGCCGACGACCGCCCGGACGCTTTCGGCAGCCCACCCGGCTGAGCACCCGCGCCTCCCACAGCCTGCTAGTCAAGTTTGACTAGCAGGGCGATCACTGACACACTCCCGCTAGTCAAAATTGACTAGCCATGAAAGGGGACTCCCGTGATCAAGGCACGCGATCTCGCGCGCCAGTTCCGGACCCGCGGCCACACGGTCGACGCGGTCCAAGGCGTCGACATCGACGTCGAACCCGGTGAGCTCGTCGGCTTCCTCGGCCCCAACGGCGCAGGCAAGAGCACGACCCTGCGCATGCTCACCACACTCCTGCGGCCCACCGCGGGCAAGGCCGTGGTCGCGGGATGCGACCTGCTGGCCGATCCAGCGGGCGTGCGCGAACGAATCGGGTACGTCGCACAGGGCCACGGCGCTGGCGTCGAGCAGAAAGTGTTCCAGGAAGCCGAATCCCAGGCCCGGTTCTACGGCCTGTCCGCTGCCGCCGCCCGGCGCCGCACCGGCGAACTGTTCGAGCAGCTCGCGCTCACCGAGGTCGCCAACCGCATCGCGAGCAGGCTGTCCGGCGGGCAGCAACGCCGTCTCGACATCGTGATGGGCATCCTGCACGAGCCGCAGCTGCTGTTCCTCGACGAGCCGTCCGCCGGGCTGGACCCGCAGAGCCGCAGCAACCTCTGGGAGCACATCCGCGCACTGCACCGGTCGGGCACCACGGTCTTCCTGACCACCCACTACCTCGACGAGGCCGACGCGCTCTGCGACCGGATCCTGGTGATCGACCACGGCAAGATCGTCGCCGAGGGGACACCGGACGCGTTGAAGAGCCAGGTCTCCGGCGACCTCGTCCAGTTCGAGACCGACGTGCCGGCCGTCGCGGCCGAGGTCGCGGCCAAAGTCGAAGGCGCGCGGGAACTCCAGACCGACGGCAACACCGTCCGCTTCCGGGTACCGCGCGGGGACACCCAGCTGCCGGGACTGCTTCGCGCACTCGACCACGCGGACGTCAGCCTGATGTCCGTCCAGGTGCACCGGCCGACACTCGACGACGTTTTCCTGACCATGACCGGACGTTCACTGCGGGAGGAGTCCCATGCGTGACACCTGGCTCGTTCTCCTGCGCGCCGCGCGGCCGACCCTGCGCAACCCCGTCGTGATCGTCGTCGGCCTCCTGCAGCCGTTGCTGTTCCTGCTGCTGTTCGGTCCACTGCTCGGCGGATCCGGTTCGTGGCAGTGGTTCGTGCCCGGTCTCATCATCCAGATGGGACTCTTCGGGACCGCGTACGCCGGCTTCGCACTGATCCCGGAGATCCGGTCCGGCGCGTTGGAACGGATGCGCGTCACCCCGGTCAGCCGGGTCGCGCTGCTGCTCGGACGCGTCCTGCACGACGTGGCCTTGCTGGTCGTCCAATGCGCCTTGTTGCTGGCGATGGCCACCCTCTTCGGGTTCCGCGCGTCACTCGGACACGTCCTGGCCGGACTGGCGTTCGCGGTCCTCATCGGTGTCGCCATCGGCTCGGCCTCGTACACGCTCGCGCTGAAACTCAAGCACGAGTACGCGTTCGCGCCCGTGCTCAGCGCGACTGTGATGCCGCTGATGCTGCTGTCAGGTGTGCTGCTGCCGATGGACCAAGGCCCCGGCTGGCTGTACACGATCTCGCGGATCAACCCGTTCAGCCACGTCGCGGACGGCGTCCGCGCGGTGATCGCCGGGAACTTCGACTCCAGTTCCGTGCTCACAGGGGGGATCGCCGCGGTCGCGCTCGCCGCCGCCGGCCTGGCGTGGGGCACGTGGTCGTTCGTCCGCGCCAACGCCTGATCCGGGCGCCCTTCCCACAGCCGAACGGGAAGGGCGCCCGGGCGATCAGGGACGATGCCGTCCCGAGCGGCGCATCTCCTTGTGGATCACTTTCCAACGACGGCCGCGTTCCTGGCGCAGGCGCGCGTCCGTCCGGCTGGCGACCCACTCGGCCTCGCGGTTGAGCTTGAACCAGCTGTCGAGCCTGCGCTGGGGCAGCTCACCGGACTCGATCGCGGCCAGCACAGCACACCCCGGCTCACCGGTGTGGCCGCAGTCGTCGAACCGGCACTGCTCGGCGAACTCCTCGATGTCCGTGAACACCGCGTCGAGCCCGTTGCCCTCACCGGACAACGACACCCGCCGGATGCCCGGCGTGTCGATGATCAGCCCGCCACGCGGGAGCACGAGCAGCTCCCGGTGCACGGTCGTGTGCCTGCCGCGACCGTCGGACGCGCGAACCTGTTGCGTCTCCATCACGTCATCACCGGCCAACGCGTTGACCAAAGTGGACTTCCCGGCGCCGGACGGCCCGACGAGCACGGCCGTGCGACCGACTCCCAGGTAGGACGCGACGACGTCGACGCCGTCCCCGGTCATCGAACAAACCGCGTGCACCTCGACGCCGGGCGCCGCGCCCATGACAGTCGAGACGATCTCACCGACGCGCTCGCCGACGAGATCGGACTTGGTCAGCAGCACCACAGGTGTCGCGCCGCTGTCCCACGCCAGCGCGAGCAGGCGCTCGATCCGGCCGAGGTTCGGGTCGCCCCCGCGCCCTTCCAGGCAAGCCGGTTCGACGACGAAGATGACGTCCACGTTGGACGCCAAGGTCTGGCTGAGCGAGTCCTCGGCCACCCCGCCGCGCACGAGCGCGGTCCGGCGGGCCAGCACCGCGGCGATGGTGCCGTCGTGCACCGCGACCCAGTCGCCGACGCAGGGCAACGTGATCCGGGACGAGTACTCGATGTGTTGTTCCTGGCCATCGACGATGACCACCGCACCACTGGAGTGGACACGGGCGATCTTGCCGGGGACCGTTCCGGCGGGCAGCTCGGCGGCGAAAGTGTCGTCCCAGCCGAGCGTGGTCAGGTCAAGCGAAGTCACCTCGGGTGAACCCTTCGAGAGAGGAAACGGGAAGCAGGCGTGCGTCAACGACAAAGACAGCCACGGCTACACACCTCCCCTTTCTCTCGAAGTCACCGCCACCCTAGACGGTGCCGCTCCCGGGCGCATCCGATTTAAGCCGGGTCCGCATCAGCTTGACGTTGTACGGACCCCACTGCGACAACGTGAAGTACACGTCCTCGCCGTCATTGGCCCAGGGATGCAGGTAACCGCCGTAGGGCGCGGGATAGTCCCCGCCATCGACCAGGACCTGCCCGTCCGCCCACGGCCCGGTCAACTCCGGCGCCCAGCGCAGCACGATCGCGCCCCGCTCCTCGTCCAGGTGCAGCGCGATCCACTGGCGAAACCGCTCGTTGTACTCGACGGACAACTCCCCGACCGGCCCGCTCATCACCGGCGTCGCCCGAACGGGGTCCTTGACCCACTCACCATCAGCGAAGTAGCTGTACGACGCTGGGCTGAGGACATCGAACCGGCCACATCTGCCCAGGTAGGCCGGGCCGAAGCGGCCGTTGGTCGTACCCACGAGGTAGACGTGGTCCCGCTCGGCGGCGAAAGCACAGATCTGGAAAGGATGATCACCCTCGGGCAAGTTGGGCCAGCGCGCGCCCGGCGGCTTGGTCCAGGTGTCACCCCCGTCAACGGACACCGCTATGCCCGCGTAATTCGTGTCCCACGTACCCGCGGGGCCCCACTTCCGCACGGACATGTAGTGCAAGTAGTTGTAGCCGCCGACAGCGATACCGGAGTTGGGGATGACGGTGTTCTCGTCCGCCTGACGATCCCGCTCCAGGATCTGCGCGGCAGTCCCGTCCTCCCGGGCAACCACGGCGTCGAACCGCAACCCCGCGTCCAGATCCCGGTTGCTGGCGAACGCGAGGACATTGCAGCGCCAGTCCGAACCTTCCGGCGGGCCCGCTCCGTCGCCACCCCAGCCGGCGCCGTACGTGTCCCCGAAAGCGCACAGCAGCTTGCCCTGACCGTTGTCCCAGAGGATTCCCAAGTCGGTCGCGTGTATGCCGAACTTGCGTGTGACCGCGCCGGTCACTGGCCCGATCTCTTCAGTCGCCACCACTCTGACCATGATGGCCACGCTACGTGCACCCGCGTTTCTTCGCAGAGCCATCCTTTCTCTTGCTTGGCTTTTCGCTTGCACTCGGTCTGGTTACGTCGTTTCGTGGGAGTCGTGGTTTTTGCACTTGCACGGAACGAGCCTTTCCCTCGCCGGGGGCTGACCTCTGGGCAGGAGGCTTTTGTGCTCTGGTTCCTTGGTGGGTTCTTGGTGGCGTGGGCGCTCCTGCCCGATGCCCTTCTCTGCGCTTGCGCGCTGGCCGCTCGGGTTGGTCACTTGCCTGCGCACGGGTCGCTGTCGGCTGGCACTGCGTCTACGCGCTTGCCGCTGCGGGCTGGCTACCGCTCACACCAACCGTGTGGGCAATCTCCACGCTTGGCTGGTCTGCACCCGCACACGAGCCGCCACCGGCTACGTGCCGCTCACCCTGTGTGGGCAGCCACGGCTCCTTGCGCGTGAGCCATCCCGGGGTGGATGTCACTGGCCGGGCGGGGGCTGGTCGCCGCTCCGGCCGGGCGGTTGGGTGATCTCTGTGTTCGCGTGCACCTAGAGGCTGGCGTCGTACAGCGCCTTCTTGCTGACTCCTGCGGCTTCGGCTATCTCTGCGGCTACGGTCTTCAGGCGTTCTCCCTTGTCCACGCGTGCCCTGACCTTGGCTACCAGGGCTGGTATGTCCGTGGCCACTGGTGTTGCCGGGCCGATCACGACCGTGATCTCTCCCCTGACTCCGTCCGCCGCCCATGTTGCCAGCTCTGCCAGGGTGCCTCGGCGGATTTCCTCGTAGGTTTTCGTCAGTTCTCGGCATACTGCTGCCGCGCGGTCTTCGCCGAGCACCTCGACTGCTTGTGCCAGGGTCTCGGCTAGGCGGTGGGGGGATTCGAAGAACACCGCTGTGCGGCGTTCCTCCGCCAGTTCTCCCAGCCAGCGGCCGCGTTCTCCCGCTTTTCGGGGGGCGAATCCTTCGAAGGTGAACCTGTCGCATGGCAGGCCGGATACCGCCAGCGCCGTTGTCACCGCCGATGGGCCAGGCAGGCAGGTCACCGGCACATCCGCTGCGATGCAGGCCGTCACCAGTCGATATCCCGGGTCCGAGACGCTGGGCATCCCCGCGTCGGTCACCAACAGCACTGTCGAGCCTTCTGTCATCGCTTCGATCAGGTTCGGTATCCGGCTGGTCTCCACCGCGTCGTAGAAGCTCACCACCCGCCCCGACGGCGACACGCCGAGCGCGCTGGCCAGCGCGCGCAGCCTCCTCGTGTCCTCGGCGGCTATCACGTCTGCCCCGGCCAGGGCCTCTGTCAGCCTGGTCGAGGCGTCTTTCGCATCACCGAGCGGGGTGGCTGCGAGCACTAGTCGGCCGGAACCGGATACTGCGTTCACATCGCTCACCCTACGATCGGGCGCGTGACTGCCCTCGTGACCGGGTCCGACCGCCAGTCGGCCGACGCCGCGCAGGAGGCGGCTCCCCGGACGAAAGCGCCGGGTGCCGATCCCGCGGACAGCCTGCTCGGCCGCCCCATGCCGACCGATCGGCTGCGGGGCTGGCTGGTCGCGGGTGTCCTCGCTGTCATCGGCGGGATCGTCCGGCTGCAGAACCTCGGCTTCCCCACCCACGACGGCACCCCTGTCTTCGACGAGAAGCACTACACGCCTCAGGCGTGGCAGATGCTGCGCAACGGCGGTTTCGAGGACAACCCCGGATATGAGCTGACGGTCCACCCGCCGCTGGCCAAGCAGTTGATCGCTGTCGGTGAGTGGCTGTTCGGCTACAACGGCTGGGGCTGGCGGTTCACCGCCGCCATCCTCGGCACGCTGATGGTTCTCATGATCGTGCGGATCGCCCGGCGGCTCACCCGGTCGACCCTGCTCGGCGCGGTCGCCGGGATCCTGCTGATCTGCGACGGTGTCCTGCACCTGATGAGCCGGTCCGGGATGTTGGACATCTTCATCGCGTTCTTCATCCTCGCCGCGTTCGGGTGTGTGCTGCTCGACCGGGATCAGATGCGGCAACGGCTCGCGGTCACCGTCCGTGAGGGGTGGGTCAACGATTCGATCTACGGCCCGCGGCTCGGTTTCCGCTGGTGGCGGTTTGCCGCCGGGGTCAGCCTCGGGCTCGCCTGCGCGTCGAAGTGGGGTGGCCTGTACTGGGTTGCCGCGTTCGGCCTGCTGACGGTCATCTGGGACGCCACCGCGCGCAGGTCGGCGGGAGTCGCGCATCCCTGGCTCGGCGCGATCCGCCGTGACCTGCTGCCGGGCCTGTGGGCGTTGCTGCTCGTCCCGATCCTGGTCTACGTGGCCACGTGGTGGGCGTGGTTCGGCAGCGAGACCGGGGTCGACCGGCACCTGGTGACGACGTGGTGGGGCCCGTTCGGCCCGGCGCTGCGTTCCCTGTTCGACTACTCCGCCAACGTGCTGAACTTCCACGAGTCACTCGTGACCAAACCCAACGAGCCGCACCCGTGGGAGTCGAAGCCGTGGACGTGGCCGATGGGCCTGCGCCCGATGCTCTACTACTGGGACAGCACCACGACCGGCTGCGGCGAGAGCCAGTGCGTCAGCGCGACCATGCTGATCGGCACCCCGGCGATGTGGTGGCTGGCGTTCCCGATGCTCGCGTGGGGCCTGTGGCGGATGTTCGGCAGGCTGGACTGGCGGTACACCGCCGTCGTCGTGGCCTACCTCGCGGGCCTGCTGCCGTGGTTTCTCAACCTCGACCGGCAGATGTACTTCTTCTACATGACGCCGGTGTCGGCGTTCCTGATCCTCGGCCTCGTGCTGCCGCTCGGCCAGATCCTCGGCACGGCGAAGGACGGCTACGAGCGCCGCGGGACCGGCCTGCTGGTGGTGGCGATCTACGTCGGCCTGGTGGTCGCCAACTTCATCTGGCTCTGGCCGATCCTCAACGGCGACTCGATCACCAACGCGCGCTGGCAAGCCGAACTCTGGCTCCCCTCCTGGCGCTGACAAAACCTCGTGAGTGTTTTGGCCGGTTCTAAGCGGCCAAAACACTCACGAGGGGTTACATGCCGAAGCGGCGTGTGGGGTTGTGCTTTTTCTGCGCCGGGCGGGTTCGTTCGAGGTCCGGCGGTGCAGGTTGCTGGGCCTGCTGCTGGTTTGCGGGCGGGCGCGGCGGGTTCGTCGACTGGGTCCGCTCGGGGTCGGCGAACTTGGTCCGCTCCGGGTCCGTGAACTTGGTCCGCTCCGGGTCAGTGATCTTCGTGCGCTCGGCGGGCGGCGCGGTCACCTTCGTGCGGTCCAGCGCTGCGATGTCCTCGCGTTTGACGACCTTGGTGACCGGCCCGTCCTCGGCGTGACCGCCCTTGGACAGCCAGCCGCCGGTCTGCCGGATCACGGTGTCGAGCGTCGGCCTTCCCGCCGGGTCCGGGCCGAGCGCGGCTGCCAGCAGGCGCATGTGAACACTGCTGTTCGGCAGGTGCGTGACGCGTTCGGCCCTGGCCGCGGCCATCAGCGCCGCCATCGGGTTGTCACGGGTTCCGCGCGGCGGTTCCCCGGTCAGCGCGTACGACACCGTCGCCGCGAGCTGCCACGCGTCCGACGCGGGCGTGGCCGGTGATCCGGCCGCCGTCTCCGGCGCGAGGAAGTCGGGGGTGCCGACCATCATGCCGGTCTTGGTCAGCGTCGAATCGCCCTTCGACCGGGCGATGCCGAAGTCGATCAGGTGCGGCATGCCGGACGGGTCGATCATGATGTTCGACGGCTTGATGTCGCGGTGCAGCACGCCCTTCGCGTGCGCCGCGGACAGCGCACCGGCCATGGTCACCCAGAGCCTGGCGGCCGCGAGGTCGTCGAGCTTGCCGTTGTCGTGGACGGCGTCGGCGAGCGCGTTGCCCTCGATGTACTCCATCACGATGCCGAGACCGTCCTCGTCCTCGACGATGTCGTAGACACGCACGCAGTTCGGGTGCCGCACGGCGGCGAGCGCCCGTGCTTCACGCAGCATGCGCTCCTCGGTCTCGGCGTCCGGTGCGTGGGCGATCTTCACCGCGACCGTCCGGTCGAGCTGGGTGTCCATCGCCAGCCACACCGTGCCGAAGCCGCCGTGGCCGAGCGCCTTGATCTTCTTGAAGCGACCGCCGCTCCGGGTCCACATGCTGTTGCCCCCGCCGCCGCTGGCCATCGCCCTGGTCGGCGGTTTCGGCGCGCCTGCGCCGCCCACCGGGACGGGCCCGCCGAGCGGGAACGGCATCGGACCGGGCGTGTCGGCCAGTTTGCCCGGCTGCGGGCTTCCGCTGAGCAACTCATGACCGGGCGCCTGGCCCGACAGCGGGCCGTCCGGGCGGTATGGCGGCGGCACGGGCTCGGGAACGTACGGCGGTGGCTTCTGCTGCGAGGGCTGCTGGACGGGCGGTTGCTGCTGTGTGGGCGGGCGCGGCGGCAACTGCTGTTGCTGGTTGTGCGCCGACATCTGCTGCTGCGGGTGCTGCTGCGGCGGGGGCTGGTTGTCCTTCTCCTGCACCGACCGGTTGATCGTCGCCCAGCTGGGCGCGCCGATCACGAGGATCGGGATCAGGCCGAGCACGGCCGCCGGGAGCATGCCGATCCACAGCAGGAACGCCACGTTGCCCTGCAGTCCCACGCTGAAGAGCAGGAACGCCACGAACGACAGCCAGATCATCCGGCCGGGCCACGTCGGGCCGCGCCGGAACGCGGCACGCGCCTGCAGGATCACGAAGAACGCGGAAAGCGCGGGCAGCACAACGAGTTTGGCGATGTTCAGCGCGACGTCGACGCCGCTGCCGCCAGCCAAGAGCTCGTAGACCGTCGGGCCTTTGCCGAGGTACTCCGCCTGCGTGCCGATCACCGTCGCGTTCTCGGTGGAGAAAGTCTTCTGGAACGTGATGCCATAAGTGCTGCCGCCGAGTGCGGCGTTGTTGAAGATCGTGGAGATCCCGTTGGCCATCAGCCACGGCACGACCAAGGCGAGCACGACGCCGATGACCCCGAACACGCTCAGCGTGACCGGATTGTAAGCGTTTCCGGTGCCCTTGCGGATCAACGCGACGCTGAACGAGGCGAGCACCGGGAAGATCATGATCAGGAACCCGGCAGCCATGGTCGCCCACACCCAGTCACCCGGCCAGAAACCCGGCCCAAAGACGGTATGCGCGAACGACAACAAATCAGCTGCCATTCGTACGAACCCGTCCACGGCTTCCCTCCTCGTGCTTACTCACCCGACGTGAGCACTTACCCACCATATGTCCAGCGGCGCTGGACCTGTGAGGCAACCGTGGCCCCGCTGCATCAGACGTCGGCCGTAGGCAGGAGGTTGCTCCCAATGGCAGAGTGACTCCATGGGTGACTCTGTGGGTGACTACCGGGCCGCATACCACCGCAGCCTGACCGAACCGGACGCGTTCTGGCTGGACGCGGCCGGTGCGATCGACTGGACCACGCCGCCGTCCCGTGCGCTGGACGCGAGTGCGGCGCCGTTCTACCGCTGGTTTCCCGATGCGCGGTTGAACACGTGCCACAACGCGCTCGACCGGCATGTCGACGGTGGGACCGGCGGGGATCGAGTCGCCCTGATCTACGACTCCCCTGTCACGGACAGCAAGGCCTCCTACACGTACCGCGAACTGCGCGACGAGGTCGCGGTGTTCGCGGGGGCGCTGGCAAGCCTGGGTGTGACCAGGGGCGACCGTGTGATCATCTATATGCCCATGGTCCCACGGGCCGTGGTGGCGATGCTGGCGTGTGCCCGGCTCGGGGCGGTGCACTCCGTGGTATTCGGCGGGTTCGCGCCGAAGGAGCTGGCCGGCCGGATCGACGACGCCAAGCCGAAGGTGATCGTCGCGGCCTCGTGCGGCATCGAGCCGACCAGGGTCGTGGCGTACAAACCGATCATCGACGACGCGCTGGCCGTCACCGCGCACCAGCCCGACCACGTCGTGATCACGCAACGGCCGGAGCAGACCGCCGAACTCGGACCGCGAGATATCGATTGGGACACGCTCGTCGAATCCGCGCGGCCACACGACTGCGTACCGGTGGACGCCACGGACCCGCTTTACATCCTGTACACGTCCGGCACGACCGGTCGGCCCAAGGGCGTGGTGCGCGACAACGGCGGGCACGCGGTCGCACTCGCCTGGTCACTCAAGGCGATCTACGACATCGGCCCCGGTGACGTGTTCTGGACCGCGTCCGACGTCGGCTGGGTCGTCGGCCACTCGTACATCGTCTACGCGCCGTTACTCGCGGGCGCCACGACGGTCCTGTTCGAAGGCAAGCCGGTGGGCCCGCCGGACGCGGGCGTGTTCTGGCGTGTGATCAGCGAGTACGGCGTCAAAGCGCTGTTCACCGCGCCGACGGCGTTGCGTGCCGTCAAACGGGTCGACCCGGACGCGCGGCTGGTGCGCGACCACGACCTGTCCCGGTTCCGCACGCTGTTCCTGGCCGGGGAGCGGCTGGACCCGGAGACGTACCACTGGGCCACGGAGAAGCTCGGCGTGCCGGTGGTCGACCACTGGTGGCAGACCGAGACGGGCTGGCCGATCTGCGCCAACCTGCGCGGCCTGGAACCGATGCCGCTCAAGCCCGGTTCGCCGACCGTGCCGGTGCCCGGGTACGACGTGCGGGTGCTCGACGAGTCCGGCAACCCGGTCCCGGCGGGCCAGGAGGGCGCGATCGCGATCAAACTCCCGCTGCCACCGGGGACCCTGCCGACGCTGTGGGGCGACGACGAGCGGTACAAGCAGTCCTATCTGTCCACATTCGACGGCTACTACCTCACCGGTGACGGCGGTTTCATCGACGAGGACGGCTACGTCCACGTGATGGGCCGCACCGACGACGTGATCAACGTCGCCGGGCACCGGTTGTCGACGGGCGCGATGGAAGCGGTCCTCGCCGCGCATCCCGCGGTCGCCGAGTGCGCCGTGATCGGCGTGCACGACTCGTTGAAAGGCCAGTTGCCGCGCGGTTTCGTGGTGCTCAAGGCCGGTGTCGAGGTGCACGAGGACGTGCTGCGCGACGAACTGGTCGCCGCGATCCGCCGTGACATCGGGCCGGTGGCGGCGTTCCGGGACGTCTCGGTCGTCGCGGGCCTGCCGAAGACCCGGTCCGGCAAGATCCTGCGCAAGACCATGCGCGGCATCGCCGACGGCCGCGACGAGCCCGTGCCGTCCACGATCGAGGACCCCGGGGTGCTGGACGCCCTGCGCCCGGTGCTGAAACGTCCCTAACCCGGCAGCAGCGGGATCTGCTTGGTCTCGGGTTTCTGCGCCCACCTCGCCGTGCTGGTGACCGGGAACTGCGGTTCGACGGTCAGCACGCCGCTGGTGAAGCTGTCGGGCACGGTGAACAGCAGGCCGGACGTGGACTGCCTGGTCGACGCCTGCTTGCCGGTGGCGAGCATCAGGCTGACGCTGCGGGCCAGGTCGAGCTTGAGGTCCGCGTCGTCGGTGCTGATCTTGGCGTCGGGCAGGCGCAGCCAGAGTTGTCTCGCCGGTGCGGCGCCGATGCCGGGCAGCGTGGTCGCGAGCTCGCTGCGGGCGCCGAGCTCCAGCGTCACGGCCAACGGCCCTGAGGTGCGTTGGCCCTGGTAGTTGCCGTTGCCGCGGTAGGTGCCGTCCTGCCAGCGGACCTGGGTGACGCCGGCCTTGGCCGGTGCGTTGTCCGAGGTCGACGGGGGCGTGCCGCCTGTGCCGTTGCGCACGCTGAACTGGTACGGCTTGTCGTCGGTCACCTCGAGTGTGGCGTCCGCGCCGACCGGGACGCTGACGATCAGGCCAGTGCCCCGCTCCAGCGGCTTGGGCAAGCGTTTGCGGGTCGCGCCCACCACGACGTCGACGGCCAGCGGGGTCTGCGGCGCCGGGGCGAACGTGTCGTCGCCCTGCAGGCGGTAGAGCACCAGGAACTCGTGGCCGGACGCGGCACGGGCAGGCCCGGCCTCCAGGCCGCCGCTCGATTCGTCGAGCTCCGGGCGCACCGCGAGCGCGCCGAACCCGTACGAGAAGTGCGGCCCCTTGAAGACTGTCGACAATGGCCGTGCACCTGCGGGAACGCCCTGTGACCACGTGAAGACGTCGACGAAGTCCGCTGGTTTCGCCGGCAGGTCGACCGGCCCGGTCGGCGGCACCGGCTTGGCACCACACCCGGCAACGAGCACACCGACAACCACACTGGCAGCGAAAACGCTGGAACGCGACACGCGCAACAGCGTCGCATCCCGCCCCACCCAAGACAATCGGCCGTTGTGACGGCTGGGTGAGTGGTCTATACCTGATTGCGTCGCCGCCGCTGGAATTACGTTCTGGAGGGCTTGTGCACGTACGTCGATTCCTCGCGGTCATGGCGGTGACAACCGCCACAGCCGCGCTGTTGCAAGCACCGGCGAGCGCTGGTCAGGAGGCACTCGCGGGCAAGAGCCTGACGAGTGTGATCCCGGCACCGGCCTTCGCCCAGCCGGATGCGCGGCAGGCATTCCGGCTCGGCTGGGGCACCCTGATCCTCACGCAGCACGGGTCGCGCGAGGCCGCCGCGGTGGGCAAGCAGCTCGCCGACGTGCTGCGGCCGTCGACCGGGTACCCGCTGCCGGTCCTGCCCGCGTTCGTGCACGGCACCGGCATCCAGCTGCTGCTCGGCGGCGCCGACCCGCGCGTCGGTCAGGAGGGCTACCAGCTGAAGGTGGAACGCGGCCAGGTCGTCATCCGCGCCAACACCGCGGCGGGCCTGTTCGCGGGCACGCAGACGCTGCGCCAACTGCTGCCCGCGGCCGCCGAGAGCAAGTCACGCCAGAAGGGGCCGTGGGTCGTGCCCGGCGGCAGGATCGTCGACTTCCCCCGGTTCGCCCACCGCGGCGCCATGCTGGACGTGTCACGTCACTTCTTCAGCGTCGGCGAGGTCAAGAGCTACATCGACCAGTTGTCGCAGTACAAGATCAACCGGCTGCACCTGCACCTGTCCGACGACCAGGGCTGGCGGATCGAGATCCCCGGCTGGCCCCGGCTGACCAGCTACGGCGCCAGTACCGAGGTGGGCGGCGGGCCGGGCGGCTTCTACACCAAGCGCCAGTACCTCGACCTGGTCGCGTACGCCCGCTCGAGGTTCATCACGATCATCCCCGAGATCGACATGCCCGGGCACACCAACGCCGCGCTGGCCTCGTACGCCGAGCTGAACTGCGACGGCGTCGCACCGCCGCTGTACACCGGCACGGAGGTCGGGTTCAGCTCGTTCTGCATCGACAAGGAGATCACGTACAAGTTCATCGACGACGTGGTCCGTGAACTGGCCGCGCTGACCCCGGGCGAGTACATCCACATCGGCGGCGACGAGGCACACGCGACCGAACCGGCCGACTACCTGAAGTTCATGCGGCGGGTGCTGCCGATCGCGGCCAAGTACGGCAAGAAGGTCGCCGGGTGGCACGAGTTCGTGAAGGCGCAGCCGGTCACCTCGGCTGTCCCGCAGTACTGGGGCACCGACGACGAGGACGAGGACGTGGCCGCGGCGGCGGCGCGGGGCAACAAGGTCCTGCTCTCCCCCGCCCACAAGGCCTATTTGGACATGAAGTACGACGAGAACACCCCGCTCGGCCAGGACTGGGCCGCGTTCGTCGAGGTGGACGTGGCGTACGGCTGGAACCCGGGCTCGTTCGTGAAGAACGTGCCCGAGTCGAGCGTGCTCGGCGTCGAGGCGCCGCTGTGGTCGGAAACCCTCGAGGACTCCGACGACATCGAGTTCATGGCGTTCCCGAGGCTGCCCGCGGTGGCCGAGCTGGGCTGGTCGCCGTGGTCGACGCACGACTGGGCGTCGTTCCGCGAGCGGCTGGCCCAGCAGGGCGACCGCTGGCAGGTGCAGGGGGTGAACTTCTACCGTTCACCGCAGATCCCCTGGCACAACTAGAAAAAACCCTCGTGAGTGGTTCGGCCGGTTAGTACCGGCCGAACCACTCACGAGTAGGTCATGGTGATGCGCTTGTCGCGCCAGTACTCGGCGAGCAGCGTGTTGCGGTCCTCCCGGCTGAAGGCCGCTTCGGCCGGGTGCGAGTGGTCGCTGTTGATCCAGATCCGGGCCGCGTTGATCGCCCGTCCGGCGCGGTATCCCACGCCGGTGTCCTGCGTCCACACCGACACACCTGTGCTGGTGCCTGCTTCGTTGACCAGCTTGACCGCGTCGTCGAAGTCGTTGAAGCCGATCACCGGGAGCACCGGCGCGGCCGGCCTGCCGTAGCCCTTGTCGCCCTCGATCACGGTCGGCTCAAGGAAAAACCCGCCGTCGAGTTCGCCACCCAGCGACGCCCGGCCACCGCCTGCCCGGATCCGCCCGCCCGTGCGGGCCGCCGCCTCGACGTGCGCGGTGGTTTTCGCCAGTTCGTCCGCGCTGACCAGCGCGCCGACCGTGGTCGAGGTGTCCAGCGGATGACCGGTGACGAGCCCCTGGACGCGCTCGACCGCCGCGCCGAGGAACTGCTCGTAGCGGCTGTGCTGGACGAGCGCCAGCGACGTCCCGGTGGCGAACCCGTCGAGCGCCCTGTCGCGCAGGGACCCGTCGAGGTCGGCGAAGAACACCGACGGGCTGAGCCCCAGCGGCGGTGTCGCGGCGAAACCGTTCACCACGTTGATCACGCCGGGCGGCACCAGGTCGTTGACCACGCTCAGCAGCGCGTGGATCGACGCGGGCGTCTGCGCGGCGGGCTTGAGCACGACCGTGTTCCCGGTCGCGAGCGCCGGGGCGAGGCACCACGCGGCACCCAGCAACGGGTAGTCCCAGCCGAGCGACCGGACCACCACACCTACCGGCTCACGAAACCCGTGCACCACAGTGTCCCCGTCGATCCCGGAACGGACACCTTCCGCGGCCCTGATCGCCCCGGCGAAATAGCGGAAATGATCTGCGGCCAACGGCACATCCGCACCGAGTGTCTGCCGGATCGGCTTTCCTGTGTCCCAGCTCTCAGCCACGGCGAGCGCTTCGAGGTTGTCCTCGATCCGGTCGGCCACCTCGCTGAGGATGACCGCGCGTTCGGCGAGTGCCGTCTTCGACCAGCCTGCCGCCGCACCGCGGGCGTCGTCGGTGGCCCGCCGCAGGTCGTCGGGGACGGACTCGGCTATTTCGGTGAACACCCGGCCGGTCACCGGGGTCGGGTTCGAAAAGTAGCGGCCGCTTGCGGGTGGCACATATTCCCCGCCGACGAAATGGTCGTATCGGCCCGCGTACCGCACCACACAACCGGGTTCTCCTGGTGCGGCATATCTACTCATGCTTCACGCCTCCCCGGCATGCTTTCATGGGTACAAGTGGCGGACGGTAGAAGACACTGGGTTGCAGTAACGTTGCACAGAGCGTTCCAAGGGCGTGGATCATGAAGGACGCGGGCGCGTACACATTCCTGGTCAGCCAGTTGCGCGCGGGACTTCCCGCCGCCCGTGCCGACCAGCCCCGCGAGCTGGTTTCCGCGTCGTGGAAGCGATCGCTCGACGCCGCCATCGACCCCGACCACGGTCTGCCGCCGGTGGTGTACGCCGAGACCGACGTCCCCGACCTGCGCGCGGACCATCCGCTCGCCGCGGTGATGCCCGCGTTGCGGGCGATGCTGGTGAGCATCGCCGACGAGGCCGAACACATCATGCTGATCACGGACGCCGCCGGGCACCTGCTGTGGCGGGAAGGCAGTGCCGTGGTTCGCCACCAGGCGGACAAGGTGCTGCTCACCGAGGGAACCAGGTGGACCGAGGAAGCCATTGGCACCAACGCGATGGGCACCGCGCTCGCGCTCGACGGCCCGGTGGTGATCCACGGCGGCGAACACCTCGTCCGCCTGTACCACCCGTGGACCTGCGCCGCGGCCCCGGTGCACGACCCGGACACCGGCGAGGTGCTCGGTGTCATCGACATCACTGGTCCTTTGTGCACAATGCACCCGTCGACGCTCGCGCTGGTCTCCGCGGCGGCGCAGCTGGCCGAAAGCCAGCTCCAGTCCCGGATGACCTTGCGCAACGAGCGTTTCCGGCTGCGCAACACGCGGCACCTGACCGGCCTGGGCGGCAGCCCCGGCGCACTGGTCTCGCCGACCGGCCGCGTGGTGGCGACCGAGGCGTGCGTCGGCCTCCCGTCCAGAGTGGACATCAGGAACGGGCAGGGCACGCTGTGGCTGCCCGACGGCCGCGCGGCGATCGTCGAACCGCTGGCCGAGGGCTTCCTGCTGCGGATCGCGCCCGGCCCGGCAGGCAGCCGCCAGCCGCTGCTGTCGCTGCGGTTCCTCGGCGTGGACGAGCCCAAGGCGCTGCTCGACGGCAGGGAGATCCCGCTGACACTGCGGCACGCCGAGATCCTCACGCTGCTTGCCCTGCACCCCAATGGAATGACCGCCGAACAGCTCGCACTGGTGCTGTACGGGGAATCCGGCAACCCGGTCACCGCACGCGCGGAGATCCACCGGCTGCGCACGCAGCTCGGCGCGTCCGCGATCAGCACCAAGCCGTACCGCCTGGACGCGGAGGTGGACGCGGACTTCATCAACGTCCGCCAACCGCTGCGTGAACGCCGTGTGCGCGACGCGGTGGCGTTGTGGCGCGGGCCGCTGCTACCCAGGTCCAACGCGCCGGGTGTGCGCTCGGAACGAGAACAGACGCTCGCACAGCTGCGCAGGCTCGTGCTGGAACGCCGCGACCTGGACGCCTTGTACTCGTTCGTCCGCGCGACGCCCGACCAGGAAGCGCTCGAAGCGCTCACGGGCGGCATGCCACCGGCCGACTCCCGGCAGGCCTGGGTCCAGTCGCAGCTCAGGGCGTGCATCGCGGACGAATGAGCTGCTGACGCGGCCTTACACAACCCGAACATTCGCCAGACGTGGCGCTCACCGCCGACGGTCAGAGTGAGAGCCATGAAATGGACACACCGCATCGCCGCCGCGAGTGGCGCGACCGTGATGGGCCTCGCCCTGCTGACCACGACCGCGGGCGCACAGCCGTCACCAGCGCCCGCACAGCCGGGCTTCGACGTCACCAAGGTCTGCCAGCAGCGCGTCCCGAAGCTGGAAAACCGCGCCAACAAGGCGCTGACCAGGATCAACGGCAGCGCTGACGTACGCGGCTCCGTCGCCAGCCTGCGCGCGCGAGCCGGGCGCGCGACCGACCAGGCACAGAAGGACTGGCTCAACGGCAAGGCCGACCACCGCGCCCAGCGCGCCGATGTGATCAAGAAGGCACAGGAACGGCTCGCCGCGTACAAGCAGAAGTACTGCGGTGGCAAATGAGACGATCCTTGGCCGCGTTCACGGCCATCGCGTTTCTCCTTACCGGCTGCCAACGGCAGCAGGACGCGCCGGCCGGTGACCTAGACTCCGTCGAGTCCACACTCAACAGCGTCGAGTCGGAACTGGATGAGCTCTAGAGGACTCGTTCTCGTCGCCGAGGACGAACGGTCGATCGCCGACCTGGTCGGGATGTACCTGCGCCGGGACGGGTTCGGCGTGCACGTGGAGACCGACGGGCCGGGCGCGCTCGCCGCCGTCCGCCGGTTGCGCCCGGTCGCCGTCGTGCTCGACATCGGCCTGCCCGGGATGGACGGCATCGAGGTGTGCCGTTCGCTGCGGGCTGCCGAGGACTGGACGCCCGTGCTGTTCGTGACCGCTCGTGACGACGAGGTGGACCGCGTCCTCGGCCTGGAGATGGGTGCCGACGACTACGTCACGAAGCCGTTCAGCCCCCGCGAACTGGTCGCCAGGGTGCGTGCGGTGCTGCGCCGCGGCACGCCGCAGACGGAAGTGCTCAGGGCGGGCGCGGTCGAGGTCAAAGTCGACCAGCGCCGGGTGTGGGCGGGTGGCCGCGAGGTGGCGCTCACGTCCACCGAGTTCGACCTGCTCGAACACCTGATGCGCACGCCCGGACGGGTCTACGCGCGTGACCAGCTGCTCAGCGCCGTGTGGGGCTACCAGGCGGCAGCCGGGACACGCACGGTCGACGTGCACATCGCCCAGCTGCGGGCCAAACTCGGCGACGACAGTCCGATCAGGACAGTCCGGGGTGTCGGCTACTCCGCGGAGTCGCGGTGATCCGGTCGCTGGCCGGCCGGATCATCGTGGTCTGCCTCGCCGTCGCCGGGGTGTCCGCGCTCGTCGCCGGACTCGTGCTGTTCCGGCTGGTGTCCAGGACTTCGCTGGACGTCACCCAGCGTGTCCTGGCCGACCAGGCCGACGTGCTCGCCGCGCAGCTGTTCGAGACCGACGGCGGCCTGGCCGGGCGCCGCCGGGTCGTGGACATCCTTGAACGACAAGGGATCGCTGTCGTCTCGGTCGGGCAACGCGGCAACGTCGTCGGCGAGGCGAACGCCGTCGCTGCCGCCAGGCAGGCCAAGGCGCTGGACGGCGGCCGGTTGTCGAAGAACGTCGAAACCGGCGGGCGTACGTACCTGGTCGAGGCCCGTGACGCTCCGCGCGGCGGTTTCGTGCTGGTCCTCCAGCCGTCCGCCGACCGTACGACGATCCAGCGCCTGATCGGCAACATCCTGCTGGCACTCGGCATCGGACTGCTGGTCGCCGCGGTCGCCGGTGTCGTGCTGGGCCGGTTGCTCGCTCGTCCGCTGCGGCGGACCGCCCAGGTCGCGCACACGATGCGGGCCGGGCGCAGAGACCTTCGCGTCCCGGTGGAAGGCCCCCGTGAGGTCGCCGACGTCGCCGGCTCGGTCAACTCGCTGGCGGACGCCTTGCAACGCAGCGAATCCCGCCAGCGCGACTTCCTGCTGTCGGTGTCGCACGAGCTGCGGACGCCGTTGACCGCGGTCCGCGGGTTCGCCGAGTCGCTGGCCGACGGCGTGGTGACCGGTCCGCGGGCCGCCGACGCCGGCCGGACCATCGGCAACGAGGCGCAGCGGCTGGAGCGGCTGGTCGGCGACCTGCTCGACCTGGCGAGGCTCTCGGCCGACGACTTCCGGATGGACATCACGTCCGTCGACCTGTCCGGTGTGCTGCGGGAGACCGCGGCCGTGTGGTCGGCGCGCTGCGCGGCGGAGGGCGTGGAATTCCGGTCGGAGAACGCCGATCACCCGGTCGCCGCGCACACCGACCCAAGGCGGCTGCGGCAGGCATTGGACGGGCTGATGGAGAACGCGCTGCGCGTCACCCCGGCAGGCAGGCCGATCGTGCTCGCCCACCTGCCCGGCCGGGTGCTGCAAGTGCGCGACAGCGGGCCAGGCTTGTCCGAAGAGGACTATCGGATCGCGTTCGAGCGCGGCGCGCTGCACCGCCGTTATCAGGGCATCCGGCCGGTCGGCACCGGCCTCGGGCTGGCGATCGTGCACGGGCTCGTCACGCGGATGGGCGGTAGGATCGAGGCCGGGCCCGCCCCGGAAGGCGGCGCCGGTTTCACGATCACGCTGCCAGGGTAGGTCAATTCCATGCGGACCCATCGAGAAGTCGAACGCAAGTACGAAGCCGCTCCTGATGCCAAACTGCCCACCTTCGGCGGCGTCGTCGCGGGTCCGCACCACGAGTCGCTGGACGCGACCTACTACGACACAACGGATCTGCGGCTGATCCGCGGCGGGCTGACGCTGCGCCGCCGGGCAGGCGGCGAGGACGAGGGCTGGCACCTGAAAGTCCCCGTCGGCCAGGACACCAGAGACGAGATCCACCTGCCGCTGAACGGAAAGGACAAGCCACCGAAGGAGTTCGCGGACCTGACGCTCGGTTACACGCGCGGCGCGGAGCTCGTGCCGGTGGCCAGGATCGAGACCGCGCGGACCCGGTGGGAGATCACGGGCGCGGAAGTCACCGACGACCAGGTCACGGCCACCAAACCGGACGCGGACAGCGTGGTGTGGCGGGAGATCGAGGTCGAAGGCGACCCCGACGTGCTGGACAAGGCGGAAAAACCGCTGCGGACCGCGGGATTCCGCCGTTCGGCGCTGCCGTCCAAGCTCGCCAGGGTCCTCGGCACCAAGCCCACGCGAGTCGAGCCCGGCCGTGCCGCGGGCACGACCGTCCTCGCCTACGTGGCCGGGCAGCTCGAGAAGATCAAGTACTACGACATCCTGGTCCGTCAGGACGTCGACGACTCGGTGCACCAGATGCGCGTCGCGATCCGGCGGCTGCGCAGCGCGTTGCGCGTCTACCGCGAGGTCCTGCCGAGCGGCGAACTGGACGCCGAGCTGCAGTGGCTGGGCAGGCAGCTCAGCCCGGCCCGTGACCTCGAAGTGCAGGTCGCACGGCTCGCCAAGGCCGTGTCCCAGTTGCCGCCGGAACTCGTCGTCGGCCCGGTCCAGGCCCGCCTGACCAGGCACTTCGCCCCCGCGCAGGCGAAAGCCCGCAAGGACGTGCTGAAGGTGCTGCGCGGCAAACGCTACCTGCGGCTGCTCGACCAGCTGGACGCGCTGGTCAACGACGAATTGTCGACCAAGAAAGCCGGGCGCAAGGCGCACAAGGAGCTGCCCAAGCACATCGGCAAGGCCGAGGCCAAGGTCGGCGCACGGCTGAAGTCCGGCGACGTGCACCGCGCCCGCAAAGCAGCCAAACGCCTGCGTTACGGCCTCGAAGCAGCCGTCCCCGCGCTGGGCGAACCCGCCGACGAAGCCCGCAAACGCGCCAAGGCCTTCACCCAGCAGGCGGGTGAGTACCAGGACAGCGTGGTCGCCCAGCCGTTGCTGCGCACGCTCGGCATGCAGGCCCACGCCGACGGCGAGAACGGGTTCACGTTCGGCCTGCTGCACGCCCGCGAGGAAGCCAACGCCCAGCAGGTCCGCCGCGAGCTGAGGTGGGGCTAGGCCCACCTGACGACTGGGCCTGCGAGCAATGCGACGCCCGACCGTGGTCAGTCACACTGTGAGTGATCTCGGGAGGGCAGGATGCGGCAGAGCAGGGCGGTCTGGTGGAGCGTACGGGCGCTCGTCTTCGCGCTGGCGTGTGTGCCGGTCTTCGCCCTCGTAGCCCTCAGCCTGCTGACCGTGATCGCCGCTCCGGCAGTGATCAGGTGGTCCCGCTGGCTGCCCGACCTGGCCCGGCGGGTCACCGGGATCCCGGGCGACGGCGTCTACTGGCCGCTCATGCCCCCCTTGCAACCGGACGAGGACGGCCTGTACACGGTGGGTGACCGGGCGGTCAGCAAGCCGTCGTGGTTCAACGAGTTCGACCGCGAACTGGACTGGTACACCGACGACCCGGGCCGCCGCCGCGACCTGATCTGGCTGATGGTGAACCCGTTCGTCGGCGGCCCGTTGGCGGCGGTCGCACCCGGCCTGATCGGCACGGGCGTCTGGCTGGCTTTCACCTCGTGGTGGCCCGTGGCGGCGGTGCCGGTCATCGCGGGTTTCCTCGCCGCGCCCTGGCTGGTCGACGTACACGACCGTTGGACGTCGGCACGGCTGCGGGCCAAGCACGACGGCGTGATGTTCCGGTTCTGGGCCCAGATGCGCAGCCGGATCCAGCTGGTGTGGTTCGTCACCGCGCATTTCCTGACGGCACTGGGCACGACGATCCTGTCCGCGGTGGTCCTCGTGATCGGCGTCGTGCCGATCCACATCTGGGGCCTGTGGGTGTTCCTGTGGGTGCCACTGGTGATGGGGATGCGTGAAGTGACCGCGTTCCGCCGCAGATCGATCAGCACATGGTCAGGCCTGGAAATCCCCGCGCCCTACCTGCCACCCCCGGCACTGCCCAAACCCCGCCCGGACGGCACGTACAGGCACGGAACCCAACTGCACAAAACGCCGCAGAGCTACATGCGCATTGCCCGCTACAAGTGGGTCATGACCGACGCGGCCACGTGGCGCGACTTCGCCTCGTGCGCCGTGGACACCCTGGTCGGCTTGATCGCCGTGCCCGCCGCCGTGTTCGCCCCGGCCTGGGTACTGCGAACACAGGCGAAGATCACCCGCAACCTGCTCGGTCCGACCGTGAACGCCGCACTGGCACAACGAGTGCACCAGCTGACAGCGACCCGCGCCGACGCGACAGACGCCCAAGCAGCGGAACTCCGCCGGATCGAACGCGACCTCCACGACGGCGCCCAAGCCCGCCTGGTCGCGATGGGCCTGCACCTGAGCGCGGTGGAAAGCCTCATCGACCACGACCCGGCGAAAGCGAAGTCGTTGGTGGCGAAGACGAAGGACGCCTCCGCGAAAGCACTGACCGAACTGCGCGACCTGGTCCGCGGAATCCACCCACCAGTGCTGGCAGAACGCGGCCTCGGCGACGCCCTGCGCGCACTGGCACTGGACAGCCCGTTGAAGGTGCAGGTGGAAGGCACGGTGGACGGGCGGCTACCGTCGCCCGTCGAGTCAGCGGTGTACTTCGCGGTGAACGAACTGCTGACGAACGTGGCAAAACACGCTGAAGCCGACCGCGTCGTGCTGCACATCAGACACACGGAGGCAACGCTGGAAGTCGCCGTGATCGACGACGGCAAGGGCGACGCGAACCCGGCGATCGGAACCGGACTGCTCGGCCTGCGACGACGGTTGGCGACCTTCGACGGATCGTTCACCCTCACCAGCCCACCAGGCGGCCCGACGGTAGCCACTCTCACCGTGCCGATCACCGACCCAGCCACCGGCCGCTGACCACCCGCCAGCGCCAGCTAGTGCCAGCCAGCCTCGCCCAGCCAACTACGACCGCAGCCGCAGCCCACCTGCCAGCCCAGCCCAGCGACCACAGCCCCAGCCCACCAGCCAGCCCCAGCCGACTGCTACCGCAGTCACAGCAACCCAGCCGCAGCAAACCCGCAGTCCCAACCGCAGTGGCCAACCCCATAGCGACTCACAGCGGCAGCCGCTTGGGTCTGCTGCACCCCATCCCACTTCCACGCCGCAGCCGCAGCCACCGCCGACCCGCAGCCAGTCTCACCGCTAACCGCAGCAACAGCTACAGCTCACCACCAACCCACAACCTGTAACGAGATCTAGTCGGCCCACTCGCGCAGCCCCAACGACACGCAACCGCACCCCACCACCAACTCGCGGCCAAACCACCACAGACCCGCAGCCACAGCCACCCCAACCTGCAGCCCACCCCAACCCAAGCCACAGGCCCTGCCCATGGACATAGCCCTGAGCAGCCCTCTCCCCATCAGCAATTCCCCCAAGGGGATCCCTTGTTTTCACGTTACCGCAGGGGTCTGACAGTTCTGCGCCACATAGGCCGCCACCTGGGGTTCCGACCGTGAAACCGAAAGCGGTACCGGCACCGCCCAAGCCGCTGTGCCGGGAATCCCCCAGGAACTCCCGGTCCCAGCGGCACCGCGGGCCGTCAGGCCACGAAGTCGGCCTTGTGGTCCTGCACCCACTCGGCGAATGTCCGGCCCGGACGGCCGAGAACCTCGTCGACCCCGGTCGCCATGTCGGCGGGCCTGCCGACGGCGCTTTGGTATATCTTCAGCATCGAGTCGAGGAAGTGGTCATTCGCGTACGGCCCGAACTGGGCCTTCAGTGCCGCGCGGGCTTCGGCGCCCCGCTGGTCGATCACTTCGATCTCCTTGCCGATCACCTCGCCGATCAGCTCGATCTGCCGTCGTTGCGTCAGCGATTCCGGGCCGGTCAGTTCGTAGACGTTGCCGGCGTGCCCGTCTTCGAGCAGCGCTCTGACTGCCACCGCGGCGATGTCGTCCTCGTGGATCGAGTTCGTGTTCATGTCCGCGTACGGGATGCGCACGCGGCCGGTGTCCTTGATGGACTGTGCCCACAACAGGGTGTTGGTGGCGAATCCGCCCGGCCGCAGGAAGGTCCACTCCAGGCTGGACTTCGCCAGCGCCTGTTCCACGATCACGTGCATGGTCCGCATCGGGGCGTCGCCGTACTCCTCGTGCGCCGCGGCTTGTGAGGACAGCAGCACGATTCGCTGCACCCCTGCGGCTTCCGCGAGGTCGACGAATCCCTGCGCGCCCGCCGGGTTGGGGAACAGGAACACCTTCTCCACGTTGTCGAGCGCCTGCTCGAACGACGAGGGGTTCGCCAGGTCGGCTGCCTTGACGTCGACCGGCAGCCCGGCAGTTTCCGGGTAGCGGGAGGTGGCGCGCACGTCCGCGCCTGCTTCGAGCAGCTGTGTGACGACGGCGCGACCGACGTTTCCGGTCGCGCCGGTTACCAGGATGGTCATACCGCCAGTTTCAACCATCTGTTAAACCGCGTCAACCAAATAGTTGACTGATAGCATCCCCGATCATGCGCGAACCAGGCAAGCCACGGCGCTCACCAGCACCGGAGGACCGTCAGGCGGACGCCGACCGGACCAGGCGGGTCCTGCTGGCCGCGGCGTACGAGGAGTTCTCCGAGAAGGGCTACGCGGGCGCCCGCGTGCACGAGATCGCGGCCCGCGCCAACGTCAACAAGCAGTTGATCAACTACTACTTCGGCGGCAAGGAAGGCCTCTACCGCACGCTGCAGAGCCAGTGGCTCAAGCACGAGGCGACGTTCCACGACCCGGGGCGCTCCGCGGCCGACGTCGCCGAGTCGTACCTGCACGACGGTCTGGACGACCCGCGCGGCACCCGGCTGATGGTCTGGCGCGGCCTGAGCTACGCCGAGGGGGAGCAAACCCCGGACGAGGAGCCGGTGCTGGACCTCAGCGGAATCGTCGCCCGCCAGCACAGCGGCGAACTCGACGCCGATCTTGACCCGGCCTGCCTGCTGGTCGGCTTGATGGCGCTGACCACCGCGCCGCACGTGATCCCGGACGTGGTCAAGAAGGCCTTCGGCGTCGAGGCGTCCGATCCCGAGTTCCGCGAGCGCTACACCGCCTTCGTCCGTGACGTGGTCGCCCGGCTGGCACCCCGCTCGTGATGGCTCTGCTGCGGCACTTGGGTTCTTCGTCTCGATCGCCGAGGACGGGCATTCCGGCAAGGCAGCCGAACGACTCGGCATGACCCAACCGCCGGTTTCCCAAGGTGTGCAACGGTGTCGGCGAGGCCGGGCTGGACGCGGTCCAGCGGATCGCCGCAGAGCTTGACCTGTCCGGTACCAGGATCATCGGCGGCACCGCGGACGTCGCGGCGACGCTGATGCGGGAGACGGGCATGCAGGTGTGGTCGCACCGATCCGCGCCGGGTTCCCGTTCGGCGATGTCCGGGTGTCAGGCAGGGCCGGCACCATCGGCGCGGTCCGCAACGAGGTCGCGGTCGTCGAATACGCCGGTGAGATCCCCCATCGCCGTCGCGGTTTTCACGTTCGCCGCCCGCGCCGACCTCGCGCTGCCCGCGGTGGACGCGGCGATCGCCGAGGCGGCCAGGCTCGCCGTGACCGACCTCCGTTCAGGTCGCCTGTGATAGTGATTTACTATCGGCCGCACCAGCAATTCGTATTGGCGCTATCGCCGTGACAGTGATTCGGTAGGGACCATGAAGATCAACCGCCGGACGCTGCTCGCCGCGCTCGCCACCGCCCCGCTCGCCGGGTGCGGCAGCACCTCGGCCCAGAACCCGCCGGGGGCCACGCCGACGTCCGGCGTGCCCGCGTACACGACCGACTTCGCGGCGCTGGAGAAGAGGTTCGACGCCAGGCTCGGCGTGTTCGCGGTGGACGTGACCACCCGCAGGACCGTGGGGCACCGGGAGGAAGAGCGCTTCGCGATCTGCTCGGTCTTCAAGGGCTACGCGGCCGGGGCGCTGCTCAAGGCCAACCCGCTGAGCTCGGGTTTCTTCCGCAAGACGATCAAGTTCGGCACCGCGGACCTCGTCGACGGCTCGCCCGTGACCAGCACGCGCGTCCAGTCGGGGATGACCGTGGCCGAGCTGTGCCACGCCGCGATCACCCGCAGCGACAACACAGCGGGCAACCAGATGCTCAAACTCCTTGGCGGGCCGACGAAACTGACTGAGTTCGCGCGGTCGATCGGGGACCCGATGACCCGGCTGGACCGCTGGGAGACCGCGCTGAACGTGGTTCCGCGCGGCACGGAGCAGGACACCACGACGCCGTCGGCGATCGCCAAGGCCTACCAGATGCTGGTCGTCGGCGACGCGCTCGGCGCGCCGGAACGCCAGCAGCTCAAGGACTGGCTGGTGGCCAACACCACCGGCGGCGAACGGATCCGCGCGGGCCTGCCGTCGGGCTGGGTCACCGGTGACAAGACCGGCACCGGGAGCTTCGCGGCGGCCAACGACGTCGCTGTGACGTGGCCGTCGCCGGACAAGCCGATCGTGATCGCGGTCCTGACCGACAAGACGGCCGAGGACGCCGAGTACGACAGCGCTTTGCTGGCCGAAGCCACCAAGATCGCGGTCAAGACTCTCCAGTGACCAGGGCCGCGACAGCGACCGTGACCACCGCGGTGACCATGCCCGCGACCAGCAGTGCGAGGTGCAGCCCGGCCGTGAAGGTCGCGCTGGAGCTGGCCGTCTACTGAAAACCATTTCCTTCTGAACCATGTCGGCGAGCTTGCTGCTCAAGCCGACTTGAGGTCAACTGGGCACATGTGGTCGATCGGGGAGACGGCGAGGAAGCTGGGTGTCGCGGTGTCGGCGCTGCGGTACTGGGACGAACGCGGCGTGGTCGCACCCGCGGCCCGCAAGTCCGGCAACCGGTTCTACGGCGAAGACGAACTGCACTGCCTGGCCGTGGCGAAGATGTTGCAGGACACGGGTTTGCTCAGCCTCGAGGAGATCACGACCATCGTGCGCGGGCCGGTGGACGGCGACAGCTGGCGCACGGCGGTCAACGCCCGGCTGGCCGCGATCCACGCGCAGCAGCAACGCCTGGCCACAGCCGAGGCGTTCCTCAACCACTTCCTGCGGTGCCCGAACGAAGACCCGGTCGCCGGCTGCCCGCACCTGCGCAAAGACACAGAAGCGATGCTGGGGAGCATCACCTGAACACGGCGGCCGTTCGTTCCGAACGATCTGCCGATACGCGGAAACTGGCGTAGTCCACAGTGGCCGCCCCGCCGGGCAGTTCTCCACCACCTGACTGGCGACGAACAAGCAGCTCGGAATACGCACACACATTTTCCACCTTGATCGACAAATGCTCTCCGGCGGTCGCGTTCGTGCATTGGAGTGAAAAACGATCGCGCTCCCCCTGACACGCTGTATAACGCCTCGGCGGACACGTCGGCTGAGTACCATCTTGCGGGTGGCTCGAGAGTACGACGCCCAATTGCTCGAATCAGTGGCTGTCCGGCGTGCGCGATTGCGGGAATCACTATTGTGGGGCAGGGCGCGCCGCCAGTTGGCCACCGTGGACAACGTCAAACGCTTCGCTGTCAGTGTCGTGGTGACCGCCGTGCTCTGCGCCGGCTGCGTCGGGTGGTCCTTTCTGCAGAAAGTGTTGAGCGAACAACGCCGGCCCCAGTCGAACACCCAGGTGGTGCGATGAATCCCGCGGTGACGACGGGCACTCTCACCCGGCTCACCCTCGCCGCGCCGCGCAGGCGGATCGACCTGGTCCTGCCGTCGGAGGCGCCGCTGGGCGAACTGCTGCCGGAGATCGTGCGGCTGCTCGGCTACCGCCCGGTGGACGGTCCGCAGGTCTACCGGATGTCGTTGCTCGACGGCCGGGTCGTCGAACCCCACCAGAGTCTGCGTGCGGCGGGCGTGAGCGACGGCGCGCTGGTCCGGGTCGATCGGATCAGCGAGGCCCCGATGCCGCCCGTCGTGCACGACGTGACCGACGAGGTCGCCGACGACCTGGAGTCGCGGTCAGGCCGCTGGGGTGATCCGGCACGGCGCTGGACGACGACCGCGATCATCACCGGCGCCGCGTCCTACACCACCGCACTGGCGCTCCTGGCCGTGCCGGCTCCGATTCCGGTCATCGTGGGGGCATTGGTCCTCGTCGCAGGGACGGTCCTGGGGCTCACGGGCGGTCGCGCGGCGGGCACTGCCGTGGTGCTGGCGGGCGCAGCGGTCGTCGCGACCGCGTTGCCCAGTTGGCTCGATGCGTGGCCGTCGCGCTGGTTCGGCTGGTTGCTCCTGCTCGGCGTGACGGTGCTCGCCATCGGCGCCGCGAACAACCGGCTCCGCGCCGGCGCGACCGGCGCGGGCACGTTGATCGGGTTGCTCGGTCTCTGGGGCGCGCTGCGGGCGTTCGACGTGCCGGAAGTGCGTAGTGCAGCGTTGCTGGCCGTGGCCTGCACAGTGCTGCTGGGGCTGCTGCCGAGGCTCGCGCTGATCGCGTCCGGGCTGACGCGCCTCGACGACCAGCATTTCGGCGGCACGGCGGCAGCACGCGGCTCGGTGACGGCGGCGCTCGACTCGGCGCACCGCGGCCTGGCGCTCGCCGTGGTGTTCGTCGCGGGCGGGATCGCGGTGTCCGGCTGGATCCTCGGCCACAGCGGGGACGGTTGGGCGGTCGCGCTGGCATGTGCGATGGCCGTGGCCACCTGGCTGCGCGCTCGCACGTACCCGCTGACCGCGGAGGTGGCCGCGTTGAACGCCGCGCCGCTGGTCGTGGCCGCGGGGTTGCTCGGCGAGTGGACGCGAACCGGACCGGACCTGCTGTGGCTGGTCCTGCTCCTGGCCGGGCTGATCATCGGCACCGGGTTCCTGGCACTGTCGTACCGCCCGTCGCCGCACCTGCGTGCCCGCGCCCGGCAGCTCGCCGACCACCTCGAAGGAATCACCGTCGTGGCGACGGTTCCGATCGCGGTCGGGGTCTTCGAGGTGTACGAAACACTGCTGGCGAAGTTCTGATCAGGGAGCTCAGTCTTGACTTGGGATCCGACGCGCGGCGGGCACCCGACCCAGCCGGTCAGGCCGGTCCCGCATGCGCGGGCCGCACCCCGGCCACCGCAGCCGGTCGCGCAGGTCAACGCCTTCGAACTGGCGGGCCGCGTGCCCAGCGGCGACTCGGTCGTCCAGCGAGTCACGCGAGCGGTCACACGCGGGTTCGCCAACTCGAAACAGCCCCGCGACCTGGTGACGGCGCTCAACGGGGTCCAGGCACCCGTCACGACCGGGCGGCGTGTCGCGGTGACCTCGGCACGCGGCGGCGCGGGCAAAACAGCGGTGTCCGCGCTGGTCGGATCGGTCTTCGCAGCCCGGCGAGCCGACCCCGTGGTGGCGGTGGACGCGGCACCGGAGACCGGCTCGCTGGCGTGGCGGCTCGGCACGCAGCCGCGCGGAACACTCGCCGAACTCGCCCAAGGCCTGATGGCGGCGAGCAGCCGCAACCTCGCCGACGTGGCCAGGCTCCTGCCTCGGACACCAAGCGGCCTCTGGGTGGTGCCAGGCGGTTCCGCTGGTCAGCGAACCATTGCCCGTGACGTCACGCGTGCCCTGTCGCGACTGTTCGCCGTGGCTGTGCTCGACTGCGGCACCGGTATGCAACTGCCGGAGACAACGGAAGTACTCGCGGACGCGCACGCCGTCCTGGTTGTCACGCCCGCAACCCCGGACGGAGTCAGTTCGACCGTGTCCGCGTTGTCCGGCGTACAGCCTGGCGCGCTCCAGCGGGTCGTCATCGCGTTGAACGCGACAGACCCACACGGCCACGCCACGCTGAAGTCCGGACCCGCGCGAGAAGCCTTCCAGCGCATGGGCGTACCGGTGGTGGAACTGCCGTACGACCGCCATGTCGCGGCAGGGGCCGTGATCGACCCCGGCAAGATCGCCGAAACCACGTTCGTGGCTGCGGCCAACCTGGCGGCCTGGGCACTGCACCGGGCCCCGCAGCTCTGAAGGCACAGGGGGTGCAGTGACCGCACGCGTCGTCCACCGGCCTGCCCGGACCGTGCACCCGATGCCGGCCGAGCAGCCACTGGACATCGAATCACCGCCGTCGCTGCCCGAGGGCAAGACAGCCGGTGGCCTGCAAGGAATGCTGCCGATGGTCGGCGCGGCCGCGTCGATGACGATGATGATGTTCTTCCGCGGTTCGGGTTTCGCGGCGCTCGGCGCGGTGGTCATGGTGCTGTCGATCTGCGCGGCCGCGGTGTTCTACTTCACCCAACGCGGCCAGGCCACCCGCAAACGCCGCCAGCAGCGGGAACGCTACCTCGACCACCTGGAGTCGCTGCGGGAACGGCTGCGCGACTGGGAACTGGACTACCAACGCCGGGCGTCCGTTCCGGACCCGTCGGCGAGCAGGCTGCTGGACCTCGTCCGCGACCCGGCACGACTGTGGGAACGCCGTCGTCGCGACGCGGATTTCATGCTGGTCCGGATCGGCACCGGGCAGTTGCCCGTGCGGGAACTGCGAATGCGGATCGACGCGAGTCCCGTCAATCCCGTGGACCAGTTCATGCTCGCCGAAGCGGAAGCGTTGCGGCGCCGCTTTGGCACGGTCCCCGAGCTCCCTGTACGAGTGAGTCTCGACCGGGCCGGTGACGTGTCGCTGATCTCCGCAGACCGTGAGTCCGCGCTTGGTGCCGTACGCACGGCGCTTGTGCAGATAGCGGCCATGCACGCGCCTGACGACGTCACCATCGCCGTGATCACGCCGCCGGAACGTGAAGCTGACTGGGCGTGGGTACGTTGGCTGCCACACGCGCTGGACCGTGCCCGCATCGGCCCTTCCGGGCCGCAACCGCTGTTCGCGCCGGACGCGGCCAGCTTGGCCGCGTTGCTCGCCGAGGACCTGTCCGAACGCGCGACTCGTGCGGCACAAGCGTTCCGGCACGGCTCAGGCAAATCCGAAGCACGCACCCGCTCCCGGTTGCTGGTGGTCGACGACGCCTTCGGTGTGGTCGCCCGCAAGCTCCCGACGCCGGACAAGGGCGTGAACCTGGAAAGCCTCGGCGTGACCGTGCTGCACCTGCTGTCCGACCGCTTGCACGAACCGAGCGAGATCTCCAGCAGGGTCACGATCGGTGCTGACGTCACCGTCGAGCAGATGGAGCCGTACGGCGCCATCAGCGGAGCACTGGAACCGACGGCACAGGCCGTGGCCGAGGGAATCGCTCGCGAACTGGCCCCGTTGCGGCTGTCGGCCGACTCCTACGACGACGGCTCCGGCAGCCCACCCGCGGACATCCTGTCGCTGCTCGGCATCGACGACCCATCCACAGTGGACCTCACGGCGCTGTGGGCCGAGCGGGGCGACCGGGACTTCCTGCGGGTTCCGGTCGGCGTCACCACACTGGGCGCCCCGTTGCTGCTGGATTTCAAGGAGTCCGCACAGCTCGGGATGGGCCCGCACGGCCTGTGCGTCGGTGCGACCGGTTCCGGCAAGAGCGAACTGCTGCGCACGCTGGTGCTCGCGTTGGTCGCCACGCATTCGCCGGAACGGCTGAGCCTGGTCCTGGTCGACTACAAGGGCGGCGCCACATTCGCCCCGTTCGAGCAGCTGCCGCACGTGGCCGGGCTGATCACCAACCTGGAGTCCGATTCGTCTCTCGTCGAACGCGTGTACGCGAGTCTCGACGGCGAAGTGCAACGGCGGCAACAACTTCTCGCCGACACGGACAAGAGCGTCGACATCACTCAGTACGCGATGCGCCGCGCGGCACGTGACAATCCCGACGAGCTGCCCGCGATGCAGCACCTGCTCGTCGTGATCGACGAGTTCGGCGAGCTGATGACCGCGAAGCCGGAGTTCATCGAGCTGTTCCTGCGGATCGGCCGGATCGGCCGGTCGATAGGCGTCCACCTGCTGTTGTCCAGCCAGCGCATCGAAGGCGGCAAACTACGCGGCCTCGACACCTACCTCTCGTACCGGCTCGGGCTGCGTACACTGTCCGAAATGGAGAGCCGGACGGTGCTCGACACGCCGGACGCGTTCCACCTGCCGCCGTTGCCCGGCGCGGGCTACCTCAAAGTCGACACCAGTGTGTACGAACAGTTCAAGTCTGCCTACGTGTCCGGGCCCCTGCCCACTGGCGACGACGAACCACAGGTCGTCACCGGTGAGCCGCAGGTGCTGGTGATGCCGCGCTACGGGACCGTGGGCGAAGCGGAACAGGCCAGCAAGCCCCAACTGGCCAAGCGCACCACCGGTCCGACGTTGCTCTCCACGATCGTCGCGCAACTGGAAGGCGCCGCGAAACCGGTACTCCCGGTGTGGCTCGACCCGCTGCCCGCGGCGGTCACTCTCGACGTTGCCGCAGGCGGTTTCGACATCAACCCGGACGGCCTGCGGGTGCGGAGCGTCGGTGACGGCGGACTGCCCGTACCGATGGGTCTGCTGGACGATCCCGCGCGGCAATGGCAGGGCACGTGGACCGTGGACCTGGCGGAGTCAGGCGGCAACCTGATGATCCTCGGCGGTCCGGGGTCGGGCAAGACCACGGCGCTGCGCACCCTCGCCCTCGGTCTCGCCGTGGCCCACCGCCCCACGGACGTCGGCATCTACGGTATCGACCTGTTGGGCAACGGTCTGCGCACGCTCGACGCGTTGCCCCACGTCGGCGGCGTCGCGGGACGCGACGACCGGGAACGCGTCCGCCGCACCATCGACGAGGTGCACGGAATGCTCGCCGAACGCGAACGGTTGTTCCGGCGACTGCACGTGGATGACGTCGCCGAGTTGCGCGGGAAGCCGAGTGAGCTGCCGTGCACGGACGTAGTGCTGCTGATCGACGGCTACGGCCAGTTGTCCGGTGACTTCGAGAACATCGAGCAGAACGTGCACGACCTGCTCGCCCGCGGTGGCCGTTACGGGATCCACGTCGTGGTCACCGCACGGCGATGGAGCGAAATCCGTGGCGCACAACAGGTCAGCTTCGGCAACAGGTTCGAGCTGCGCCTCGCCGACCCCGGCGAGTCCGGCATCGACGGCAAGCTGGCCCGAGTGATCACCACGAAGCAACTCGGCAGGGCACTCACCACCGACAAACTGTTCGCCCAGGTGGCGTTGCCCCGGCTGGACACGCTGGCCGATCCGCGCAGTTCCGGCCTCGCCGACGCGGCCGCGATGGTCCGCAGCACGTGGACCGGGCCAGTACCACCGCCTGTGCGTGTACTGCCGGGCGTGCTCCACACGGAGGAACTGCCAGCGCCCACCGAGCGCGGCACAGTCGCGTTGGGACTGTTCGAGAACGACTTCGCCCCCGCACTGCTCGACCTGCTCGGCCGTGACCAGCACCTGCTGGCCCTCGGCGACAGCGGAACAGGGAAGACGAACCTGCTCCGGCTCGTCGCGGGCGCACTGTCACGGCAGTTCACCGACCAGGAGATCGTGTTCGCGGTGTTCGACCTGCGCCGCAGGCTGCAGAACGTCGTGGCCGAGGACCGCCTCGGCGGCTACGCGGACAACCTCACGAAGGCAACGGTTCTCGCGCACGCGGTGGCGAAAGAGCTGGCGGAACGCGTCAACGGCAAGACCGGGCCGAAGATCGTCCTCGTGGTCGACGACTACGACGTGCTGTCCGCCTCCGGAAGCCAACCGCTGGCTCCGTTCGTGCAGTACCTGGCCTCGGGCCGGGACCTCGGCCTGCACGTGCTGATGACCCGGCGCGTGATGGGCGCGGCGCGCGGGCTCTACGAGCCGTTCACCCTCGGCGTGCGGGAATCCGGATGCCTGAGCCTGCTGATGTCGGGGGACCGCGCGGAAGGCCTGCTGTTCCCCGGGGTGCGGCCGACGACGCTGCCGACCGGTCGCGCCATGTACATCCAGCCGGGCGAAGCGGCCCGCACGATGCAGATCGCCCTCACGGAGGAGTCGTGACCTACGACATCGTCGCCCTGTGCGGCAGCCAGCCGACCCCGGCCATCATGCTCGGCGCGATGCACGCCGCGGGAACCCACTTGCACGTCAACACAATCGAAGAAGCCCAGCTCATCCAGCTCTACCACCCGGACGGGAGGCTGATGCTGACAACAGAAGGCGCCCGGCTGGTGCAAGTACCGGGGGAAGCGAAGCGACTGCTGGGCATCGACGTACCGAACCCGGTGTGGTGGGTGGAAAGCCGAGCCCCGTCCGGCGACCCGGAAGCCGAGGACGTGACAAAACGCTTCGCCCAGGCACTCGTCACCGCGACAGGAGGTGCGCTGTGGTCGACTCGCTGACCGGACACCCAGCCGCGGACAGGGAAACCCCGGCGGCGCTGGTCGTGGAGCAGGACAGGACAGTGGTACCGCTGTCGACCTGGCTGGCCGACGCGGCCGTGACAGCGGTGCGCAGCAACCGCGTGCTGCAAATCCTGACCCCGGCCCGCAGCTCGATCACGTACCCACTGGAACTGCTGATCACGGACGGCAACGCACAATGGGTGGTGCGCGACGGCGTCGAGAAGTTCCACGACGGAATGACCGGCGCGGTGCTGACGTGGAACGGCTCACGCTTCACCGGCTCGGACGAGGTCGTCCCAGCCACCCCCGGCCAAGGCAGCCTGGAAGTACAGATCACAACCCTGCACCGCCCCAACGGAAACGTACAACTGGGCCTGACCACCGAAGCCGTGACGCACGCCCTCACAGGGGCGCTGCCTTACGGCTGGGGAACAGCGGAGCCAGCGACGGAACCCTGGTCACCGCGCGAGATAACCCGCCACTGCCACACCCGCACCCCAGACCCAACGGCACTGGTAGTCGTAGGCAAGGACGCCTTGGGCTCCCTGGAAGTCCGCCGCGTCGACACAGGCGTGCGCGAACGCCTCAGGCTCGCCGGCCCATCGAGCTCCACCGTGGCACAGAGCGCAATCGAGGCCCTCGCCGCCGAGGTGGCGGGGAAAGCACGATCCATGATCGTGGCTTCACACCCGGGTCGGCAGGGCGGGCTGCGGTCGCACTCGGCAAGCCTGCCCTCCCTGCCGTACGGGATCCTCATCGGCCACGACATGGTTGCACAGCAGGGTGTTGCGCACGCGTCCGCCGCCCCCGCCCGAGTTCGAATACTCGAACCAGGGGCCTGCTGGTGCCGCCTGGACAGCGAATCGAAGGCACCCTACGAAGTACTCACCGACGTACTCCGGCACTTCGGCCTGCGGGAGGCGTAAGGGAATCACCCGTTGCCGGGCTTTCGCCGAGGCTGGAGAACCGTCACGTCGGCACCGCGTTCACGGAGCCATTGCTCGAGTTCAGCACCGCGAAGTTCTCGTTCGAGTCCATCTTGGACGAAAGTTACCCGGCCGAAAAGGCTTCCGGTCATCTCGGAAAACCGGGTACCGTCGTCGACGGTTATCCGCAGGACCGTCTCGTCGAGCGAAGTGCCCGACAAGTCCGCGCCCCGGAAATCGCTGCCCGTGAACATCGCGCTCGCCAGCTGTGCTTCCTTGAAGTCAGCGGATCGCGCGACGACGTTGGATGCCTCGGCACTGAGCAGATCAGCCTGAGCCAGAACGGCATTCGACAAGTTCGCCTCGTCGAGGAACGCCTTGACGAGCTTGCTGCCGCGCAGATCGGCGTCGCTGAGATCAACCGACTCCAACCGAGCGCGGTAAAGATCCGCGTTGCTCAGGTCGACACCGCTCAAATTCGCGCCTGACCACCCGCTGACCGGGAAGACGCCACCGCTGAGGTTCGCTCCACGCCAGTCCAGCAGCGCCGCGTCGAGGCCCTCGATCTCGCCTCGGGCCAACCACTCGGACAGGACGGCGCTGGCCTGCGCGTCAGCCGGGAACGCCGCAGGCACCCAACCGTTACGGGTACCAGATGACACTGTCACCCCACCCCTTCTGTTCGACGATGGCCCGCACATTGTCGATTGCCGCCTGGTTCGCATTCCGCGTGTCGATGATGACTGTACGCCCCAGGTCTTCGATCTGACCTTCTAGCTTGTCGACGAACTTCGCGTTGTTCGCCGGATCGTAGGCACCAGGGAACGGATAGGACTTGTCCCGCTGATTGTTGAACGGCGGCCAGTCCGAGTGGACACCTTTGATGTCATAGTATTCGCCCGTCGACGGGGAATAGAACTCGCCTTTCCCGCGTGTCGGGGGCCGCTGAATGTCGCTGGGCAGACGACCGTCTTCACGCAGTGCGAGCCCGACGCGGGCCTCGTCCTTCGACGGCTCCGAGATGTTGCCACTCTTGTCCGGGTCACGCTGGAGGTGGTCGAAGTCGTTCGGATGACGCGCTTCCAAGGACTGGAGGTGCGTGTCGTTGGCTGCCCGCTCGGCGGTGCTGAGCTCGCGACTGGGACCGGTCTGAGGCGACTCCGGATGCGGGGAGGGTGGTCCGTCCGTGCCGCCCGATGATGAAGTGCCTTCGTCCCGGCCACCTGTGTCCGGAGAGGACTGGGGATCACCATTGCCCGTGTCCGGGTGGGACGGGGTGGGGTCGGCGTCGGGGTGGTGAAAGGCGTCGTTGACGCTGGGGCCGTTGAGGTCTGGACGGTGACTGTCCATGTGGGCGACGTCGGGGCCGCGGGTGTTGGGCATCTCGACGTCGAAGTGGTGGCGGATCGGGGGGCCGTCGCCCGCGAAAGCGGGCAGAGGTCCCAGGTGGGGGATCTGGATGTTGAGCTTGTTGGCGATCTTGATGCCCAGTTCGCCGACGGTGGGCATCTTGACGACGAAGTCGCCCGCACGAACAAAAGCACCGCCGACGCGTGCGGCGACCGCGCCTGCTTCGGCGCCCTTCAGTGCCGCGCCCGCGCCGCGGAGCGCGCCGCCAGCGCCCTTCGTCCCGACGACGGCGGAGACGATGTTGAAGGTTGCCTGGCCCGCCGCGCGGCCGTTGTGCCCCTTGCCCCACTGGTCGTAGGCGATGATCCCTTTGCCCGCGTTGAGCAGTGTGTTGCCGAGTTCGCCTTTGCCGAAGCCGGGGATGCCGACCTTCTGGTCCAGTGCCGCGCCCAGTCCTCCGGGCAGCGCGTAGACGCCGAGCGCCAGCGCGAACGTGCCCAGGCCTTTCCAGGCCGCGCCCGCGGTTTCCCAGCTCCACTTGCCGTCGGCGTAGCCGATCAGCGCGCCGAGGTCGGTGATCATCTGGACGAAGCCGTCCTTGATGCCGACGAAGAAGTCCCCGACGTCGCCCCAGAAGCCGCCGTCGTGCTCCTCCGGCTTGCCCCACGGCAGACCGTTCTCGCTCGCCAGCGCCGAGTTCAACTGGTCCTTGGTGTAGCCGAACTCGTTCTTGTCACGGTGTTCGTCGCCGTTGTCGCCGACGTACTGGATGCCGCCGTAGATCGCGTTGATGGCGTTGGCACAGGTGCGCTGCGCCTGCATCCACTCCGCGACTGCCTCGTTGACCTGGGTCAGCAGCCCGTTGTGCTTGTTGACCTTGTCCTCGTCCTCGCGCCAGTCCTCGTCGCCCTTGGCGTCAGCGACGAAGGCCTGGGCCTGGGTGCGCAGCGAGTCGAGCTTCGCCTTGATCGGCTTCACGGTCGCGGCGTACGCGTTGAGCGCGTTGCCCACGGTCTCCATGTTGCCGCCGACCTCGTCGCTGATCTCGGAGACGGGCCGGGTCGCGTTCAGCAGTTCGCCGACCTCAGGCGCTTCGTACACCGCGGCCAGGCTCTGCCACTTCGAGTGCACCTGGGCGCCGGTGTTCGCGAACGCGGTGCCGGTGGACTTCAACGTGCCCGCGTGACTGGACAGTGCGTCCATGTCGCCCGGGATCTGCGGGATCTCACCTGGGTTGATCATCGGCGGCCTCCGGGCATGGTGCGCGGATCCGGCGCGCTCGTCGCGGACGCCTGGGCGTTCGCCGCCATCTCCGTGTCACCGCGCACATAGGCCTGGGTCGCGTTGGCCGCGCCGGACATCGCCGCGCCCGTGCGGGCGAAGACGAACTCGATCTTGCCCCGCTGCGAATCGGCGAAGCCCATCAGCGCCTGCCCGATGATGCCGGACGACGCCTGCGCACCGGCGCCTTCCATCGCGGTGTTGAGCGTGCGCAGGTGATCGTCGAACCCTTCCGCGACGCCCTGCACGCCCGCGAGCACACCTTGCACGCCCGCGGGCCGGATGTCCCACCGGCTCACGACAAACCTCCCCTGTTGATGCGGTGGAACTCAGCCGATGCCCTGCACCGCCGAGCGTGCCTGCGTCAGCGCGGTGCCCGCGGTCTCGTCGTTCTGCGCCATCGTCTGCTTCACCAGGCCGATGATCTGCCGGACCTCGGTCGCCGCGGTCTTCCAGCGCTGTTCGACAGTCGCGTATTCGTCCGAGACGCCGTCGGCGGTGAAGTCGGACATCGCCGCGGCGACGGCCTGGTCGCGCTGGTTGATCAATGACTCCAGACGACCGACGATGCCGTGCAGATCACCCTGAACCTGCTGCGAAACGCCGGTGTCGTAACTGGTCCTGTCCATGATCCCCTCACATTCACCGTGCGCCGAAACGAGCGGCGTCGAAGTTCGCCGACGCGGTCGTCGACGACGCGTTGTCCGCCATCTGAGCGTCACCCTGACGGAATGCGGTATCCATACCGGACTGTCCACCGAGAATCGCGCCAAGGGAGCTGTTCAGGCTCACGGTGATCTCGTCGGCCCGCGCTTTGAAGGAGTCGAACATCGCGCGGCCGGCACCGTTGAACTTGCCCTCGAGCGGCTGCGCGGCGGCGATCAGTTGTTTGATCAGCGAACCGAGATCCTCGCTGGACCCCTGAGTCTGTTTGCTGAGTGTGGACAGCGTCGTCGAGCCCATGTCGAACTTCACGGAAAACACCCCTCATTCGTCCGATCCTGCCCTCGGCACAACTCTAACGCGGGGGTCCGACAGCCGGTTCCGGTTCGGTCAGATCACCCCATGATCTTTTCAAAACCCCAGTTCACCACCGCCACAACACCCGATCGAGTGAAAAGATCAACACCAGCAACGACCCGCAGTGAACATTCCCAACATTTGCTTACCCTTCCCAACCATCCCAGCCCAACCCCATTCCCCAGCCGCCAGACCAAAGATCACCACTACACCCCCGCTCTACATTCACCCCACATCAACAAACCGTCACGCACACACCAAGCGTAAAAGAATCACCAAAGCCCAGAGGCCCACCAACCCCGCGAACGCACACAACACCCCACCCCAACCAAAGCCAGAGCGCCATTAAGACCCGCAACACAACCCAGAGAAGCCCACCACGCAACGCAACCCGAAGCGGTTACAGGTGAGCAACCACAGCCCGCAAGACCAGACCAAGCAAGCAACGCGAGACGGGGTCAGGCCGATCAACGAAAACGACCCACAGAAGCAGCCAGCGGGCAGAACAGCGCACCCAGACCCGAGAGGAGCGCTGGTGAAGCGAGAGGCACCCAGCGCTGGGTCAGAAGGAGCCGGCACCGTGGAGGTCTGGGGGCTCGCCCCCAGAATAAACGCGGAACGCAAAAAGCTCGCGCTCTCCGCGAGCGCGAGCTTCCCATTGCGTGGAGCTGAGGGGAATCGAACCCCTGACCTTCTCGATGCGAACGAGACGCGCTACCAACTGCGCTACAGCCCCTTGGTGCTCCGCAAGCTTATCAGGCCCTCGGAGCGGGTTTTCACTCCCCCACCGCTCGGCGGTACCGCAGGCTGTCGGGGTCTTCGAGCTCGTCGAATGCCGGGTCTTCGTCGTCGATGTCGACCACGACCGCGTGGGGGTGGGTGATCCGCGGCGGCTGGGTCGTCTTGGCGACTGGGGCTGGTTCCGGGCGTTCGACCGCAGGTTCGGCGGCGTACGCGTCCTCGTGCTCGTCGTCGTGGTCTTCCGCGCGGTCTTCCCGGTAGCCCTCTTGGTGAGCGGCTCGTCTTGCCTGGGCTATGCGGGCTGTTCGGCGCTGGCGGATCTCCTCTTCGATGCGCACTTGCCTTCGCAGGTACGTCAGGTATCCGACGAGTGTGATGTCGACCGCACCGTGCAGCCACCAGGCTTCGGCGTACATCACCGCGCCCACTACCGCGCTGCCTACGGCGAGCAGCAACATGGCCACGACGACGCGCTGGCGGAAGGCGTATTTCGCGCGTGCTGTCAGCGCGGCTGCTTCCGGGTCGAACCCACCGCGGCCCGGCCGGAACGGGCGGGGGTGCGCCTGGTCGGCTCGGGAGGCGACACTGTCCGTGGCCACGGGGTCACGATCGTCCGCTTCGTCCGCCGTGTCGAGGGTCTCGGGGTGTTCCGTAGCCGAATCCATATCGTCGGCGCGGTCGTCCGCGCCTTCTTCGGCTTCGTCGTCGATGTCGTGGGAGTGGTGGACTTCGTCGAGCTCGGCGGTGTCGCGCATGTCGGCCTCCTCGGCACCGCCCTTCCGCACGACCCGCGCGGCGAGTGCGGAGTCCGCAGTCCTGGCGATCTCCTGGCGCTTGCGCACGATCATCGGGACGAGGACGACCAGCCACGCCAGTACCAGCGCCACCACGATGAGTGAGCTTGGCATGCCTCGTCACCTCCCCCGTTCCGTTGCAATTCACCACGCTAGTCACAAGAGTCACAGGTGTGACGGAGGCGCGCCGTGCGCGATCTTGGCGCGCAAGGCCCTTTCAGGCGTTTTCGTGGGGCATATGCTTGAAGTGCGACAACGAAATTCCCCCTATTGGGGGATGGCGGCACGGCCGTCCGAGACGAGCCGGTGGACCAGTCCATCTGGCACGTCCTCGGTGGTGATCGCGAGGCACAAGTGGTCCCGCCAGTCACCGGCCACGTCGAGGTAGCGCTTGAACAGCCCTTCCTGCCGGAAGGCGAGTTTCTCCAGCACACGCAGGCTCGCGGTGTTCTCCGGCCGCACGGTCGCCTCGATGCGGTGCAGCCCGGCCTGCGTGAAGCAGTGGTCGACCACGAGCGCCACCGCCGCGGGCGCGACACCGCCGCCGACCAGGTGCGACGCCACCCAGTACCCGATCCAGGCCGAGCAGAGCGAGCCCCTGATCACATTGCCGACCGTGACCTGCCCGGCGACCTGGTCGTCCACCGTGATCACGAACGGCAGGGTCATCCCCCGCCTGGCCAGCGCACGCAGCGAGGACCACTGACCCGGCCAGGCCAGCGTGCTGTTGCGGTCGTCCCACGAGCCGGGCGCCGACGGCTCCCACCGCTCCAGGTGCTCCCGGTCGCGCAACCGGATCCGGCTCCACGCCGACGCGTCGAACAGCCGGGGGCCGCGAACCGCGACCACACCCGCTTTCACCCGCAGCGGCCCCAGTTTGGCGGGCCAGCCGGGGTGCCGGCCCTGGGGGCCCGGCGCTTGCACGCCGTCACCCGCGCTGGGCTAGGAAGCTGACCTGCACTTCGTCGCCGACAGCAACCTCGGTCGTGTCCTCGTCGACGAGGACCAGGCAGTTCGCCTCGGCGAGGGAGGCGAGCAGGTGCGCGCCCGACAGGCCGAGCGGCTGGACGAGGTACTGGCCGTTGGTCTCGTCCCGCAGCAGCTGCCCGCGCAGGAAACCGCGGCGGCCCTTGGTCGAGGAGATCGGCGAGAGCAGGCGTGCCGTCACGATCCTGCGACGCGGGTTGCGCTTGCCCTGCGCGGCCCGGATCAGCGGGCGGACAACGACCTCGAAGACTACGAGCGCGCTCATCGGGTTGGCCGGCAGCACGAACGTGGGCACCGCGTCCTGGCCGAGCCTGCCGAACCCCTGCACCGAGCCGGGATGCATGGCGACCCGGGTCATGTCCACGTCACCCAGTTCGGCCAGCGCGGCACGGATCTCGTCCCCGGTGCTCCCGCCGACGCCGCCAGCCAGCACCACGATCTCCGAAAGCAGCAGGCGCGACTCGACGACCTCACGCACTTTGCGCTGGTCGGGGCTGACAATGCCGACCCTGGTGACCTCCGCGCCCGCGTCGCGCGCAGCGGCGGCGAGCGCGTACGAGTTCACGTCGTAGACCTGGCCCTGGCTGGGCGCCCGGTCGATGTCCACGAGTTCGTCACCGATCGCGATGATCGACACCCGGGGACGCGGGTAGACGAGCACCTTGGCGCGGCCGACTGCGGCGAGCAGGCCGACCTGCGCCGAACCGATGGTCGCGCCCCTGCGGACAGCGACGTCACCGGTCTGCACGTCCTCGCCGGTGCGGCGGACGTACGCCGCCGACGGCACGGGCTGGTTGACGGTCACGCGCGCGGGGTGCTCATCGGTGTAACCGAGCGGCACGACCGCGTCGGCCAACGTGGGCAACGGCGCGCCCGTGTCGACCCGGACGGCTTGGCCCGGCTGCAGCCTGCGCGGCTGCCGTGACCCGGCCGGGATCTCACCGACGACCGGGAGCACCACCGGCTCCCGGCCCGCCGACTGCACGTCGACGCTGCGCACCGCGTAGCCGTCCACCGCTGCCTGGTCGAAGCCAGGGAGGGCGTGTTCGGCGACGACCTCTTCGGCGCAGAGCAGTCCCTGTGCCTCGGAGATCGCCACACGCACGGGCGCCGGCCGCACCGCGGCGGCCAGTGCCCTGGCGAGCTGCTCGTCGACTGACCTCATCCACCCGACCTTCGTGTTAGTCCTTGACCCGATCGCGCAACCACGCACGCAGACCGGGCCCATACTCTGGGTCATCGAGTGCAAAGTCCACGGCGGCACGCAGAAAGCCACCAGGATTGCCCAGGTCGTGACGTCCACCGCGGTGCACGACCACGTGCACGGGGTGTCCTTCGGAGATCAGCAGCGCGATCGCGTCGGTCAGCTGCAGCTCGCCGCCCGCACCGGGCGTGATCCGCTTCAGCGCGTCGAAGATCGCCCGGTCGAGCAGGTAGCGACCGGCGGCGGCGAAGGTCGACGGTGCCTCGTCGGCCGGGGGCTTCTCGACCATGCCGCGCACGACCTTGACGTCGTCGTCGGCGGTGTCCTCGACGTCGAAGACGCCGTAGGCGGAGATCTGCTCACGCGGGATGTCGAACGCGCACAGGACGCTGCCACCGCGCTCGGCACGCACGTCGGCCATCCGCTTGAGCACGCCGGTCGGGAGCACCAGGTCGTCGGGCAGCAGCACGGCGACCGCGTCGTCGTCGCCGTCGAGGTTGGGTTCGGCGCACGCGACAGCGTGACCCAGGCCAAGCGCCTGCTCCTGGATCGCGGTCTCGACGTTCAGCAGCGCGGGCGCCCGGCGGACCTTCTCGAGCAGGGCGGACTTGCCGCGGGACTCGAGGGTCTTCTCGAGCTCCGGCTGGGGGCGGAAGTACTGGGCGACCGCGTCCTTGCCCGGTGAGGTGACGATCACCAGCCGGGACGCGCCCGCCTCCGCGGCCTCGGCGGCGACGAGTTCGATCCCCGGGGTGTCGACCACCGGCAGCAGTTCCTTGGGCACGGCCTTGGTGGTGGGCAGGAAACGCGTGCCAAGCCCTGCGGCGGGCACGATTGCTGTCTTGAATGCGAGCGACGGGCTCATGGATTGTGAGCCTAACCTCATGCCGTGACTGCTGTTCCCACCACCAAGGACGAATGGCGCAAACGCTTGCTGGCCGACCGCCGAACGGTGCCCGCGCACGTCCGCGCAGCCGAGGCCGCGGCGTTGTCGGCGAGCATCCTCGAACTGGTTGGCGCAGGCCAGACGGTGTGCGCCTACGTACCAGTCGGCACAGAGCCGGGCGCCAAGGGCGTATTGGACGAACTGGCGAGGAAACGAGTCCAGGTGCTGCTGCCGGTCGTGACAGGCCCGAGCCCGCTGGACTGGGCGGCCTACGACGGCACTTTGCAGCCAGGGCCGCACAAGCTGCTGCAACCGCCGGGAGAACGCCTGGGACCAGCGGCGATCGGAGCGGCGAGCGTGATCCTGATCCCGGCACTGGCGGTGGACAAAGCAGGAGTGCGACTCGGACGTGGCGCTGGTCACTATGACCGGTCATTGGTGTACGCGGCGGAAAGTGCTGCACTTGTCGGCGTAGTACGAGACCAGGAGTTCCTGGAGCGGTTGCCCGCTGACCGGCACGACGTGCGGATGACGGCGATCCTGACACCGGCTGGAGGCGTGGTCGAGGCCACAAACCCTTAGCACTCTCCGTGGTAGACTGCTAGACGCGAGAGTCGCGGTCCCAAAAGGAGAGAAGTCCGTGCCGACCTACCAGTACGCGTGCACCGTGTGCGATCACCGGTTCGAGCAGGTCCAGGCCTTCACAGACCCTTCGCTGACCGTGTGCCCCGAATGCTCGGGAAAGCTGCGGAAGCTGTACGGCTCGGTGGGCGTGGTGTTCAAGGGCAGCGGCTTCTACCGCACCGACAGCCGCTCGAACAGCACGAGCACCAGCGGCACGAGCTCGGAGAAGAGTTCGGACAAGAGCACGGCGAAGGCTGAGAGCTCGTCGTCCTCGACCTCTTCGTCCTCGAGCAGCGGCACGAAGTCGGAGTCGTCCAGCTCGAGCTCCAGCTCCGGCAGCGCCCCGGCGGCCAAGGCTTCCTGACAGCCGGAAACTTCACTGATGCCCTGAACCTTCATGGTCCAGGGCATCAGTTTTTGGTGCTGCACACCGCTTGCCGGAGCCATTCCCACACGGCACACCCGGAATGACGGCAACGATCCGGTGGATGTCGGCGCCAGGCTGCGCAATGTTCGCCGGACGTCGTTCTGACAGCGAATCGGCGTGCTCAAACCGTTGCCCAGCCCGACTTCGGGCACCTGCGTCGACCGGTGACGGCGCTCCCGCCTGCGCTCTGCGAACCTACTTGCCAAGCGGAACGTTGCTCCATATATTTGGAACAGCGCTCCGTTTAGGGGTGTGTTCGGACGACAAGAAGGCTGCACATGTCCGCGTCCCCCACGGTGTCCCCGAGCGCCGTTCCTCTTCTGACGACACCGATCGTCAGTGTGAAGCCGGTTGTCCTGCCTTCGCCCGAGCGGGGTGACGATCTGCAGGTGCGCGTGTCGGCACCGGCTTCCGGCGCCGGCCTCCCGGTCCTCGTCCTTGCCCATGGCTTCGGCAAGTCGATGTCCTCTTATGACCCGCTGGTCGATTTCTGGGCAGGCAACGGCTTCGTCGTCGTCCAGCCCACGTTCCTCGACTCGCGGACGCTCGGCGTCACTCCCGCGGATCCCAGGTACCCGGATATTTGGCAGATCCGTGTCCAGGACGTGCAACGGGTACTCGATGAGCTCGACTACGTCCTCGATGCGATCCCCGGACTCAGTGCCCGCGTCGATCGCGATCGCATCGCCGTCGCCGGACACTCCTGGGGCGGACAGACAGTCGGCATGCTGCTCGGTGCGCGGGTCCTCGGCGAAGACGGGTTGCCTGGGCCCGACAAGACTGACGCTCGGGTCCAAGCCGGTGTGCTGCTCGCGACGACCGGCGTCAGTGGCGATGACCTGACGCCGTTCGCCAAGGAGAACTTCGCCTTCATGCACCCGGACTTCGACGGCTTGACCACGCCCACTCTTGTGGTCGCGGGTGACCACGACCAGTCCGCGCTCTCGACTCGTGGCCCCGATTGGTTCACTGACGCGTACCGCCTCAGCCCCGGCGCCCGCAGCCTGCTCACCCTGTTCGGCGCTGAGCACTTGCTCGGCGGAATCCACGCCTACGACGCCAAGGACACCACCGACGAGAGCCCCGAGCGTGTCGCGTTGATCCGGTGGGCTTGCTGGGCTTACCTCCGCAGCGCGCTCGGGATCGACGACATCGCTTGGAAGCAGGTCCAAACCGAACTCGCGGAAACCGCCGACCCGATCGGGCGTATCGACAACAAGTAGACGCGATCAGTGTTTGGTCGGCAACTCCGGCGAGGCACGGTCGCACTACTTGGGCTCAGATGTTGTGCCCTGGCTGTTTCATGGTGAATTGCGACCAACTTGGCGCCACGGCGTTTGTTTTTTCGGTCGGGTCAAGCCTGCGGCGGTTGTCTCGGCGCGAATTTCTGAGCGTGTGTCCCGGATCGTTCAACGAGTCCGGCCCCTGGATGGGTGAGAGTTCGTGGCTGCTGTGTGGTGCGTTCCCGGTCGGGGCGATGGGGGCGTCCAGGTTGTCGCAGCCGGGTGTTCACGGCCCCGCCGACAAGGTGGTCCGTGAGCAATCGGCCCATCAAGTTCAGGGGCGCACCGAAACTGGGAGTCCGAACGCTGGCAACCACTATTGACCGGCGGATGCCGTCCTGGGCTGTTGCCTTCGGCAGGGTATGCCGCGCTGGCGTCGAGCGCATCGGTTCCTACGGGTCTGCCCTGGCACGTCACCTTGGCCCAGTGGGTATCGCGGTGATGGAGGTGAACCAACCCGACAGGATCCACCATCGCCGCGGCAAGGCCGACGTCGGCGACGCTGGAGCCGCAGCCAGGGCGGTGCTGTCCGGTCGCGCCACCACGACCGCGAAGACCACCCACGGCCTCGTGGAGATGGTCCACATGTTCAAGCCAGTCAAGGCATCTGCGACCACATCACGCACCCCGCGATCAACCGACCCAAGGCCGTCCCCGCCTCTGCCCACCCTCACGTTGCGGGATGCGTTGCCCGGGCTGAACACTCCCACACCCACTGCCCGCCGCGCCGAACTCGATCATTCCCCGCTGCACCGCGCTCGATGCCGACGCGCCGATCGATCTTCTGCCGACCTCGACTCACACGCTTCGCCTACCCGCCCGCCGCATCCGCGAGCCGACTGTCGAGATCGACGATCTCAACAAACCGGGTCGGCATCGTGCTCGAAGCGCACGTTCCCGAACTGCTGCGACGACCCGGAGCCGGTCCGGACACCGCCGCCGCGCTCATCATCACCACGGGAGACAACCCTGACCGTGCGCACAGCGAGGCCTCGTTCGCCGCACTATGCGGAGCCAGCCCGATCGAGGCGTCCCCGGGCAAGGTCCACCGTCGTCGGACTCAACCGCAGCGGCGACCGCCAAGTCAACGCCGCCCGCTATCGCATCGCCCTGTCACGCCCGCCCTGTCACGCCCGCCCTGTCACGCCCGCCCTGTCACGCCCGCGCTGGGCACACGCACACAGGGCGACCTCGCACGCCGCCCGAATCAGGGCAAGACCCGCCGCGAAGCCATCCGCTGCCTCAAGCGCTCCATCGCCCATGAGATCTACTCGCTCATCAGCAGCCCCAGCAACACACCTACGGCCCCACCACATGCCGCTCGACATCCATAAGGCATCAAACCGCTTCGACCTGCCAACAGCTTCGGCGCGGATGCGATGCGGTGACTCCAGGGGCCGCGGCCCGGTGATCGATTCGCCAGCCATCGCACGGCGGCTGCTGGCGGCCAGTTCGCCGATCAGCGCCGCCTTCCACTCCAAGCCATGATCGACCCGGCCACACTCCCCCGTCCGGCTTTGAAGGCAGGCGCTGGCCCGCCGCCCAGATCGCCCGAGCGGTTCGGCGGTTCGCAGGCCACCACCTACACGTGGATCAACCGGTACCGCATCCAAGGCCTGGCGGGCCCCGGGACCGTTCCTCGCGCCTGCGCACCACCTCAACCTGTGTCTCGGTGGACAGCGAGCATTGGATCGTGGCCCTGCGCCGAGGCACCGCTGGGCCGGGCCACGCGCTGGGCACACCTGCATCCATCCGCAGTGGGATGTCCAGGCCGCGGTGAACCGCGCCTGCTGTGCCTCGGCATGCCCATGAGCCGGTTCGGAGTCAACGCCTTCCTCTCCGCCTCAGGACTGGCTACCTTCCTGCGCGTTCCTGGTCTCGTCGCGCGGCTGTCCAAGGAGGTCTGGGGCGGCCATTGGCAGCTCCCGACAGCCCAGAACTTCGTGCCTGTCAGGCCACGGCCGACAACGTCACGTGTGTGCGTTGCTTCGGTGAGCGCAGGGGTTGGGCGTTGCTTCGGTGTTGGGTGGGTGGCAGCTCGGCGGCGCGACCTTTGGTCTTGGCCGTGCTCGCCGGGCTGCTGGCCGTGGTCTGCCTCTTTTCTCAGAAGCGCTGGTCTGGTGCTTGGCCGGGCCGGGACTGCTGCGCTGGCCCCTGCTGGGAGCCTTGCCGGGTTTGGAGGAGGTCACGGATCTCCATCAGGACCTCGACCTGGGTCGGCTCCGACGGGCCGGGCTCCACGCCGCGCTTGCGCCGCTCCTGGATCTTCTTCATCGGCATGACCAGTGCGAAGTAGACCACCGCCGCGATCAGGACGAAGTTGATGATCGCGGTGATCACCACCGCGAAGTCCAGTGTGGATTTCGCGTTGCCGTCGATGATCGTCCAGGACAGGCCGGACACGTTCGAGCCGCCGATCGACGCGATCAACGGGTTCAGGACGCCGTTCACCACAGCGGTGACCACTGCCGTGAACGCGGTACCCATGACCACCGCGACCGCCAGTTCCAGCACGTTCCCGCGCATGATGAAGTCTTTGAAACCCTTCAGCACGGCACTTCTCCTCACTCAGCCGAACAGAGATTCACCGGAGAGTAACGGTCACCTCCCTCGCCAGCGCGGACGCCGCCACGCGTGGTGCGACATCCCGAGGTAGCGCCATCACGACCAGCCGCCCCTGCTCGCGCTGGCGCCCCGACGCCTGCTCGACAGAGCGCACCATCACCACGGTCGCACCCGCCGCGAGCACGGTTTGGTCCGGCGCGACGATGTCCACGCGTGCTCCTGGCGACAGCAAGTCGGCCACTCCTTCGTCGGCCAGCCGGATCGGGACCGCGGTCGCGTCCGGCGATCCCGTGGTCAGCCTGGTGTTCTCCGGGCCGAGCAGCCGGACGGACGTGATCGGCTCGCCTGCCGACGCGGCACCGGTCAGCACCTGCCCGGCCGCGGCGGACACCTCGGCCAGAGCTCTTTTGGGAATCACGGCGGGTGGCGCCCTGACGAGCTTCAAGTCCGACGCTGCCAGCGTGGTGCCCGGGGCGAGGTCGCGGGCGGCGACCAGCATTCCCGCCTCCGCTGCCTGGTTGGGGCGCACCATCAGGAAGACGGCGATGGCGAGCAGGGCCGCCGCGATGATTCGGCGGATGGCGACCGTGCGGACCCAGCCTTTTGTTGTCAGTGCTTGGCGTAGTCGGTTCATGGGTCCAGCGTTCCGGTTTCCCCGGGGCTTGGGCAGTGGGTGGGTTGCGGGGTTGTGGACAGGTGGCTGGCTGTGGACAAGTTCGGGTTTTTCCGGTCGGGCCGGTTGACAGGTCCCCCTTGAGCGATCGCTCAAGACTGGTTAGTCTCTGTTTTGAGCGAATGCTCAAAACAGGGGTCCAGCCGACGCAGGGGAGGGACCGGCTGGACCTCCTGGGAGCCGCACGTCGACACGGCGGTGGCAGTCGCCATCCGGCGGGGATGACCGAGTCCGGGCTGCGCAGCCTGAACCACGGCGATCGGGACTCTTCCGGATGTGACCCCGTCCGTGCCCTCCGTTGCGGCCTCTGTGTGGCTATGCGGGAAGGGCGAGAGAATGAGGCGTGTCTGACACCCGGCGCAAGCTGATCGACGGAGCCATCGAGACCGTGCGCACCGCGGGCATCAACGGTGTCTCGGCCCGGTCGATCGCAGGGGCCGCCGGTGTGAACCAGGCGCTGGTTTTCTATCACTTCGGCAGCGTGCACGACCTGCTCGGCGCGGCCTGCCTGGTCCACGCCGAGGCGCTGGTCGCGCGGTTCCAGCCGGAGCTGGACGAGGTGAGCACGCTCAAGGAACTGCTCGCGGTCGGGCGCGACCTGCACGCCAAGCAGTCCGAGGCGGGCAACGTGACCGTCCTCGCGCAGATGCTGGCCGGTTCGCGCAACGACGAGTCCCTCGCCGAGTCGACCAGGGCGGCGTTGCGGCTGTGGATCGACGCGATCGAGCAGGTGCTGGTCCGCGTGCTGGCGGCGTCCCCGGCGAAGGACCTGGTCGACATCGGGGGCCTTGCCAGGGGGGTGTCGGCGGCGTTCATCGGCCTCGAACTCTACGAAGGCGTCGACCCGGACGGCGCGACGCAGGCGCTCGACGCCCTCGACCAGCTGGCCGTTCTCGTCGAAGTCGTCGATGAGCTCGGCCCGGTCGCGCGCCGTGCGTTCCGGGCGAAGGTCAGGCGCGTAGCGGATCGGTAGCGAACGCCTGCACGCCTTGGGCGAACCCCACTTCGGCCGTGTAGCCGAGAACCGCGCGTGCTCTGGCAGGCGAGGCGACCACGTGCCGGACGTCACCGGACCGCGCACCACCGACGATCTGCGGCAGAGGGCCGCCGTACGCCGCAGCGAGTTCATAAGCCAAGTCGCCGACGGTATGTGGCGTACCTGAGCACACGTTCACTGGTACGAAACCGGAAACGGAAGCTTCCAACGCCAACACATTGGCCGTGGCGACATCACGGACATGCACGAAGTCACGGCGCTGCTTGCCGTCTTCCAACACGGTTGGTGCTTCGCCGCGCTGCAGCGCGGAGCGAAACAGCGACGCGACACCCGCATACGGCGTGTCACGAGGCATCCGCGGCCCGTACACGTTGTGGTACCGCAACGCCCATACGCCCCCGCCAGTCTGGCGTGCCCACGCGGAGGCGAGGTGCTCCTGGGCGACCTTGGTGGCCGCGTAGGTGCTACGCGGGTCCAGCGGCGCATCCTCGTCGACCAGTTCCGGCATGAGCGAATCGCCACAAACAGGGCAAGCGGGCTCATAGCGACCGGCTTCGAGGTCCGCGGGCAGGCGGGGATCGGGGCGTACGTCGCCGTGGAACGTGCATACGTATTGCCCCTCGCCGTACACGACCATCGAGGAAGCGAGCACGAGCTTGCGGACACCGGCCGAGTGCATGGCGGCGAGCAGAACAGCCGTTCCGTGGTCGTTGTTGCGTGCGTAGAGCGGCGCGTCCGACGGGTCGAGACCGTGCCCTACGACAGCCGCCTGGTGGCACACGGCGTCCACACCGCGCAGCAACCGCGTCACCAGCTCAAGGTCTTGCACGTCACCGCGCACGATGCCGGACGTCCACTCTGGAACACCCGAGTGCGCTTGCGGCAACAAGTTGTCGAGAACAACCACGTCGTGCCCGCGCCCAGTCAGCGAATCGGCGATATGGGACCCGATGAACCCGGCTCCGCCGGTAAGCAGTACACGCATATGAGCAACGCTATGGCCGTTATCACCCCGACACCGCCCTCGCGGGCCAGACGTCATAGAACGGTCAGATCCGGATGCCGATATCTTTAGGCTCATGGAACGCAGCGCGCAGCGGCTGGGCAGGGCTCTCATCGTCGTCGTCGACGACCGGATCGCGCACGGTGAGAACGAGGACTCACCGGGTCCACTGGTGACCGAACTCCTGGAAGAAGCCGGTTTCATCGTCGACGGGACGGTCGCGGTCGCCGGCGAGGTCGTCGACATCCGCAACGCGTTGAACACCGCCGTGATCGGTGGCGTCGACCTCGTGGTGACGGTCGGTGGCACGGGTCTGCTGCCGCGTGACGTCACACCGGACGCCACTCAGGGCGTGCTGGACAAGCGAATCCCCGGGATCGCTGAGGCGCTGCGCTCGTCCGGGCTGGCAGCCGGTGCCGTGGACGCGGGTATCTCGCGTGGCCTGGTCGGCGTGTCGGGCAGCACCCTCGTGGTGAACCTGGCCGGTTCGCGTGCCGCGGTCCGCGACGGCATGGCGACGCTGTCCTCGCTGGTCCCGTACGTGATCGGGGAGCTGTCGGGATGGGACGGGAACTGACCCCGCAGGAGCGCCGCCGCAAGATCGACGAGATCTTCGGCGACGTCATGCCGGACACGACCAAGGACGAGCGCGAGCCGGACGCCGGCGACAAGCGGGACGACGACTGGTACTTGCGCAACAAGCCGCCGCACCACGACTAGGGCCTGTATCGACGTCTCCGTTCGATGAGGCGGGACTTTGACAGAGGCCCTAAACGGCCAGCGGCAGGCGGACTTCGAAGCGGCATCCGGGGCCGTGGTTGTGCGCGGTGATCCGGCCCCGGTGCGCCTCCACCAGGCCTTTCGTGATGGCCAGGCCCAGGCCGGCGCCGACCGGCTCGTCCCCGCGCGGCGCCGGTGTCCGCGCCGAACTGCCTCGGAAGGCCACGTCGAACACCCGCCCGAGTTCCTGTTCGGGAATTCCGCCGCACGCGTCGTCCACCGCCAGGACGGCGCTCGTGCCATCGACGCCGAGTTGCACGGCGACGGTCCCATCCGGTGGTGTGTGCCTGATCGCGTTCGACACCAGGTTGCGCACGATCCGGGCCAGTTCGGGGTCGCTGCCCAGCACAACCGGCCATTCGCGGGCGTCGGCGACCAGCCGGACCCGTTTGCGCTCGGCGACCGGTTGCTGACCGGCCAGTGTGTCGCTGACCACGTCCTGCAGCGCCACCTCGGACAGCGTGAGCTCCAGCGCCCCCGCGGTGATCCTGGACAGCTCGAACAGGTCGTCGACCATGCCGGACAGCCTGCGCGTCTCGCCGCCGATCCGGTTGGCGTACTCGGCGACCTCACGCGGCTCGGCCACGACGCCGTCCGCGAGCGCCTCAGCCATCGCCTGGATCCCGGCGAGCGGTGTCCGCAGGTCATGGCTTATCCACGCCACCAGCTCGCGCCGGGACGCCTCGGCCGCACGTTCCCGCTCGCGCGCCTCCCGCTCCCACACGCTTCGGGCCGCGATCATCCGCCCCAGCAGGATGGCCGCCGGTAACGTCACGACCACGACCAACAGGCACACCAGCAGCATGGTGGTGAGGGTCGTGTTGAACATGAACCCGCTGACACCGAGCACGCCCACCACGACCGCAGCCACCGGGATGAGCACGAGCACGGTCAGGTTCGTCGCGAGACGCCCTTTGCGCAGCAGGTACAACGCGAGAACACCGACGGCCGTGACGGGCACGGTGAACGCGAGCGCGACCGGCAGGATGTGCAGCGCGTGCTCGACCATCGCACTGAACGGCTCGGACGGGTCGATCACGCTAGGCGCGGTCATAGCGGTACCCCACTCCCCACACCGTCGCGATCCGGACCGGCTTCGCCGGGTTCGCCTCGATCTTCTCCCGCAACCGTCGCACGTGGACGGTCACAGTGGACTGGTCGCCGAAGTCCCACCCCCACACCCTGGCCAGCAGCTCGACGCGGGAGAACGCCGTGCCCGCGTTGGTGAGCAGGAACACCAGCAGGTCGAACTCCCTCGTGGTCAGCGACAGTTCGGTACCGCGCAGTACCGCCTGGCGCGCGCCGAGGGCCAGCGTCAGGTCCCCGTCGGTCACGACCTGGTTCGCGGGCGCGGCTGGCACGGCGCGGGCGCGCCGCAGCACAGAGCCGACCCGCAGCGCCAGTTCCCTGGGGCTGAACGGTTTCGTGACGTAGTCGTCCGCGCCGAGCCGCAGTCCGGCGATCCGGTTCTCCTCCTCGCCCAGCGCGGTCAGCATCACGACCGGCACCGCACTGCGCTGCCGGATCCGGCGGCACACTTCGAGGCCGTCGATGCCCGGCAGCATCAGGTCGAGCACGATCAGGTCGGGCTCGGACCGCGCGACCAGGTCGAGCGCGTGCTCGCCGTCCCCGGCGAGGGTCACCTCGTGCCCGGCCAGCTCCAGGTAGCGCCGGACGACGTCGCGGACCGTCTCGTCGTCGTCGACCACCAGTACGTGGCCCTGTTCGCTCATCGTCCTCACCAGTTCGTCAGGAGCAAGTGGTTCACCATAAGGGCGGTCACGGCCTGGGCCGCCAGCCACCACCTCGGGCGTGGCAGGAACCCGGCCGCGGGCACCAGCCAGACGGCGAACGGCAACCAGATCCGTTCGACCTCCGATTTGGACAACCCTGAGACGTCCGCCAGCACGATCACCGCGATCGCGGCCGTGACCAACGGCAATCTCCAGGCGCGCGGCAGCCCGGCGGCCACCGCGGGCCCGATGACCAGCGTGAGGCTCGCCAAGTTCGCCCACACCCAATACCAGTACGGCCGGTCGTTCGCGATGCCCTGGTAGTACCGCTCGACGACCAGGTGATAGCCGTCGAACCACCAGAACCCCGCCCACGCGAACGCCACCACGACAACGCAGGCCGCGAGCACAGCCAAGCCCAGAGTCCGCCAGCTCCGGGACCTCGCCAGGCACGCCACCAACGCCATCACAGCGATTAAAGCAAGCCCGTACGACAAAAACGCGCCGAAGCCGAGCAGCACGCCACCGACCAGCGCAGATGCCGTCGTCCGAAGCGCGAGCAAGGCGATCCCGCAAGCCGTGACACCGGTGAACAGCGCATCGGCGGAGACCCCCATCCACACCGCGCCCGGGAACAACGCGATGAACGGCAACGTCGCACGCGCCAAACCGGGCTTCCCAAGCGCGGCAACGGAAACCGGAACAGCAACCGCCGTGAGGGCGCCGACGGGAACACACAGCATCGCGGCCCAGCCACCGCCGGACAGACCCAGCCGGTCCAGCCACACGAACACGAGTGTGGCTCCGGGCGGATGGCCTGCCACGTGCGTGATCAGCGAATCCGGCTGGAAATCCAGGATTCGCGCGGTGAACGTCCGCAGGAACACGCCGATGTCGGTGATCGCGGGCACCGCGCTGAGGTATTCGTCCTGACTGGTGAGTTGCCCGGCGACGCCGCGGTGCCAGCCGTCGATCAACGCGAGCGACAGGATCCAGCCCGCGCTGGTCACGTACGCGAGCAACAGCGCTGTACGCCAACGCAGCCGGGAAGCCAGGCCAGGACCCCAAGCCACGACTGCGATCGCGATGATGATCGACAGGGGCGTGCCGATGCCGACGTGCGGCAGCCACTCACCGAGGACGGGCCATTCGCCGAACGTGTCCGGCGCCCCTGGGAAGTGTTCGCTGCCGTGCAACCGGATGCCGAAACCGAATCCGACCGCGACGGCGGCGGCAAGCAGGGCGAGCGCGACCACATCGCCGCGAGTTCTGACAGCGCGGGACACAACCCGAACCGTAGTGCCCCAGCAGCTCGCCGACCACGTGGAACCGAATGCCGTCACAACTCCGTAAGAAGTGGCCAGGCGTCACAATTCGGTAAGCGCCACAACGGGTCCACGGATATCCAAGGTGGACTTTACTTCCGGGTCATGGACGTGATCGATGTCGTGCTGCCGTGCCTGGACGAGGCGGCGGCGCTCCCGGAAGTGCTCGGCGCGATGCCCGTCGGATATCGGGTGATCGTGGTGGACAACGGGTCGGCCGACGGCTCACCGGATGTCGCCGCCGCCTTGGGGGCCGAGGTGGTCCACGAGCCCCGCACGGGATACGGCGCCGCAGTCCACACAGGACTGGAAGTAGCCACGTCGGATCTGGTGTGCTTCATGGACGCCGACGCCTCGCTGGATCCACGGGATCTGCCGCGCCTGGTGGACAGCGTTCGCGCGGGCGCCGACCTGGCCGTTGCCCGGCGCGTCCCCGCGAGCAAGGACGTGTGGCCATGGCACGCCAGATTCGGCAATGCCGTGCTCGCAGCGCTGCTCAGAAGCCGAGGTCTGCCGGTTCGGGACATCGCGCCGATGCGCGTCGCCCGTCGCGCCGACCTGCTCGCCCTCGGCATCACGGACCGGGCTTTCGGCTATCCACTGGAACTGTTGCTGCGTGCCAGCAGGAACGGTTGGCGCGTTGCGGAGCACGACGTGACGTATCGAGCGCGTGCGGCTGGGACGAAGTCCAAGGTGTCCGGCTCGGTCAAGGGCACGCTGCGCGCTGTCCGTGACATGGCGGGGGTGCTGCGATGACGTCCTTGCTCGTGATGGCCAAGGCGCCGGTCGCGGGCCTGGCCAAGACGAGACTCTGCCCGCCCGCCACGCCCGTTGAGGCCGCCGACATCGCGGCGGCGGCGTTGCTGGACACGTTGGACGCCGTCCTCGCGGTGCCCGAGGTGACGCCGGTCGTGGCGTTCACCGGCGACCTCCAGCAGGCGGCCAGGCGCACGGAACTGGCCGACGCTCTTGCCCGCACAACCGTGATCCCCCAACGCGGCAGCACATTCGCCGAGCGGCTGGCCAACGCGCACGCGGACGTCGCCGAACACGGACCGGTGGTGCAGATCGGGATGGACACGCCTCAGGTGACGGCTTCGTTGCTGACGAGCGCGATCACCCGGCTGGATGAGCTGGACGCCGTGCTGGGGCACGCTTGCGACGGCGGTTGGTGGGCGCTCGGATTGCGTGATCCGCTGGACGCGGGCGTGTTGCGAGACCTCCCGATGTCACAGGCGGACACCGGCAGGAAGACGTGGCTGGCGCTGCGGCACCTGCGGATCGGCCACCTCCCCGTTCTGTCCGATGTGGACACGATGGCGGACGCGAGGAAAGTCGCGGGCCAGACGAGCGGCCGGTTCACCGCGGCGGTGACGGCCCGATGAGCGACTTCGACGTGGCCTTGAAAGGCGCGGAATGCTGGCTGGAACTGGCCGATGGCGGTCGCGTGACGCTGCAGGCACAGCGATGGCGTGCCACCGAACCGAGCGACGAGGTGCTGCTCGCCCACTGCACCGGGCCGACGCTGGACATCGGCTGCGGTCCTGGCCGTCTGACGAGCGCGTTGACCTCTCGGGGAGTGCCCGTCCTCGGAGTGGACGTCTCGCCGGTGGCCGTCGCGCTCACCTTGGCGCGTGGCGCGATCGCGGTGCGACGGAACGTGTTCGACCCATTGCCCGGTGAAGGGCGCTGGCAGAGCGTGTTGCTGGCGGACGGGAACATCGGAATCGGCGGTGATCCCGTGGCGTTGCTGCGCCGAATCCGGCGGTTGATCTCCCAGTCGGGCAGGGTGCTGGCGGAGCTGGAGCCGCCGGGCGCGGGTTTCCGGCGTCAACCGGTCCGTGTCAACGGTTCGGGCACGTGGTTCCCGTGGGCGTGGGTCGGCGCGGACGCGGTGGCGCCGACTGCGCGCCAGGCCGGGTTCACGGCGAGGTGGATCGCCGAAGCCGGCGACCGGTGGTTCACGGAACTGGTGCCGCGATGAGGTTCCGCAGCGCGGCACACCACGAGAAGGCCACGTCCCGGATCGGTCTGTGGCTGGGGATCGCGTTCCTGACGTGCTTCGTCACCGGGCTGATCAGTCACGCGATCCAGCACCCGCCGTCGTGGTTCTTCTGGCCGTCGCGCCCGGTGAACCTTTATCGCGTGACGCAGGGCGTGCACGTGATCTCCGGGGTGGCGGCGATTCCGTTGCTGCCGGCGAAGCTGTGGTCGGTTTACCCGAAGCTGTTCGAGCGCCCGCTGGTGAAGTCGGTGCCGCACGCGCTGGAACGCGGCTCGATCCTGGTGCTGTCCGGTGCGGCGTTCTTCGAGCTGGCGACCGGGATTCTCAACGTCGGCCAGAACTACCTGTGGAGCTTCTATTTCCCCGACGCGCACCACGCGGTCGCCTGGGTCGCCGTGGGTTCGATCCTCGTGCACATCGCGGTGAAGCTGCCGTCCGTTCGCCGTGACCCGTTGCCTGACCCGTCCCGGCGGGCGTTCCTTCGTACGACGTGGCTGGCCTCAGGTGTGGCGGTCGTGGCCACAGCGGGCGTGACTGTGCCGTTCCTCAGGGACGTGTCGCTGCTGGCGTGGCGTTCGGGCAGGGGCCTGCCCGTGAACCGCACGGCAGCGGCAGCCGGTGTCACCCGGGATCCTTCGTGGACGTTGGAAGTCGCCGGGAAGCACTTCACCTTGGCGCAGCTCAACATGATGCCGCAGACCACGGCCGAGCTGCCGATCGCGTGCGTCGAGGGCTGGAGCCAGTCGGCCTCGTGGACAGGTGTGCCAGTCGCCGACTTGTTGACAGCGGCCGGTGCCCGCCCTGGTGAGGCCGTGCGGGTGCATTCGATGGAACGCGAAGGCCTGTACCGCACGAGCACCTTGCCCGGTGAGCACACGAGCGATCCGTTGACACTGCTTGCCTTGCGGTGCGACGGCGAGGTCCTGGACCTCGATCACGGTTACCCGTGCCGGATCATCGCCCCGAGCCGCCCAGGCGTGTCGCAGACCAAGTGGGTCAACCGGCTGGAGGTCTTGTGAAGACACGGCTTCTGCTCGGCGCGGTCGGGGTGGCGCTGATGGCTCGGGGTGCGTTGCTGGCTTGGGAAGTGCCGCAGATCGTCGAGTTCGGCGCGTGGTTCCTGGCCGGTCCGGTCCTGCACGACCTGGTGCTCGCGCCGGTCGTGGGTCTGCTCGGCCTGGTGTTGAAGGGACCGGTGAAGACAGGTGCGGTGGTGTCCGGGATTCTCGTGCTGATCGCGGTTCCGCTGCTGTGGCAACCGCAGGTCCCCGTCAATCCCGGCTTGCACGACCGGAACTACTGGCTCGGTCTCGCTGTCAGCTTGGGCGTGGTGTGGTCGTTCGTGCTGGCGAGCGTGGTGTGGCGCAGAAGAACGCCTGAGCCGCACGGCGACGGATGAGGGGGTACCCGTCGCGTGCGGCTCGGCATCTGACCGGCTCCGGGGCAGTGAGCCGGGGGCCGATCTCCCCGAGAAATCGGCGGTTTCCGGCCCACCCGACAGGGCCGGAGCTGTGGTGGGGTCACGACCGGAGAGGTTCCCTGCCGTACCTCCGGTCGTGACCACCGGTGTCTCCTCGCGAGGCCCTGGCTTGCCCTGCATCAAGCCGGGCCTCAGCGGAGGAGAGCTGGTCTCGGCCGCCTGCAACGGCCGAGCGTTCCTGCCTAGTTCGTCGGGACTGTCTGACCGCCCAGGGTGACAGTCACCGTTCGCGTTCCGTTGCCGATGGTCAAGGTCACCTTGTCGCCCGGTGCTTTCGAGCGCACCGCCGCGACCAGAGCGTCCGACGTGTCGATCCGGCGGTCGTCCAGCTTGGTCACCACGTCACCCGCGGCGAGCCCGGCTGCCTGGGCCGCTCCGCCCGCCGTGACCTCGCTGACCTTCGCGCCCACACCGGACTGGTCGGTCTGCACCTTCACACCGAGCACGGTCTGGGTCGCTTTGCCGGTTTTCACGATCTCGTCCGCTGTCCTGCGGGCCTGGTCGATCGGGATCGCGAAGCCGATGCCCACCGACCCGCCCTGCTGGCGGCTCGAGGTTCCCGGGCTGTAGATCGCCGAGTTGATGCCGACGACCTGGCCTGCCATGTTCACCAGCGGCCCGCCGGAGTTGCCCGGGTTGATCGCGGCGTCGGTCTGGATCGCGTCCATCACCGTCGCCTCCGAGCCGTTGTCGCCGCCCGCTCTCGTGGGCCGGTGCAGCGAGCTGACGATCCCGGACGTCACCGTGCCGGACAGCTCGAACGGCGAACCGATCGCCACGACGGCCTGGCCGACCTTCAGGTTCTCGGAACTGCCGAGCGTGACCGGTGTCTTGCCGGACACGCCCTTGGACTGCACGACCGCCAGGTCGGAGGACGGGTCACGGCCGATGACCGTGGCGTCCGCGACCTGCCCGTCCTGGTACACGACCTTGAGGCTGCCGCCGTCGGCCGCTTGCTCGATCACGTGGTTGTTCGTGACGATCAGGCCGTCCTGGCGGATCACGAAACCGGAGCCCTCACCGTTTTGCGTGCGCAGCTGGACCACGCTCGGCAGCAGCTTGTTCGCGACGGCCTCGATCGTGCCGTCCGGCGCGTTGGACGCTGCCTGCGACGCGGGCTTCGGCAGGTCCAGCGACGAAGGCGCGGTCGCGGCGTTGTGGTCGGCGACCAGGTAGCCACCGAAGGCACCCGCGCCGCCACCGACGAGCAGAGCGAGCACCGCGACCCCGGCCACCAGGCCACCCGCACGCCGTGGCGGCGGTGGTGATGACGGCGGTGGCGGCGTCGGATATGTCTGTGTTGTGGCCGGCGGGACGTACACGCCCGGCTGGCCCTGACCGGACACCGCGGACCCGAACAGCACCTGCTGCTGCTCGTGCCCGGGCAGCTGGGCTGTCTGGTGGACGGCCCACTGCTCAGCCTCCGGCTGAGCCTGCTCCGGCTCCGGCTGCGCGGCCGGTCCCTGAGCCTGGTCCTGCCGAGCCGATTCCTGCCGAGCCGATTCCTGCCGAGCCGATTCCTGCCGAGCCGATTCCTGCTGAGCCGATTCCTGCTGGGCCGGATCCCGCGGGCGCCAGTACGCGTCCTGCGGATCCTGCCGCGGCTCCTGCGGGCCGGGGGTGTTCTCGGTCATGCACCCAGCTTGCCGTCATCTCCTGAGAACCGCCTGAGATGAACCTAGGACTTGTCCGCACTTTCTCACGAAGCGTTCCTGAGCCGCTCGGCCACAGCTTCGGGAGTCGCGTCGTTGATCCACACGGCCATGCCCGACTCGGACCCGGCGAGGTACTTCAGCTTGTCCTTGGTCCGCAGCACCGAGAACACTTCGAGGTGCAGCCACGCCAGGTCACGGCCTTCGCGCACCGGCGCCTGGTGCCATGCCGCTATGTAGGGAAGCGGCCGGTCGTAGAGCGAATCCAGGTGCTTGAGCACGCGGGCGTACAGGCTGGCGAAGTCGTCGCGTTCGGCGCCGGTCAACGCGGGCAGGTCGGGGACCTGCCGGTGCGGCACGACGTGCACTTCGACCGGCCAGCGCGCGGCAGCGGGCACGAACGCCGTCCAGTGCTCGGACGTCTCGATCACCCTCGTCCCGGCGGCGCGCTCGGCGGCGAGCACGTCGGCCATCACCGGACGGCCGTGTTTGTCCAGGTGGGAAGACGCGACCTCGAGCATCCGCTCGGTGCGCGGGGTGATGAAGGGGTAACCGTAGATCTGGCCGTGCGGGTGGCTCAGCGTCACCCCGATCTCCTCGCCGCGGTTCTCGAACGGGAAGACCTGCGCCACGTACGGCAGCGCCGACATCGCCTCGGTCCGGTCGGCCCACACGTCCACGACCGTCCTGATCCGCGGCACGCTGAGCTCGCCGAACGAGCTGGTGTGGTCGGAGGTGAAGCACACCACCTCGCAGCGGCCGTTGCCCGGCGCGCGTGGCACCAGGTCCGTGCCTTCCACAGTGGACTGCGCGGAACCGTTGCCCATGTGCGAGAACGACGGGAAGCGGTTCTCGAACACGACCACGTCGTAGCTGGCTTCCGGGATCTCGGTCGGCCGTCCCGGCAGGCTCGGGCACAGCGGGCACGTCTCGACCGGCGGCTTGTACGTCCGCGTCTGCCGGTGCGCGGCCATCGCGACCCACTCGTCGGTCAACGGGTCGCGGCGGATCTCCGACACCGGCTGGAACGGCGGCAGGTCTCTGGTGTCGGTCGCGGTGCGGTCCGGCGCGTCCGGTGTGTCGTCGAAATACACGATCTCCCGGCCGTCGGCCAGCCGGGCCGTGGTGCGCCTCACGCGGTTTCCCCTCCGGTGTCGGACATCCCGTCCTCGTCGACGTCGGCGATCAGCAGTTCGCCGACGCGCTCGGCCAGGAACTCCCGGCCTTCCTTGCTCAACCCGTCGTCGGTGACCAGCACGTCGGCGTCCTCCAGGTCGGCGATGGTCGAGATCCCGACGATCCCCCACTTGGTGTGGTCGGCCAGCACGACGAGTCGTCCCGCGGCCTCGACCAGCGCGCGGTTGGTCTCGCTCTCGTTCAGGTTCGGCGTCGTGAGACCAGGTCCCGCCGCCATTCCGTGCACACCGAGGAACACCATGTCCAAATGCAACGACCTCAGCGTGTGCACCGCAACCGGACCGACCAACGCGTCCGACGGCGTGCGCACGCCACCGGTCAGCACGACCGTCCGGTCCGAACGCCCGGTGCGTTGCAGGACGTCGGCGACGCGGATCGAGTTCGTGACCACGGTCAGGTCGGGCACGTCGTCGAGGTACCTGGCGAAGGTCCACGTGGTCGTGCCCGCCGACAGGCCGATCGCGGTTCCCGGTTTGACCAGGGTCGCGGCCAGCGCGGAGATGGCTTCCTTCTGTGGCAACTGCTGGACCGACTTGGCCTCGAAGCCCGGCTCGTCGGTGCTCCGCCCGACCACCGCGGTCGCACCGCCGTACACCTTCTCCACGAGGCCACGGCGGGACAGCACTTCGAGGTCGCGGCGCACGGTCATGTCCGACACGCCCAGCCGGTCGACCAGTTCGCTGACGCGGACCGCCCCTGTCTTCTTGACCTCTTCGAGGATCATCGCCTGCCGCTGCCGCGCGAGCACCGCACACCCCTTCCCGCCCGTGCCGGACGCCGTGAGCATAGGGGACAACACAACATACTCAAACATCCGACCCGACCGATGTTGTTGGGTCTTCGATCGCACCCCGACTACTGGTACATAACCGATTCTACCTGGCCAATGCTGACCCGGCGGGGTTAACAGGTCCGTAACGGGGCTTGACAGGACGTCGGACCAATACAAGATTGTGAGCACTCTTGTTTGAGTCCGTGGGTTTGGAGCGACATATGAACCGCATCGATGCGACGATCGGACGCCGAACGGCCATCAAGGGTCTGTTCGCCACCATGGGTCTCGCGGCCGTGCCCGGCCTCGGCGCCTGCGGTGACTCCGGCTCCTCAGGCGGTGGTGGCACCGGGACGGTCAGCCTCGGCTCGAACTACTCCGACGCGGTGCCCAAGGGCGCGCTCGACGAGGTGGTCAAGGCCTTCGCACAGGCACAGGGCCTCAAGGTCAACATCAACACCAAGGACCACGAGGCGTTCCAGCAGCAAATCAACTCGTACCTGCAGGCAGGCGCGGACGACGTGTGGTCGTGGTTCGCGGGCTTCCGGCTGCGGTTCTTCGCCCAGAAGCAGCTCGTCGGCGACATCTCCGAGCTGTGGAAGTCACTGGAGGGCAACTACACCGCGGCGCAGAAGGAAGCCTCGACCGGTGACGACGGCAAGCAGTACTTCGTGCCGTTCTACTCCTACCCGTGGGCCGTGTTCTACCGGCCGAGCATCTTCCAGCAGAAGGGCTACGCGGTCCCCAAGACGTTCGACGAGCTGATCGCGCTCGCCACGAAGATGAAGGGCGACAACATCGCCCCGATGGCCGCGGGCCAGAAGAACGGCTGGCCGCAGCTGGGCACGTTCGACCAGATCAACTTCCGGACCAACGGCTACCAGTTCCACGTCGACCTGATGGCGGGCAAGGAGGACTGGGCCGGCCCGAAGGTGCGCGCCACCTTCGACAACTGGAAGCGGCTGATGGAGTTCTACCAGCCCAACTCGCTCGGCCGGGACTGGCAGGAGGCCGCGCAGTCGGTGCTCAAGGGCGAGGCCGGGATGATGGTGGTCGGCTCGCAGCAGATCGGTCAGCAGTTCAGCGCGGGCAACAAGCTGGACGACCTCGACTTCTTCGCCTTCCCGGAGATCGACAAAGCACACGGCCAGGACACCATCGAGGCCCCGATCGACGGTTTCTGCCAGGCGGTCAAGCCGCGTGACAAGGCAGCCGCGGACAAGCTGCTGACCTACATCTCCACCGCGCAGGCGCAGCAGACGTACCTGAAGTCGGATCCGACGAGCATCGCGGCCAGCAACAAGGCGGATTCGGCCGCGTACAACAAGCTCCAGCAGAAGTGCGTGAAGTTCGTCAACGAGGCCAAGCACATCACGCAGTTCCTCGACCGCGACACCGACCCCGGCTTCGCCAGCGAGGTCGCGATCAACAGCGTGAACGACTTCATCAAGAACCCCAACGACGTCGACGGCCTGGTCAAGAAGATCGCCTCGCAGGCCAAGCAGTACTTCCAGAAGTAATGACTGTTCTGGAGAACACGCCACGCGTCGACCCGGCGCCGCCTCGCCGGAAGGGGTGGCGCCGGGCCACCGCGCTGTCCGGGACCGACCGGATCGTGCTGCTGCTCATGGTCGGCATCCCCACGCTGCTGCACGTGGCGCTGGTGTGGGTGCCGACGTTGTCGTCCGTGCTGCTGTCGTTCACCTCGTGGGACGGCATCGGCGACCTCGACCAGATCAAGTTCGTCGGCACGCGCAACTACGCCGACATCTTCACGGCGTACCCGCGGTTCTGGCCCGCGGTGCAGCACAACCTGATCTGGCTGGCGTTCCTGATCGTGCTGCCGACCAGCTTCGGCCTGCTGCTCGCGGTGCTGCTCGACCGCAAGCTCAAGTTCACCAGGGTCTACCAGTCGATCCTGTACCTGCCGGTGGTGCTGGCGCTGGCCATGGTCGGCTTCATCTGGCAGCTGATGTACGAGCCGAACCTCGGGCTGGTCAACAACGTGCTGGGGATGGCCCAGTCCGGCCCGGTCGACTGGCTCGGCGACTCGGACATCAACATCTACGCGGTGCTGATCGCCGCGGGCTGGAAGCACACCGGGTACGTGATGTTGCTGTACCTGGCCGGGCTGAAGTCGTTCGACCCGTCGCTGAAGGAGGCCGCCGCGCTGGACGGGGCGAACGGCTGGCAGACGTTCTGGCAGGTCACTTTCCCGGTGCTGAAGCCGATCAACGTGATCGTGCTGGTGATCACCGTGATCGAGGGCCTGCGGGCGTTCGACATCGTGTACGCGATCAACCGCGGCCGCAACGGGCTCGAACTGGTCTCCGTGCTGATCACCGACAACATCATCGGTGAGTCCAGCCGGATCGGCTGGGGTTCCGCGCTCGCGGTGATCCTGCTGGTGATCTCGCTCGGCTTCATCATCACGTATCTGGTGCAGGTCTTCCGTCGGGAGGAACGAACGTGACCACGACGTTGGACCGTCCGCCGGTGCGCAGGAGCGGCGGTGGCGAACGGGACAAGAAGAACGCACGGCTGCGGGCGAGCCGGATCGCGCTGCACACGTTCCTGGTCGTGGTGTGCCTGGTGTGGCTCGCGCCGCTGCTGTGGACGGTGTTCGCGTCGCTGCGCACGTACGAGGACACGGCGGCCAACGGCTACTTCTCGTTGCCGTCCGAGCTGACGCTGGACAACTTCAGCAAGGCGTGGGGGACCGCGGACCTGCCGAACTACTTCTGGAACACGCTGGTCATCACCATCCCGGCGGTGCTGATCACGCTGCTGTTCAGCTCGTTCGTCGCGTTCGGCGTGACCAGGTTCAACTTCAAGTTCAACCTGGCGCTGCTGATGCTGTTCACCGCGGGCAACCTGTTGCCGCAGCAGGTGATCATCACCCCGCTGTACCGGTTGTTCCGGCTGATCCCGGTGCCGGAGTGGCTCAACTACAAGGAAACCCTGCTGGACACGCAACTCGGCCTGATCCTGATCCACATCGCGTTCCAGGCCGGGTTCTGCACGTTCGTGCTGAGCAACTACATGAAGACCATCCCGACCGAGCTGACCGAGGCCGCCAGGGTGGACGGCGCAGGCGTGTTCCGGCAGTACTGGCAGGTCATCATGCCGCTGTGCCGCCCGGCGCTCGGCGCGCTGGCTACGCTGGAGTTCACCTGGATCTACAACGACTTCTTCTGGGCGATCGTGTTGATCCAGACCGGTGACAGGATGCCGATCACCTCGGCGCTGTCCAACCTCAGAGGCCAGTTCTTCACCGACTACAACCTGCTCGCCGCGGGGTCGCTGCTGGTCGCGCTGCCGTGCCTGGTGGTGTTCTTCGCACTGCAACGGCAGTTCGTCGGCGGACTGACCCTCGGCTCGACGAAAGGCTGATGCCCGTGCGGCCGGTGACCGAGATCCCGATCGATCCCGATCTTGCCGTCGTCCACGAACAGGGCTGGCAGTCCTGGTCGCCGTCCACGTCGTACCGGCCCGGCACGCCCGCGCACCGGCCGTCCGGCGACACCAGGCGGATCGGTGCGTGGCGGTCGGAATCCCTGCCCGCGCCGGACGTCTACCGCGGCGAAGGCCTGATCGCCGTCGACCCGGGCGACGGGCCGGTGCACGTGATCGCCTCGGCCGACCCGGTGAACTCCGTCCCGGCCATCGACGTGTCGATCGCGGACGGCCGGGCTGTCGTGACGGCAGCGCAGGACGTCGTCGTCCAGACGCACGAAGGGTCCGTCCAGGAGGCGCTGGCCCGGTGGGCGGACTCGGTCGTGGCCTCGCTCGGCCTGGCCGCGCCCCGGCCCGCGCCGACGATCTGGTGTTCCTGGTACCAGTACTTCACCAAGGTCACCGAGGCCAATGTGGACGCCAACCTGGCCGTGATGGACCGGATACCGGTGGACGTCGTGCAGGTCGACGACGGCTACCAGGCGGAGATCGGTGACTGGCTGGTGCCGTCGCGCGACTTCGCGGACGTGCCGGGGCTGTTCGCGCGGATCACGGATTCGGGGCACCGCGCCGGTATCTGGACGGCGCCGTTCCTCGTCGGCGCGCGGTCTCGTGTCGCGAGCGAGCACCCGGAGTGGTTGGTGCGCGACAACGACGGCTCACCGGTGAACGCGGGCCACAACTGGGACCAGGACCTGTACGCGCTCGACAGCACGCATCCCGGCGCGGCCGAGTACCTGTCCACGGTCTTCCGGACGTTGCGCGGCTGGGGCATCGACTTCCACAAGATCGACTTCATCTACGCGGGAGCGTTGCCCGGCAGGCGATACGCCGACGTCTCGCCGGTCGAGGCGTACCGGGGCGCGTTGCGGCTGATCAGGGACGCCATCGGGCCTGAGGCGTACCTGCTGGGTTGCGGCGCGCCGCAGTTGCCGTCGATCGGGCTGGTGGACGCGATGCGCGTCAGCCCGGACATCGCGCCGGCGTACTCGCCGCCCGGCGGTGACATCTCCATGCCCGGTCAACGGGGTGCGGTGCTCAACGGCGAATCGCGGGCGTTCCAGCACGGCCGGTTCTGGGTCAACGACCCGGACTGCCTCGTTGCCAGGCCCGGGATCGAGCGCCGCGAGGAGTGGGCTGAGCACGTGTCCCGGTTCGGTGGGCTGCGTGGCTCGTCGGACGCCGTCGACCAGCTCGACGACTGGGGACTGGAGACCACACGGCGGTTGCTGGGCGAACCCGTGCCGCGTTACCTGGTCACCTGATTGACCACAGTGGACACCGCGGCGGCGATCGACGAGAGGTTGGCGCGGGCCACCCCGGCCGACGGCGTCTGGCTCGACATGAGCACGACGACGTAGTTGGCCACCACCCCGGCGCTGTGCAGGTAAAGCTCGTTGCCGTAGTACATCCAGCCCTGTTTGGCGTACGCGTTGAGCGGACCGCCCAGCAGGCCGAAGTACTGGGTGAAACCGTCGGCCGCGACGGGCGGGGCGGCCGACAGGGCGGTCACGATGACGTCCCGGTCATCGGGATCCATTCCGGTCAGGATGTGGTGGTACAGCCGGGTGTAGCCCGCCGGCGAGACCTTGACCTCGCCCCACTGGCTGCGGTCGTCGGAGGTCTCGGTGGCGACCATGCCGAGGTTCGTGGCCACTCGGGTCATCGCGTCCGGGCCGTCGAACCTCACCCATAAGGAGTTCATCGCGTCGTCGTCGCTCGGGCCGAGAGCGCGGTCGATCAACGTGTGCACGGCCGGGGTGAGCTCGACATCCCGGTCGAGCATGTCCACCACGAGCATGAGTTTGCTCAACGAGGCCGAATAGAACTGTTCGGTGCCGTCGGCGGCCGACTGACCGGTCCGCAGGTCCAGCACCGCGATGCCGTAGGTGACCCCCTTGGGCACGGCCGCGCGGGCCGCGTCAACCATCGCAGCGGCGTAGTTGGTCGCCGGCGGTGGTTGTGCGAGCGGTTCCTGCGACGGTTCTCCTGGTTCGGGTGACGGCTCGACCGTGACCAACGGCGCGACCGCCACGGCGGTTGCGGGGTCGGACGGGGCTGCCGACTGCGCCGGGGCAGGCGCTATCAGCACGATCGCGGCCACCAGGTAACCACCGAGGACGGCTCTTCGACCCAAGGGGGACACAAGAGCAAAGCTATGGACCCCAGCTGGGATTTGGGTGAGAACAACCTGTCGATTCAGTCTCGGCCTTGCGTCAGCCGCTCGGTCCACGCGGCGTGTTCGTCCGGTTCCAGCACGCTGCCGATGAACAAGTCCCGCAACGCCGTGAACAACTCCTCGGTGTCGCTTTCCCGCTCCTCGACCAAATGGAGCAGACCGAAGCCGAGTCCCAATGCGACGAAAGCGCGCGCGGCACCTACTCCCCTCGGCGTCCCGGCCGCGTCGAGACCCGCGACCGCCCAGTCCTGGTAGCTCGCCATCGCGTTGCGGGCCGCCTCGGCGAGTTCCGGTGTGCGGGCGGCGTTGAGCAGAACCTCGTAGAACGCCAGCCGTTTCGACTTCTCCAGACCCATGACCTGCTCGGCGTACCACTCGGCGACAGTCGACGGCGAAACGTCGTCACGGTGTGGCAGACCGATCTCCTCGGCGCGCTGCTTGACGAACGCGGTGAGGGCCTCGGCGATCAGCTCGTCGATCGAGGAGAAGTAGTAGCTCGCGGTCGCCAACGGCACCTCGGCGCGTTCGGTCACCGCGCGGTGGGTCGTCCCGGCCACGCCGCGCTCGCCGACCACTTCGACGGCAGCGGCCAGCAGTGCGTCCCGGCGGGGCTGTTTGCGTCGGTTGCGAGCCATACCTGGAACGGTACCGAACAGATTTCTTGGACATAGTTCTTGGAAGATCTTCCAGGTTCGGTGTAGCGTCCGCCGCGTAACCGGGTTCCCACGCTCAGTGAGGAGTGTCAATGAATCGGGTACTCCGGCGGATCCTCGCCCTGTCCGCCGCCGGTCTCATGTTCACCGCAGTCCCCGCCACGGCCGCGCCGTCCGGTGGCGTCAACGACTGGTCGTGCCGCCCCTCAGCGGCACACCCGCGACCGGTCGTCGCCGCACACGGCTTGTTCGGCAACGGCCCCGGCAACTTCCTCGCCATCGCACCCGCGCTCGCCGCCAAGGGCCACTGCGTGTTCACGCCGACCTACGGCCAGTCCGCGATCCCCGGCATCGGTGGCACGGACTACATCCAGAACTCCGCGAAGGAGTTCGGCGAGTACGTCGACAAGGTGCTCACCGCGACCAAGGCGGCCAAAGTGGACGTCGTCGGGCACTCCGAAGGCGGCATCATGCCGCGCTACTACCTGAAGAACTACGGTGGCGCGGCCAAGGTGAACCACTTCGTCGCCCTCGCACCGCCCAACCACGGCACGACCATGAGCGGCATCGCCGAACTCGCCAAACTGTTCCCCGGTGCGGCCCAGCTGCTCGTCGGCGGGTTGTGCAAGTCGTGCCTGCAGCTGATCAGGGACTCCGACTTCATCCGCGAGCTCAACGCGGGCGGCGAAACGCAGCCGGGCGTGCGCTACACGGTCATCGTGAGCACGTCGGACTTCCTCGTCACGCCGGTCTCCACGTCGTTGCTGACCGGGCCGGACGTGCGCAACATCGTCATCCAGGACGAACACCCCGGTGTCTTCGTCGGGCACATCGGACTGGCGTACGACTCGATCAGCATCGGCTACGTCACCGCCGCATTGGCCTGATCACCCCAGCATCAGGTCGGCGTATCGCGCGTACACGGCAGCACACCGGCGCATGGCGGCCTCGTCGACGTACTCGTCGGGGCCGTGCGAGACGCCCAGCAGCCCAGCGCCGTACCCGAACGCCGGTATGCCGACCTGGTCGTACCACCGCGTCTCCAGAATCCCTTCGCACAGCTCGAAAGCAGCATCCTCGCCGTTGATCTCCGTGACCGCTTCGGCCAATGCGACGGCTGCGGGGTGAGCGGGATCGGTGTAGGCGGGAGGTTGTTGCTGTGTCACCTCGATCGAGACGTCCGCGCCGATCTCGTCGGCAGCGTGGGTGATGATCCCGTTCAGCCGCTTGAGTTCCCGGTCGAGATCCACCCGCGGGTGGTAGCGGCCGTCGATGGTGAAGTACGCGTCACCAGGCACTACGTTGAAGTTCAAGCCGCCGCCGAACAGGCCACCGGGCACGACCATGGACTGTTCCTCGGCCATCTCACGGGCGTATGCCTCGACAGGCCGTGCGACGTGCAGCAGGTGGTGGAACGCGTTGACGCCACGGTCCGCTTGTCCCACATGGGCTTCCTTGCCCTGCACGGAGACCTTCAACGACAATGCGCCACGCGCCGCGTTCCAGATGCGCCCGCCGCTGGGTTCCGCCGTGACCATGGCGACGGCGCGAGGGTCGATCATGCCGCTGCGCCGGAGATGCCCGGCCCCGGTGACGCTGCCGGTCTCCTCGTCGCAGACGAGGTGTATCACGATTCGCCCGTCTGCCAACGATTCCTTCACGGCGGCGGCGCCGTACAACATGCTGACGATGCCGCCTTTCATGTCCGCGCTCCCCCGGCCGACGATCCTGCCGTCACGGCGCCGCGCGGTGAACTGCGCACGGTTCTGCGCGGGAACCACGTCGAAATGGCCGTGGAAGTACAGGGTTTTCTCGCCGCTGCCGACCGTGCCGCGCACAATGCCCGGCTCGTCGAGGTCCCGCTCGGCGTCGAGCGGGATGAGCTCCGGATTGAGGCCGAGTTCGTCCATGGCATCGCTCAACAACCGCGCGCACCGGCCGAGGGCCCGCCCCGGCGGGTTCTCGGATTCGACGGCGATCAGCCGGACGAGCAAGTCGGCCATCTCGTCGGCCCGGTGGTCCAGCCACGCGTTCACCTGAGTCATGGACGCAATGCTAGAACGCGGCGAGCGTCACCCGATGTCCAATTATTGTGCTAAATTCAGTCGGTGGGCAATAAATATGTACTGGATTCGATCGATCGAGAAATATTGTTCCACCTCGAACGCGACGGCCGGTTGAGCAACGTCGACCTGGCCGAACGAGTCGGCCTCACCCCGCCGCCCTGCCTGCGCCGCGTCAAACGGCTGGAGGAGCAGGGCGTGATCACGGGATACCGGGCGCGGATCAACCCGGCGGCCACCGGCAGGCCGCTGGAGGTGATCGTGTCGGTCGAGGTGGCCATCAGCGACAAGAAGACGCTCGCCGACCTGGAAGCCACCATCGCGGGCTACGAGGAAGTGATCGAGTTCCGCAGGCTCTTCGGCACGCCCGACTACCACATGCGCGTGATGGTCGCCGACCACGAGGCCTACGAGCACTTCCAGACCGAGAAGATCATCGGCATCCCCGGTGTGGCACGGGTGATCTCCCACCTGACCATGAAGAAGATCAAGGTCAGCGACTGAAGGTCCAGACCTATCAGCGGGGCGAATAGCGTTTCGCAATGACTGCACCCGGGTGAATCCTCCTCGACAGAGCGCATCGGATCTTGCACAGTCCGTGGTGCGTGGTTCCCTGCACCCGAGCCCGCTCACCGCGCGCATTTCCCACCACATGCGAACGGTCGAAAGGAAAAACTCCATGCACGACGACGACGAGCCGGTAGGCAGGATCATCGGCCGACGGGAGGCGCTGATCCTGCTCGGCGCCGCAGGTGCGACGCTCACGGTCGCGGGATCTCCCGTGGCGGGCGCCACCACCTCCACCGACGGCCCCGAGGTCTGCGCACTGGACTGCGTGGTCAAGCCGGAGCAGATGGAAGGTCCTTACTTCGTCGACAGGAGGCTCAACCGGTCCGACATCCGGACCGACCCGGCCACTGGTCAGCCGTCGGCCGGAACGGCGCTGACGCTCAACTTCACCGTCCAGTCAGTCCGCCCCGGGCAGTGCACGCCGCTGCCCAACGCCATGGTGGACGTCTGGCAGTGCGACGCGTTCGGCCTGTACTCGGACATCCCCTCACAGGGAAGTTCCGGCCGCCGTTTCCTGCGCGGCTACCAGAACACCAACGCAGAGGGGAAGGCCCAGTTCATCACCATCCTGCCCGGCTGGTACACGGGCAGGACCCTGCACATCCACATCAAGATCCGGACGACCGGCACCAACGGCCGCCCGTACGAGTTCACCTCGCAGCTGTACTTCACGCCCCAGTTCGGCGCGGCGTACCTGCGGACCCAGCCGTACGCGCGCAAGGGCCCCGCGGACACCACCAACAACAGGGACTCCATCTACCTGCGTGGTGGTGCCCAGATGCTGCTGAACCCCGTGGCCAGCGGGGCCGGCTACAGCGCGGACTTCGCGATCGGGCTCGACCTGTCCAACACCCAGGTCGGCCAGCCCGACTGACGCGCTGGAACTCAGCACACGGCGATCGGCGCCGTCGCCCCACGGCGGCGCCGATCGCCGTGTGCGTTCAGCTGTTCGTGTGGAAGGTGGTCGCCTTGTGCGCCGCCTTGCGGGCGTACTTGGCGACTTTCTTGTCCGGGTGGTGCGTGCCGACCAGGTGCAGCACTTCGGCCACCTCCGGGTGCGGCAGCCGCCACATGGCTTCCAGCAACTCCTCTTCGTGCCCGGCGGGCAACAACTGCGCCAGCACGTGCGTTTCGTCGAGCACGCCCTGTTCCGCGGCCTCAACGAACAACGACAACGAGTCGATCGTGATCCACCCGAGCTCGGTGACCTCCAGGTCCTCCTCCGCCAGCGCGTACTTCGCGTACGGCCCCAGCACGTCGTCGCCCAGCAACTCCCGCCAGACCGGTTTGACGTCGTCGCCCAGTTCGTTCACGGCGTTGGTCGCCCACACCCGCACCCGGGCAGAACCGTTGGCAGCGACCGCGAGCAGTTCACGCGCGGCCGGCACGGCCTCGCGGACAGCCAGCCACGCCGACACCTCCGACTGCATCTCCGCGGACTGCAGGACCACCGCGAGCGACGCCAGATCCTGCGCTGTCATCTCCTCGGCCGGAGGCAGCAACGGGATCTCGACACCGTTCGCGATCATCTGCTCCCGCACGGAACTGAGCGCCAACGGCGTGTAGCGGACGTGCTCGCCGACCACCTCGACCGCGCCGAGCCTGGTCAGGACCTCGACCAGCAACTGCGCCGGGTCGCCGTGCGCTTCGGCGTACCCGTGCCACTCCGGCTCGGTCAGCTCGTGGATGACGTCGCTGATCTCCTCGTACGGCACGCCGATGTCCCGCGCCAGGAACATCATGATCAGCAGATTCGGTGCGACGTCACTGAAATCGATCTCGTAGCCGTGCACGTCGGCGGCGCGGTCGAGCACGAAGCCGAGGATCGAGACGAACCCGGTCTGCCAGATCTCGGCGACCTCGTCGCCGTCCGGCCACTGCCCGAA